>JANNWO010000186.1:0-20070 GCA_031408395.1 Sphingomonadales bacterium | reverse complement strand
GTGACCGACATCCTCGACGACACGGTGGTCGAGCTGGTGCGCAAGTATCCCGACCGGATCATCGCCATCAAGGATGCGAGCGGCGATCTGTCGCGCGTGGCGGATCACCGCATGGGCATCGGCCGCGAGTTCTGCCAGCTTTCGGGCAATGACGAGCTGTGGCTGCCGCACGCGGCGGCGGGCGGGCGCGGGTGCAACTCGGTGACCGCCAACGTCGCGCCGGGGCTGTGCGCCGAGTTCCACGAAGCCATCGCCGCGAACGAGCTGAAGCTGGCGCGCCAGATTAACGACCGGCTGTTCCCGCTGCACTACGCGATGTTCTCCGACGCAAGCCCTGCGCCGGTGAAGTATGCGCTGAGCCGGGTGCACGATTGGATCGAACCGGAAGTGCGCCTGCCGATGGTGGAGTGCTCGGACGAGGCCAAGCGCGCGGTGGACGAGGCGCTGGTGTCGGCTGGTGTGCTCTCCGCCTAAACCACCTCGTCCTCGTCCAGCAGCCGCTGCGCGCTCCCCTGCGGTTCGCTCGCCAGAATAGCCTCGGTGATCGAATCGATCCGCGCGCCGACCCGCTCGGGGTGATCGATCGCGGCGATGTGGAACAAGGCGTCGCCCTGGTGGACCACAGGCAGCGTGGCGTGGCCGATGATGATGCCGTCGACCGGGCTGACAAGCTCCTCGCTCTCCTCGCCGAACAGACCGGAGACTCGGGCGAGCAGGTCGCCCTTCCTCACCGGATCGCCGGATTCGCGGACCATCTGCGCGACCCCGCCGCGGGGCGCTCGCACCCATTGCGAACGGTTGGCGCGCGCCGGAATTCCGACCGCACTGAGGCCGTCATCCGCCTCGATCATGCCCATGTGCGCCAGCACCCGCGTCACGCCCTCGACCCCGGTCTCGATCGACAGACGGTCGAAGCGCAGCGCCTCGCCCGCCTCCATCAGCAGCATATCGACGCCGCGCTTATGCGCCTGATCGCGCAGCGACCCGTCGCGAAGTGGGCTCTCGATGATGACGGGCGCGCCGAAGGCCATTGCCAGCTCGATCAGCCGCCGGTTGCCCGCCGCGATGCGGATCTGGGGCAGGTTGTAGCGGTGGATCGCAGCCGAATGGATGTCGATGCCGAGCGTGCAGCGCCCCACCACCTCGCGGTAGAAGATATGCGCCAGCTGCCCGGCGAGCGAGCCGCCCGCGCTCCCCGGAAAGCTGCGGTTGAGGTCGCGGCGGTCGGGCAGATAGCGCGAATGGGTGATGAAACCGAAGATGTTGGCGACCGGCACCAGCAGCACCGTTCCGCTCAAAGCGTCGGGCCGCAGAGCTTGCGCGAGGCGCTGGATCACCGCCGTGCCGATGATCTCGTCGCCGTGGATTGCCGCGCTCACGAACACCGCCGGGCCGGGCTTTGCGCCGTGCAGCACCCGCACGCTGAGCGAGGAGGTGGTGCCGGTCGCCATGGTCGTGATCGGGAATGACACGTCGGCCTGGGAGCCGGCCGCGATGGTCTCTCTGGCGATGATGAACGGGGCGGCCCTACTGTCTGCAATGTCCACGATGCGCGCGCTCCCCCAGAGTTCCGGAGGCAAGGTTAACCCGCGCGCAGGAAAAGCGCAAAGCAGGTGAGACTTTTGCCCCCTCGCTTTTTTGGCGGGGCACGCCTACATCGCGGCGTCTTATGGTACGCCCCAAACCCGTCACCTTCGACAAGCTCAAGATCGTCGCCGAAAACCGCCGGGCGCGGTTCGACTTTTATATCGAAGACACGTTCGAGGCCGGGTTTGCCTTGCAGGGCACCGAAGTAAAGGCGCTGCGGGCGGGTGAGGCGTCGATCGCCGAGAGCTATGCCGAGGTCAAGGACGGGCAGGTCTGGCTGATCAACTCCAACATCCCGGAATACAGCCACGGAAACCGCCTCAACCACGAACCGCGCCGCCCGCGCAAATTGCTGCTGCACGAGCGCGAGATCGAGAAATTCGTCGGCGCGGTGGAGCGCAAGGGCATGACGCTGGTGCCGCTGATGGTCTACTTCAACAGCACCGGCCGGGCGAAGATCGAACTCGCGCTCGCCAGGGGCAAACAGAACCACGACAAGCGTGCCACGACCAAGGAACGCGACTGGAAGCGCGACAAGGCGCGGTTGATGCGGGACCGCGGCTGATAAATTCGCGCAGGTACCGATTCACCACCTAGTCAGCCTTCGCGTGCTACCCATATGGCACTCATCATGGTGCCACCCCTGATCTTCCGCGAATCCGTCGCCCCCGTGCGCCTGCAAGGGCCGTGCGCATGAGCATGACCAACGCTCCGAGGCCCACCATTGCCGGACGGTCGAAGACGTGGGCGATGGACGTCATCCGCAAGAACACCCCGACCCGTGAGGCGATGGCGGAGAACAAGTATCTCGCCCCCATCGCGCACCGCTTCCTGTCGCCTGAACTGTGGCGGTTTACCCGCCGCTCGGTGCCGCGCGGGGTTGCGCTGGGCCTGTTTGCTGCCTTTATCATCCCGATCGGGCAGATCTTCCTCTCCGCCTTCCTCGCGCTGCCGACCCGCGCCAATGTGCCGCTCGCCGCGCTGGTGACCTTTGTCACCAACCCCTTCACCTTGCCGTTCTGGCTGGTAATCGCCAACCGCATCGGCGATTTTGCGCTGCGGTGGGATGCGACCGCACCCGCCATCGCCAGTGCCAAGGCAGGCAGCGGCACCTGGGTCTTTCTGGTGGACGCCTATCAGGTCGCAGGCGCCACTGTGCTCGGCTATCTGGTGCTGTCCTTCGTGACCCCGATCGTCGGTTATATTCTGTCCGGCTGGGTGTGGCGGGCCGTAGTGTCCCGTAAGCGCGCCAGACGGTTGAAGGCTATGGAAGCGCGGCTCGACCAGCGGCTCGAGGCGCAGTAGGAAGCATTTTTCCGAAGGCCCCTGGGATCACACCGCGGGCCACGCCGACAGCCACAGGAGCCTTGCCGCTTGTCCCGCCGCCCCGGCCCCGAATCCAAATCCCCGATCGTAGCGGACGAATCCTCGACGGGTGGCGATACGCCTCCGGCGCAGCTCCTTGGCGCGCTCGGCGCGGGGCTCGTGGGGAGCGCGGGCATCCTCTTCTTCGCGACCGGCAGCGGGACCGTCGCGCTCGCCTTCATGCTGGCGGCGGGCGTGCTGCTCGGCGGCGTGCTGCTGCTCGACCGGATGCGTACCGCACCGATGGGCGAAGGGCCTCCCGCAGCCGATTGGAGCGTTACCGTCGCCGCCATCGAGCGCGCGGGCGAGGCGATTGCGATCACCGACCGCGCCAACCGCATGGTGTGCGCCAACGTCTTCTTCCTCGACAGCTTCGGCGCCAATGCTGCGCCCCCGGCGCTGCCGTTCGGGCGCCCGGCCTTGGAAGCGGCGGCCCTGCTTGCGCGCAATGCCTGGCGCGATGGAATTGCGGCGCTCGATGATATCGAGGCCTCGGACGAGACGCATTGGCAGATTTCCGCGACCCGTGCAGGGCGGGGCGACGATCACCTGATCTGGCGCCTCAAGCCTGTCGCGCGCGCGGTGTCCACCAGCCTCCACGCGCTCGATCTGGCCGGGCCTTTCGGCAAGATGCTGAGCCGCGCCGGGATCGAGACCGCCATCACCACCGCCGATGGCGTAATCCGCGCGGTCAGTTCCGGCTTTGCCGAACGTGCCGCGGGCGACGAGCGCGCGAGCTTGGTGGGGCAGGATTTCGTCAGCTTCCTGCGCTCCGACGAGCGCGACCGCATCTTTTTTGCACGCGAAGGCCGGGGCGGGACGCCGCAGACCTTGGTCGACGTGCCGCTGGTCGATCCCGAGGAGCGGGCGGTGCCCGCCGGGCCCGACGAAGCCACCTCGCTGATGCTGCTGATCGATAGCGGCGTCGGCATCGGTTCCGGTTTCGACGGGGCGACACAGGCGGGCGTGGCGCAGCTCGACGCGCTGCTGGCGCAACTGCCGCTCGGCCTGGCGATGACCGACCGCGACGGGCGTTTTCTGTTCGGCAACGAGGCCTTCCTGCGCAGCGTAAGCCGCGAGGGGCGGGGGCTGCCCGCCTTCCCGACCGACCTTGTGACGCGCGAGGACAAGGCTGCGCTGTCGGACGCGGTGCGCCGCCACGGGCGCGGGCCTGCAACCAGCGGCGATGTCGCTGTGCGGCTCGTGAACAGCCCGGAAGAGCCAGTCTCGCTCGGCTTGGCGGGCGTGCGAGGCCTTGGCGAGGCGGCCGTGCTGCTCAGCCTTGCCGACACCAGCCAGGAAAACCAGCTGCGGCGGCAGGTTGCGCAGGCCACCAAGATGCAGGCCGTGGGCCAGCTTGCCGGCGGGGTCGCGCACGACTTTAACAACGTGCTGACCGCGATCATCGGCGCCTGCGATTTCATGCTGCTGCGCCACATCCCCGGCGACAGCGATTATGACGATATCCAGCAGATCCGCGCCAATTCCAACCGCGCCGCGTCGCTGACCCGGCAGTTGCTCGCTTTCTCGCGCCAGCAGACGCTGCGGCCCGAGATCATCCAGCTGCCCGACGTGGTGAGCGAGGTGAGCCCGCTCATCAAGCGGCTGCTCGGCGAAAAGATCACCTACTACGTCCAGCACGACCGCAACTTGGGGCCGGTGCGCGCCGACCCGCAGCAGCTCGAGCAGGTGATCATGAACCTCGCGGTGAACGCCCGCGACGCGATTCAAGGAAACGGGGGTCAGGGTAACGGGGGCCAAGGAAACGGCGGCCAGCCGCGCGGCAACGGGCAGGGGCGGATCTCGCTGTTCACGCGCTCGCTTCACGCCAAGCAGGTCATTCAACTAGGGTCCGAGGTGCTGCCCGCAGCCGACTACACCGTCCTCATCGTGCAAGACACCGGCGGGGGCATTCCGCCGCACGTGTTGCCCAAGCTGTTCGAGCCTTTCTTCACCACCAAGGAACAGGGCAAGGGCACCGGCCTTGGCCTGTCGACCGCCTACGGGATCGTCAAGCAGTCGGGCGGGTTCATCTTTGCCGACAACATCGCCGACAAGGCCGGCCAACCGGTGGGCGCGCGCTTCACGGTCTATCTCCCCGTCCACCGCGGCGAAGTGCCCAAACGCCGCGAAGCCGCGCCGCTGGTCTCGTCGGACTGGTCGGCGGGAGGCAAGGTGCTGCTGGTCGAGGACGAGGACATGGTCCGCGCCGTCGCCGAACGCGCGCTGGCCCGCGCTGGCTACGAGATCACCGCCTGCGCCAACGGCGAGGACGGCCTCGCCGCGATCGAGGAGGGCGGCGAGTTCGACATTGTCGTCAGCGATGTGGTGATGCCGGGGATGGACGGCCCGACAATGGTACGCGCGATCCGGGCGCAGATCCCGGGTATGCCGGTGCTGTTCATGTCGGGCTATGCCGAGGAACAACTGCGCCGCGACATCGACATTTCGGACATGCACTTCATCGCCAAGCCGTTCAGCGTCGCGTCGATCGGCGACAAGGTCGGCGCCGTGCTGAGCCAGGCCCGCGCCGCCGCGGGGGCAGGGGCGTAAGGCGGGCCGGGACGGAATTTCATCGGCCAAAGCATTCCGTTCACCTTGGATAAAGCGCAAGAATCGTTCATCCCACGAAATGATGAGGGAGGGACGCCAATGATGATCCATCGCAAATTTGCCGCTTGGGGTGCCGTTTCGCTGGTCGCGCTGCTCGCCGCCGGAGCCGCCGCGCAGGGCGTGCCCGATCCTGACGCGACCGCTCAGGGCGACGTCTCGCTCACCATCTACAACAATAGCCTCGCGCTGGTGCAGGACGTGCGCCAGGTCGAGATCGCCAATGGCAAGAGCCGGGTCGAATTTCCCGACGTCTCGGCCACCATCCAGCCCGAAACGCTGAGCTTTGCCGCGGCCAACACCACGATCATCGAGCAGAATTTCGACTACGACCTGCTCACCCCCGGCAAGCTGATGGAAAAGGCGATCGGCCAGACCGTCACCCTGCTGCGCACCAACCCCGCGACCGGCGCCGAGACTCGCGAGCGCGCCAAAGTGCTCTCGGTCGCAGGCGGCGTCGTGATCCAGATCGGCGAGCGCATCGAGGTGCTGCGCGATGACGGCTTGCCGGTGCGCGTGATCTTCGACCGCGTGCCGCCGGGCCTGCGCGCCCGCCCGACGCTGTCGGTCAACCTCGATTCGAGCCGCGGCGGCAAGCGCCCGGTCAGCTTGCGCTACCTCAGCAACGGCCTCGGCTGGAGCGCCGACTACGTCGCGCTTTATAACGAGGGCGCGGGCACGATCGACATGCAGGGCTGGGTGACGCTCACCAACAACACCGGCACCACCTTCCACAATGCCGACACCGTGCTGGTCGCGGGCAATCCCAATGACGGCGGCAGAAGCAACGGCTACAGCGAGCGCGGCATGACCCGCGCCGGGACCGAAGCAGCCGACCGCGAGCGGCTCGGCGACTTCTACCTCTACCCGATCAGCGGGCGCACCACGGTCGCCAACAATCAGACCAAGCAGGTCAGCTTCCTCGACGTGCAGGCGGTGCCGGCGCGCAAGATCTACTCGATCAATGTCGGCTGGCAGCAGAACGACCAGCAGCCGCGCAATGCCGAGAGCCGCATCGCTTTCTCGACCTCGCGCAACCAGGGCCTCGGCGATGCGCTGCCCGCGGGCACCGTGCGCTTCTACCAGCGCGACCGTGAAGGCACGCCGCAGTTCATCGGCGAGAAGGGCATCGACCACACCCCGATGGGCAGCGAGCTTTCGCTGGTGACCGGCGACGCCTTCGACATCACGGTGAAGGCCGAGATCGAGAAGCGCGAAACCATCACCAGCGCGGAGTGGGAGAAGACCGCGCGCTATCGCATCACCGAGAACGGCAAGACCACCACCACGGTGGAAATCGAGCGGCCCAAGACCTTCTACCGCACCACCATGCGCTACACCCTCACCAATGCGCGCGCGCAACCCTCGGCGGTCGAGCTTACCCAGTCGGGCCTGTCGCGCGTCTGGTGGGGCGACGACACCCGCGTCACCGTGGAGGACATCAAGGGCGAGCAGATCAACATCGACCAGCGCAAATATGTGGTCCCGGTCGCGGCCGAGGGCGAACGGGTGATCCGCGTCACCTACGAAACGCGTTACTGAGGCGCGGGCCATGCGCCTGTCCGCACACTGGATGCTGGGCGCGGCGGTGATCGCCGCGCCGCTTGCCGCCCAGACTTTGGGGCGCGAGGTGGTGGACGCCTCCGCGCCCAATGACCTGTCGGTGACGATCTACCGCGATCCCGACCGCGCCGCCGACGCTCCGCTCCAGCGCGGCAACCCGCAAGGGATGGCGATGATCAGCGAGACCCGCCGCGTGACTCTCCCCAAGGGCGAATCCACGATCCGTTTCGAGGGCGTGGCCGAAGGCATGGTCGGCGTCTCGGCGATCGTCACGGGCCTGCCCGGCGGCACGATCGAGAAGAACCGCAACGCCGAGCTTTTGTCCCCCGCCGCGCTGGTCAACGGCACGCTCGGCAACCGGGTGACGGTCACGCGCACCAACCCCGCGACGGGCGAGGCTAAGGCCGAACAAGCCACCGTGCGCACCCGCGCCGATGGCGGGCTAGTGCTCGAAACGTCGCAGGGCTTCGAAGCGGTGCGCTGCGCCGGGCTGCCCGAAAAGCTGACCTTCGACCGCATCCCCAAGGGCCTCTCGGCAAGCCCCGTCTTCTCGGTCGACACCCGCTCGGACGCGGGCGGGACCTATGACGTGACGCTCACCTACCTCGCCTGGGGCTTCGACTGGCAGGCGAATTATGTCGCGACCTTGTTGGAGAAACCCGTTGGCAAGGCGGCTTCCAGCGAATTTCCGCTTCACTTGTTGAGCTGGCTGACGCTGGTGAACGACAACGGGCAGAGCTTCGATCAGGCCAAGCTCCAGATCGTCGCGGGCAGGCTGAACGTCGAGAGCGATTACCGGACCCTCGCCGACCCGCCGACTGCCCCGCCGCTGCGGCTGTCCTGCTACCCCATCGGCAGCACCGCCGAGGGCACCGATCCGGAAGAGCTCATGCCCCCGCCGCCGCCGCCTGTCATGATGGAAATGGCGATGCCCGTTGCGGTGATGTCTGCCGATATCGTTGTCACCGGCTTGCAGCGTTCCAAGGTCATGACCGCCAGCGAGGAGAACCTCGGCGATCTCAAGCTGTTCCGCGTGCCCGCCCGCGTCGACGTTTCGGCCAAGGGGATGAAGCAGGTCGCCTTCCTCAACAAGGATGCGGTCAAGGCGCGCTATCTCTATCAGGCGGGCTGTGATCCCTATTCCTGGATCGATGAAGGCGGTGAACCGACACCCGCCAGCCTGCTGCTGGTGACCAAGAACGAGGAGGCCAAGGGCCTCGGCATCGCCCTGCCGCAGGGCGCGATGACGCTCTACGAGCCGACTGCGCGCGGCGACCAGCTGGCGGGCAAGACGAGCCTTCGCGATTATGCCCGCGGGCAGGACATGGAGCTGGAACTGGGCGGCAGCCGGCAGGTGTTCGCGCGCTGCGCTGCGGTCGGCCCGGTCGGGGGCCCTCGCAAATCCGTGGACACGCGCCAGTGGACCGCGATGCGTGCGAGCCTCACCAACGCCAATCCCCACGCGATCACGCTGCGGCTGCAACTGGGCTGGGGCGGGCAGCGGGAGATCCGGTTCCCGGGCCACAAGGTGGTGGTGAAGAACGGCTACCAGACGGTCGAGGTGACCGTGCCCGCCAACCAGACCCGCAGCTTCGACTGGCAGCTGCGCGACAGCGGCGGCTAGGGCCAAAGCGTAGGGCAGGCCGCAAAACGCGCGCGGAAAAAATTTTCGTTCCCTACTTGTTCCATAAGAACAAAGGCGATACATAACTCCTACCGGGGCGGCGGAAAACTGCTTTCCGCCCCTAGGCAAGCTGAGGAGCGCGTGCGATGGCTACCCAATTGAAATTGGTGGAAGAGGACAAGAAAGCCGTGGACCGTCAGAAGGCTTTGGAAGCCGCGCTCGCACAGATTGATCGTGCCTTCGGCAAGGGTTCGGCAATGAAGCTGGGCTCGAAGGAAACGATGCAGGTCGAATCGATTTCGACCGGGTCGTTGGGCCTCGACATCGCGCTCGGGATCGGCGGCTTGCCGCGCGGCCGGGTGATTGAAATTTACGGGCCGGAAAGCTCGGGCAAGACCACGCTGGCGCTGCACGTCATCGCCGAAGCGCAGAAGATGGGCGGCACCGCGGCTTTCGTCGATGCCGAACACGCGCTCGATCCGATCTACGCCAAGAAGCTGGGTGTCGACATTGACGAACTGATCGTCTCGCAGCCCGATACCGGCGAACAGGCGTTGGAAATCGTCGATACGCTGGTCCGTTCCAACGCGATTGACGTGCTGGTGATCGATTCGGTCGCGGCGCTGGTGCCCCGCGCTGAAATCGAAGGCGAGATGGGCGATACGCACGTCGGCCTTCAGGCGCGCCTGATGTCGCAGTCGCTGCGCAAGCTGACCGGTTCGATCAGCCGCTCGCGCTGCATGGTGATCTTCATCAACCAGCTGCGCATGAAAATCGGCGTGATGTACGGCAACCCCGAAACCACCACCGGCGGCAACGCGCTCAAGTTCTACGCCTCGGTCCGTCTCGACATCCGCCGCACCGGACAGATCAAGGACCGCGACGAAATCACCGGCAACGCAACCCGCGTGAAGGTAGTCAAGAACAAGGTCGCACCGCCGTTCAAGCAGGTCGAATTCGACATCATGTACGGCGAGGGCATCTCCAAGATCGGCGAGATCATCGATCTCGGGGTCAAGGCCGGCCTCGTCGAGAAGTCGGGTAGTTGGTTCTCCTACGATTCGATCCGCATCGGACAGGGCCGTGAGAACGCCAAGACCTACCTCAAGGAACACCCGGAAGTTTGCGACCGCTTGGAAGCTGCGATCCGCAGCCGCACCGATCAGGTCGCCGGGGAGATGATGGCCGGGCCGGACGCGGACTCGGACGACTGATCCCCAAGCGGGCGTTTGGCCGGGAGCGCATCGTTCCCGGCTCTCCACCGCGCCCGGACAAGCGGAACGCCGGCTTGCGATCCTCTCCAGGTTGCAGGCCGGCTTTTCGCATTCTGGGCGCTCGCGGGGGGAGGAGGCGCGGGGTGAAATCTACCGCGTTTTAGACCCCCTCTAGGCAGGTCCAGACCCCCTCCAGATCGGTCTAGATCCCCTTTAGACCCCTGTTAGGCCCCCTCCAGACCCCCCCTTTTTCACGCTCCATTGCGAAATCCCCGCGCTTTGCCTAACTGCACCGCCATGACCTCGACGAACGATATCCGCCGCTCCTTCCTCGACTACTTCAGTAGGAATGGCCACGCCGCCACGCCGAGCGCGCCGCTCGTGCCCTACAATGACCCGACGTTGATGTTCGTCAACGCCGGGATGGTGCCGTTCAAGAACGTCTTCACGGGCCTTGAAACGGCCCCATCCCCGCGCGCCGCATCCTCGCAAAAATGCGTCCGCGCCGGCGGCAAACACAATGATCTGGACAATGTCGGCTACACAGCGCGTCACCACACATTCTTTGAAATGCTTGGGAATTTCTCCTTTGGTGACTACTTCAAGGCGCAGGCGATCGAGCATGCATGGACCCTGCTGACCGATGAATGGGGGCTGCCCAAAGACAAGCTCACGGTGACCGTATATCATACAGACGACGAGGCAGCGGACCTCTGGAAGCGCATCGCGGGCCTCCCCGAAGAGCGGATTATCCGCATCAGCACCTCCGACAACTTCTGGTCGATGGGCGATACCGGGCCCTGCGGTCCGTGCTCCGAGATCTTCTACGACCACGGCGACCACATCTTCGGCGGCCCTCCCGGCAGCCCCGATGAGGACGGCGACCGCTTCGTCGAGATCTGGAATCTCGTCTTCATGCAATACGATCAGCAGGCCGACGGCACCCGCCGCGACCTGCCCAAGCCTTCGATCGACACCGGGATGGGCATCGAACGCGTGGCCGCCGTGCTCCAAGGCGTCCACGACAATTACGACACTGATACCTTCAAGGCACTGATTTCGGCTTCAGAATCGCTGACCGGCGTCGCCGCACAAGGTGAGAATGCCGCCTCGCACCGCGTCATTGCCGACCACTTGCGCTCGACCAGTTTCCTCATGGCAGACGGAGTGCTCCCATCGAACGAGGGCCGCGGCTACGTGCTGCGCCGGATCATGCGCCGCGCCATGCGCCATGCGCACCTGCTCGGCGCGGCAGAGCCGTTGATGCACCGCCTTGTTCCCTCGCTGGTCTCCGAGATGGGCCAAGCCTATCCCGAGCTTACACGCGGGCAGGCGCTGATCCAGGAAGTACTCGAGCGCGAGGAAACCCAGTTCCGCCGCACGCTCGACAAGGGCTTGAAGTTGCTCGACGAAACCACTGGCGATCTGACCAGCGGCAGCGAGCTCGACGGCGAGATCGCCTTCCGTCTCTACGACACCTTTGGCTTCCCTTACGACCTTACCGAAGACGCCCTGCGCGCCCGCGGGATCGGCGTGGACAAGCCCGGCTTCGACGCTGCGATGGCACAGCAAAAAGCCGCGGCGCGCGCTGCGTGGAAGGGTTCGGGCGATGCGGCGTCAGGCGAAGTGTGGTTCGACATTGCCGAGCGCGAGGGCGCGAGCGAGTTCACTGGTTACGCCTCGACCAGCGGCGAGGGCCGGGTTGTCGGGATCGTCAAGGGCGGGGCCGAAGTCGTCAGCGCCGCAGCGGGCGACGAGGTGGTGATCCTCACCAACCAGACGCCTTTCTACGGCGAGAGCGGCGGCCAGACAGGGGACGCCGGGACGATGGCGAGCATCGCCGGCCTAAAGGCCCATGTCACCGATACGTCGAAGCCGCTCGGCCGCTTGCACGCGCACCAGGTACGGATCGCGGCGGGCGAAGTTGCGGTCGGCGACACGGTCGAGCTCAAGGTCGATGCCGAACGGCGCGACCGCATCCGCGCCAACCACTCGGCCACACACCTTGCCCACGCCGCGCTCCGCAATCGCTTGGGCGGGCATGTGACGCAAAAGGGCTCGATGGTTTCCGAAGACCGCCTGCGTTTCGACTTCTCGCAACCGGTTGCTCTGACGCCCGAGGATATCGCCGCGGTCGAGGCCGAGGTGAACGCGGAAATCCGCGCCAACGAGACGGTCAGTACGCGCCTGATGACCCCCGACGACGCGGTCGCCGCGGGAGCGCTGGCGCTGTTCGGCGAGAAATATGGCGATGAGGTTCGCGTGCTGTCGATGGGCCGCGCTGGCGGGGAAGGGCGCAACTATTCGGTCGAGCTGTGCGGCGGCACCCATGTGAACGCGACGGGCGATATCGGCGTGTTCCGCATCGTTTCGGAAAGCGCGGTCTCCTCGGGCGTGCGCCGCATAGAGGCGCTGACCGGGGAAGGCGCACGGCAGTGGCTGGTTGCGCGCGAGGAAGCATTGAAGGCTGCCGCCGGCGTGATCCGGGCGACACCAGAAGAAGTTCCCGCGCGCCTCGCCGCGCTGCTCGATGAGCGCAAGCGGCTCGAGAAGGAGCTCGCCGAGGCCAAGAAGGCGCTGGCACTGGGCGGCGGCGGCTCGGGCGGCGGCACTTTGGCAGCCGATGAGAGCGTCGCGGGTGTCACCTTCTCCGGACAAGTGCTTGAAGGGCTCGACCCCAAGGACCTGCGCCCGCTGCTCGATGCCGCCAAGCAGCGGATAGGATCGGGCGTAGCAGCGATTATCGCGGTAAATGACGGCAAAGCGAGCATCGCGGCGGCCGTGACCGACGACCTGACAGCGCGGTTCAGCGCCGTCGATCTGGTGCGCGCGGGCGTCGAAGCGCTCGGCGGCAAGGGCGGCGGCGGACGGCCCGACATGGCCCAGGGTGGCGGTCCGGATGGCAGCAAGGCCGCAGTTGCGCTCGCGGCGGTGAAGGCTGTGTTGGCATCGCAGCCGGCAGTTTAAGCGAAATGACGATCCAGAACGGGGACCCGTGCCGGGTAATTGCCGGAACCCACAAGGGTAAAGAAGGCACCGCCGAAGATCGGCATGCCAGCAAGGGCGGCAATGTCACCATCACGGTGCGTCAGGCAGACGGTAGCCGCTTCAAGACGCTCGAACGCAGCGTAGAACTGCGCCGCTAGGCTTCGCGATCGCGCAGACTTGCACTTTTGAGCTTCGGCTTCTCGCTCAGCCCCCCGTCGCGCTCCAGCTGTTCTCGGAACTCGTCGCGCTTGGCATGTATCGAGGCGATCACCGGGCCCATTGCCACGCCGATATCGACCAGCACGGCTTCCGACAGTTGTAGCGAGGCTTCAAGCGTCTCGGGCACGGCATGGCTGACTCCGGCGCGGTACATGGCTGCGGCGTGGTCGGTGTCGCGCGCGCGGGCGACGATCAACAGGTCGGGATAGGTCTGGCGCAGCTTGATGACGAGGCGCTGGGCGAGCACCGGCTCGTCCATCGTCAGCACCACTGCCGGTGCACGGTCTGCCCCGAGCCGCGAGAGCGTGTCGCCGCGCCCGGCATCGCCGAAGGTGGCGCGGTACCCATCGCGCTTGGCAGCGGCGACGAGATCGGGGTTTGTGTCGATCATCACATAGGGCCTGGCGTGGGTCTGCAGCATGTCCGCAATCAGCCGCCCGACGCGCCCGCCGCCGACGATGATGGTTCGCGCGGCCTCGCTGTCGTCATCGTCCTGCGCCTGGGCAACACTGTCGACTCGCCGCGCGATCACCGCGCCAAGGCGCGCGAGCAGTGGCGTGATGGTGAGACCGATTGCTGTGACCGTCTGCCAGAACCGCGCGGTCTCGGTATCGAGCACCATGGCGCTGGTGGCGGCGGCAAGCACGATCAGGGTGGTTTCGGATGGCGAGGCCATCAGCAGTCCGGTTTCTGCCGCTGTTCCGCGCCGCGCGCCCATCAGCCGTAGCAGCATGCCGGTGACGAGCGCCTTGAACACCACCACGCCCACTACCGCGATGGTAATTGCGCCGATCTGTTCGGCGATCTCGGCAAGGTTGATGCTCATGCCGACGGTGATCAGGAAGACGCCCAGCGCGAGGCCCTTGAAGGGCTCCATGATCAGCTCGACCTCGGTGCTGTACTCAGTCTCGGCGATCAGCAGTCCGGCGATCAGCGCGCCAACGATTGGCGAGAGGCCGACCAGCGCGGTGGTGAGGCTCGCGCCGATCACTACCAGCAGTGAGGCGGCAAGGAACAGCTCGGGGCTCTTGGTACGGGCGGCTTGCGCGAACAGGCGGGGCAGGGCGAGGCGCCCGACCACCAGCAGCACGATGACCACGAGGCCGCCCTGCCACAGCGTCTGCACGAGGCCCCCCCAGCCTTCATCCGCCGCATTGGGCGCGAGCGCGCCGAGGATGAAGATGATCGGCACGATCATGATGTCCTCGAACAGCAGCATCGAGAGCGCCGCGCGGCCCACCGGCGTGCGGGTGCCCGAAATCGGCAGGACGATTGCGGTTGAGGAAAATGCGAGCGCGAAGCCCAGCGCAAGGGCCGCGGTGACGCCAAGGCCCGATGCCATGCCGACGGCAACCGCGAGCGCGCTACCGCTGATCAGCACCTCCAGCGCGCCAAGGCCGAACACCAACCGGCGCATCTGCCACAGGCGGTTGAACGAGAGTTCCAGACCGATCGCAAAGAGCAGTAGCACGATACCGAAATCGGCGAAGGGCGCGAGGCCCTCCGGGTCGCTGATCGTGATGTAATAGAGCCAGGGTATTCGCCCGGTCAGCGAACCGAGGCCGTAGGGCCCAACTAGCACGCCGATGACGATGAAGCCGATGATCGGGGTGATACGGAACCGCGCGAAGACCGGGATCACGATTCCTGCCGCGCCGAGGATCACCAGCGCATCGGAAAGGAAGGGAGAGAGGGTCAGTTCGCCGGCCACCCCATAGGCTTAACGGGGCGGGGCGGGGCTGTCACCCTTGGCGGGGGCAATAAAAAAGCCGGGCGGACCATACGCCCGCCCGGCTTGTCGGAGTGATGATGCAGGGCCGATCAGGCCGAGGTCGCCATTTCCTTCTCGAGGTTATCGGCGATCGTCTCGAAGAACTGCTCGGTCGTCTGCCAAGCCTGCCCGGGGCCGATCAGCAGCGCGAGGTCCTTGGTCATGTGGCCCTTCTCGACGGTCTGGATGCAGACGCGTTCGAGCGTTTCGGCGAACTTCACCACTTCGGGCGTGCCGTCGAACTTGCCGCGATACATCAGGCCGCGGGTCCAGGCGAAGATCGAGGCGATCGGGTTGGTCGAGGTCGCCTTGCCCTGCTGGTGCTGGCGGTAGTGGCGGGTGACGGTGCCGTGCGCAGCCTCGGCCTCGACGGTCTTGCCATCGGGGCTGAGCAGCACGGAGGTCATCAGGCCCAGCGAGCCAAAGCCCTGAGCCACGGTGTCCGACTGCACGTCGCCGTCGTAGTTCTTGCAGGCCCAGATGAAGGCGCCTTCCCACTTCAGCGCCGAGGCGACCATGTCGTCGATCAGGCGGTGTTCGTAGACCATTCCCTTGGCCTTGAACTGCTGCGCGAAGCCTTCGTTGTCGAAGACTTCCTGAAACAGGTCCTTGAAGCGCCCGTCATAGGCCTTGAGGATCGTGTTCTTGGTCGAGAGGTACACCGGCCAGCCGAGGTTGAGGCCGTAGTTGAAGCTGGCTCGGGCGAAGTCGCGGATCGAATCGTCGAGGTTGTACATCGCCATCGCCACGCCAGCGCTGGGGAAGTCGAACACATCGAGGTCGATCTTGGTGCCGTCCTCGCCATCGAACACCAGCCGCAGTTTGCCGGGGCCGGGGATCAGGGTGTCGGTGGCCTTGTACTGGTCGCCGAAGGCATGACGGCCGACCACGATCGGGTCAGTCCAGCCCGGCACGAGGCGCGGCACGTTGTCAATCACGATCGGCTCGCGGAAGACCACGCCGCCCAGAATGTTGCGGATCGTGCCGTTGGGCGACTTCCACATCTTCTTGAGGCCGAATTCCTCGACGCGCTGTTCGTCGGGAGTGATCGTGGCGCACTTCACGCCGACGCCGTATTGCTTGATCGCGTTGGCGGAATCGACCGTCACCTGATCGTCTGTCGCGTCGCGGTTCTCAATCGATAGATCGTAATACTTCAGGTCGATGTCGAGGTAAGGCAGGATCAGCCTTTCGCGGATCCACTGCCAGATGATGCGGGTCATCTCGTCGCCGTCGAGCTCGACGACGGGGTTGGCGACTTTGATTTTTTGCATGCGATTTGCCCTATCCTTCTGCCCCGTCCGCGAGGGGCCGTGCTTGATCGACAGGAAGCTGTTCGGAGCCCGTCCAAGGCCCAAAGATCCCGCGCCGGGCTTTAGCAGAGGAAGGCAGCCATGCAAGCGCAGGGGTTGCAAAGGAACCGCAACATGCCTCGCGCGCGGTTCGGGCACAAAAAAGCCCGCCGAAACGGGGCGCGCTGTCTTAGTTTTACCGATGGTGGGCGTAGCAAGGATTGAACTTGCGACCCCTACGATGTCAACATAGTGCTCTACCACTGAGCTATACGCCCGCACCATCGGATCGGCGCCCTATCGAGCGCGGAGCGGCCCTTTATCGCAGCCCTCTGGAAGGTGCAAGCGATTCGAGCCGTAACTCTGTCAGGCCCGCGCTTCGTCCGCTTCCTCGAACACCCGCTCCACCTCGAGCACCAGATCGCGCAGATGGAAAGGCTTGGAAAGCACCTTGGCGGTGGGCTGTTCGCGGCTTGCGCGCAGGCTCACCGCGGCAAAGCCGGTTATGAACATCACCTTGGTGCGCGGCGAAATCTCGGCACAGCGCTGGGCAAGCTCGATCCCGTCCATCTCGGGCATGACGATGTCCGAGAGCAGCAGATCGTAGTCGCCCGTTTCGAGCAGCGGTACGGCATCGGTTCCGCGATCGACGGAGCTGACTTCGTAGCCGGCGTTGATCAGCGCCCGTTCGAGATAGGCGCGCATGGCGTCTTCGTCCTCGGCGAGCAGGATGCGGGGGGTACGTGTTGCTGTCATGGTTCGCGTGTTAGCAGACCCGGCTTAAGAAATCTTTGTGCGCGGTAAGGATCAGGTCCGGGATGGAGCGGATTGCGGCAGCGCAAGGCCCGCGAGGCTCAGCATGAGGCTTTGACAGGCCCTCCCAAACCCGTCAGCAGGGGTTACGAATGTCACCGCCCGCCCGCTCCTCCCGGCCCGGCCCCACACCTGTCCGCGCATCCGTCAGTGGCGGATACGTGCCGGGTCTCGGCGACGCCCCGGCCTTCACTTTGACGAGCCCGCCGCGGCTGCGCCTGCCGGTGGTGGTCGCCGTGCCCCACGCGGGCCGCTCCTACCCGCTGGCCGTGACCGCGCGGATGCGCGACCCGGAATTCGCCCAACTGCGGCTCGAGGATCGCCATGTCGACCGGCTCGGCGTTGCGATCGCGCGGGAGACCGGAGCTGCGCTGCTTGTCGCCCATGCGCCGCGCGCGCTGCTCGATCTCAACCGCGCCGAAGACGATGTCGACTGGGACATGATCGAGGGCGGTCGGTCCGAAGGCATCGCTCCGGTCGAGCCCGCGCACCGTGGCAATGCCCGCGCGCGCAGCGGCCTCGGGCTGGTGCCGCGGCGCCTGCCGGGATCGGGTGAGATCTGGCGCGGCCGACTGGCTCCGAACGAACTCGCCGCCCGGATCGAGGGCATCCACCGGGCCTATCACGCGATGCTGGCAGCAGAGCTTGCGCGAATCCGCGACGAGTGGGGGGCGGTCCTGCTGATCGACCTTCACTCCATGCCGCCGCTTCGTGCTGTCGAGGGTGAGACCCGCGCGCCGGTCCTGGTGCTTGGCGACCGCTTCGGTGCCTCGTGCTATAATGGGCTGATGGGCCGCGCGCTCGCCCATCTCGATTGCCGCGATGTGCTGGCGGCGCAGAACCGGCCCTATTCGGGCGGCTACGTGCTCGACCGTCATGGTGCGCCGCAAGCGGGCGTCCACGCGATGCAGATCGAGGTGTGCCGCGCGGCCTATCTTGATCGCCAGCTTGCCCAACCCGGGCCGGGCCTGCCGGGGATCGCCGCAATGCTCGCTGCATTGGTGCGCGAGCTTGGCGCCGAGACGGCGCTGCTCGGCGGGAATGACGGCCTGCGGCAGGCGGCCGAGTAACGCACACGTCAACGCCAAACGGGCAGGCAGCCAGCGGCCACCTGCCCGTCATGTCGTGGCAACGGGCCGGAGCGTTGCTGCCCCGGCTCAGAAGATCAATTGAGCACGGGCGCCGGCGTGCCGTCGGCGTTCATCGGCACCTTGCCCTGTGACGCCTGACGCTCGAAGATGTTGCGCATCAGGTTGAGCGAGAAGAGATGTGCGTAAATCAGCATCAGCATGCCGTTCTTCGCGAGTTCTTCAAGCGTCGCACCCGGAAGCTCACGCAGCTTGGTCTCGTCGACCATGCGGAAGCCGCGGTAGATGAACGGCGTGTCGGGCATGTCATTGCGGGTGATGGCAATTTCGCCGTCCATCAGTATGTCGAGCTTTGCGAGCTCGTCCATGAAGAGCTTGGTGCGCTGGCCGGCTTCCTCGAAGCGGCGGCAGAAATCGAGCACGCCGGAAGTGTATTCGGTCGGCTGACCGGCATCGTCGAACAGCGAAATGCCTTCCTTGTCGGCCCCAATCAGTCCCGCGGTCGGGTCAAAGCATAGCGACATGTCGTCGTTGCCCTGCTGGAGCTTGGCAAGGATGAAGGGATAGCGGCGCGCATAGGCGGGCAGGTAGATCGGCTCGGCGATCAGCATATCCTCGCCGACGAAGGTGTTGACGCCCTCGTTCAGGCCAAACAGCGCGATTGGCAGCGGGTTTTCACCAGCGGTGAAGACGATCGGGTAATTTCGCTGCGCATCGACGAACTCATCCGAGGTCAGCGGAACCGCGTGGGTCGCGGCGAGATAGGCAGCGTTGCCAAGCGAGCCTGCCTTCCAAGTCGCGTGGTCACGGCTGTTGACGGGCAGAAGGTCCTGATAGAACAGCGGAAGTTGGGGTTGCGGCGCGCTGGCCATGACGACGTCTCCGGTAAGCTGTAGTGAAAGATCCCCTCAGCGGAAAACGGATCGCCCCGCCGAAAGCGCGGCCCTTAAGCGCTTGCTGTGCCGCGTGCAAGCGCGCGTGGTCACTCGCGCGGGACGGTTAGCAACAGTTTCCCCGGATTGAGCAGATTCGCCGGGTCGAGCGCCTGCTTGACCCGCGTCATCACCGCCAGCGCGACCGGATCGTGGAGGCGGGCAAGCTCGCCCGCCTTCATCTGCCCGATGCCGTGTTCGGCGCTGATCGATCCGCCCCAGCGGGTGACGAGATCGTGGACGCGCGCGCTCACCGCCTTGCCCTCTGCCTCTTCCCACACGCCCCTGACGGCGCCGGCAGGAGCCAGAATATGGAAGTGAACGTTACCGTCGCCAAGGTGACCGAAGGCGACCGCACGGGTGCCATCGAAGCTCGCCTCGATGTCCGGCACGGCGGCGAGGATGAATTCGGGCATCCGTTCCACCGGCACCGAAATGTCGTGCTGCATCGCCGGGCCGAGCGCACGTTCGGCGGCGGAGATGCCATCGCGCAATTGCCAGAAGGCTTCGGCCTGGCTGTCGTTGGCGGCGATCACCGCGTCCGCGACGAGCCCCGCCTCCATCGCTTCGGCCAGCGCGGTCTCCATCCCGTCGCGCAGCGCTGTGCTATCATGCGAAGCCGAGACGCTTTCGATCAGCGCATTCCAGGCGTGGCGCTCAGCGAGAGGTGCGCGTGCCTGCGGCTGGTAGGCGAGGACAGAATCGAGACAATGCGCCGGCACCACTTCAAAGCCTTCAAGCGCGTCGCCCAGCGCGCGCTCCATCCGACCGAGCAGTGCGCGCGCCTCGACGATTCCGCCAAGTCCGACCCAGGCGGTGGCGCGGCCGGTGGCGGCAGGGAGCAGCCGCAGCGACGCCGCAGTGACAATCCCGAGCGTCCCTTCCGAACCGATCAGCAACTGCTTCAAGTCAAAGCCGCGATTGTCCTTCTTCAGTGGGGTCATAAGATCCAGCACCTGCCCGTCCGCCAGCACTGCCTCCAGCCCCAGCACCTGCGCGCGCAT
>JANNWO010000185.1:0-10541 GCA_031408395.1 Sphingomonadales bacterium | reverse complement strand
GGCCGCGAACGAGATTGTGACCTACAACTGAAATCCAGTCACAAACGCGTCACAAGGTTGCGCCAATTCCGGAACGGAAACCGGGGGCCGGCAGCACATGGACGTCATCAACATCTTCGTGACCGGCGATCTCGGCGAGAGCCTCGAGGACTTCGTCCACGACCAGCGCCGCTTCACCTTCGACCGGCTCGGACCGGAGGGTCCGCTGCGACTGGTCGAAGGGCCGATGTGGGCTTTTGTCGACTGGGTGATGCCCGAGCTCGCCGGGCTCGAGATGTGCCGCCGCCTGCGCGCCGATCCGCGCACCTCCGAATCGCATGTGACGATGGTTCTGGAAGAGGACGATGCCGACGACCGCCGCCGTGCGCTGAGGGCCGGGGCCGATGATTATGTGATCGGGCCGCTCACCCGCACCGCGGTGCTCGACCGGGTGCTGGCGCTGCAATCGCGCACCGCGGAACGCCAAGCGCCGCGCCGCTTCGAATTCGGCGCACTGACCATCGACATGTCCGCGCTTCAGGCGCGCTGGGCGGGCACACCGATCGTGCTGCGCCCCAACGAGTTCCGGCTGCTGCGCTTCCTTGCCGAAAACCCCAACCGCGTGCTGACGCGCGAGGACCTGATCGCGGGCCTCGGCAAGCGCGAACCGCCGATCGACGAGCGCACGGTCGATGTGTGGGTCGGACGGCTGCGGCGCGCGATCAAGGGCGCCGGCGGCGGCAACCCGCTGCGCACGGTACGGTCATTGGGGTACGTTTTCGACGCGGGGTAACGGAACCTCGTTCCGTTTGCCCTGAGCTTTTCTGGCGGCTGTCGTCGGACAATCTAGCAACGAAAGACAGGGGCGAAGCGCTTGCTCCGCCCCTGTTTCGTTCAGAATTGCGCCTTCAGCCCGATCGAGAAGCTTGTGCCCACGTCGAAGGTGTTGATCTCGGCGCGGTTGGTGCCCAGCTGCTGAAATTCGAAGTTGTCGCGCCCGAAGATGTTGCGGGCTTCCAGCGACAGTTCGAGCGGCAAGCCGCCCAGCTTGATCTCCGAACGCGCCACCACGTCGACCGTCAGGCCCGGATCCTCGATCACGTCGGGCAGCGCACCGCCTCGCAGGGTCACGCGCTCGCTCGCATAGTTGAGCAGCACGGTGAACTGCTGGACCTTGTCGAGGTCCTCGATCCCCAGCGTAAGGTTTGCGACATGGTCGGACTGGCCGACCAGCGGCGCGCCGATGTCGAACAGCTGGCTAGCCACCTGATTGGGCGAGCCGGGGATGGGCGCAAGGTCGCCCGCGCTCACCGAGATGCTCGATTGGGTGTAGGTGTAGTTTGCCAGGATCAGGAACTGCTTGCTCTCGAAAATCCCGCCCCAGTCGGCAAGGCCGATGCCGTAAGCCACATCGAGCTCGGCCCCATAGAGCTCGGCAGAGGGCGCATTGGCGTAGCTCGTCTCGATGATCCCCGGAGCGGTGATCAGGAAGTTCTCGATCGGCTTGTCGATTTCCTTGTAGAAGCCGGCAAGGCTGACCTTCCTCGGCCCGCCGATGTAATATTCGGCGCGTGCCTCGAGATTGATGAGCTCGCTATCCTGAAGGAAGGGGTTGCCGCGGAAGCGGCGGTTGGATTCCGGATCGAAATAGGTCTGCTCGACCAGCTCGCGGAATTGCGGGCGGGCGATGGTCTGCGATGCCGCGAAGCGCAATTGCAGATCGTCGATCACCTCCCAGGTCACCGTCGCCGAGGGCAGGAGATATTCGTTGGCGATCCGCGTCGGGTTGGCAGTATTGCCGCCGCCGAACGCCGGATCAGGAGCGGCGATCTGCAGACCGTCCTCGAAGCGCACCCCCGCCTCAATGCTGAGCCGGTCGGTCGGGCGGTAGCGCGCGAGGCCGTAGCCCGCGTGCACCGTCAGCGCGGCGTCGAACGCCGGGAAGGGGGTCGGGTCGGAAACCGTGACGTTGAAGAACGGCGCGCCGTTCGCGCCAGTCGCCAGTGTCGCGCCGTTGATGATGCTGCCCGGCTGCCGAAGGCCGAGCGCTCGCAACACTGAGGTGAACTGGGCCGAGGAACTGATCAGCGGGCGAATGATGAACGACAACGACCGGCGGCTGGTGTCCGAATAGGCATAGCCCGCGGTCAAAGAGAGCGTGTCGGTGACATCGAAGGTCGCGTCGGCGCTGCCGAACCAAAGCTCCTCAGTGAGATCTTCGAAACCGACCTGGATACGCTCGGTACCGCCGATCAGCGCGCCGACATCGACCACGAACTTGTCGCCGAAGGGATCGTTGGGAATGTTGGTGCGGATGTAGGGAAGGATCGCGTTATAAGGCGCCTCGCGATCGGTGCGGGCGTAGCCGCCGCGAACATCTAACTCGAAACCGTCGAAGTTGAATTCGCCGACGATCTGCGTGTCCATGAGCTGGCGCTCGAACCAACCGGTTTGCTGGGTCTGGAAGTCGAACGGGCGCGCAACGTCGGTGAAGGAATCTGTTCCGGTCGCAAGACGCGCGGTCTTGAGGGTGTCGCGGATGTAGAGGTTGGTCCAGCGCACGGTGTGCTCGCCGATGTCGAGCCCGAGGCCGATCAGTCCGTTTACCAGCACCTTGTTGTCGGTGATGAAGTTCTGCGAATCGAACAGGATCTGTCCGGCTGCCGCATTGCCGAACTGCTGGCTGGTGACCGAACGGTTGCGCCAGGTGTTCGTGATCCCCGCCGTGGCGATCAGGCCGAGGTAGTTGCCGTCGCCGACTTCGAAGGATGCGCCGCCGGTGATGGTGCCGTTGAAGTTGGCCGGCAGGACGTCGTTCTTCTGGAGTGTCACGAGGTTGGTCGGCAAGATCTGCCCGGCCAACTGGCGCTGCACCGCCACCGGCGTGTCGTTGACGCGGGTAGCGCTGCCGATCAGGCCTTGCAGCGCGGTCGGGAAATCGCGGTTGCCGTTATCGAAACCGAAGTTGTCCCAGCGGCTGCCGAAATAGGTGAGGCCGTTTTGGAAGGTGGTTTCGGTGTCGCCGCTGATCGAGCCGCCGATGGTCAGGAAGTCCTCGGTCGGGATGGCTTTGGTGGTGAGGTTGATCACGCCGCCGCCGAACTCGGCCGGGAAGTTGGCCGAATAGGTCTTCTGCACGAGGCTCGAGGAGATCACGCTGGTCGGGAAGATATCGAGCGGGACCACGCGGCTGAGCGGCTCGGGGCTGGGGAGCGGCAGGCCGTTGAGCAGCGCCAGCGAGTAGCGGTCGCCGAGGCCGCGCACGAAGACGCGGCCGTTGCCAACGAGCGAAAGGCCGCTCACCCGCGCCAACGCGCCGGCGATGTCGCCTTCCCCGGTGCGCGCGATGTCGGCTTCGCTGAGCACGGTCAGCACCTGACCCGAATTGCGCGCCGGATCGCGCTTGCGCTTTCCGGTCACAATGATCCCGCCGCCCGGCAGCGAGATGTCCGTCTCTTGCAGTTCCTCGGCCAGGGCCTCGTCTGTTACGTCTTCCGCAGGCGGAGCATCCGCCTCGGTCGCATCTTGCGAGGCGTCCTGTGCGTGGAGAACCGACGGCAAGGTCAGCGACGTGGTGAGAAGCAACAGCCCTGCAAGGCGCGCGCCGGTCGACATAGGTGAGGACCCCCTCATGAAATGGCCTGTATTACGGTCACAGGCTGCTCCGCAGCCTGCCGATATGCGAAAAAAGGGGGGGAGGCGCTGCACTGTGATGCGGCCTCGCCCCCCTCCTTGTCATGTTCGCTGCTTAGGCCGGGTAGACCGGCAGCGAGGTGCAGGCACCCGTCGAGCTGGCAAAGTTCTGGATCGACGAGTTGCAGGTCCAGTTGCCGAAGATGGTCGTCAGCGCCGCGGCGTTCTGGATCCCACCGATGAAGGTGCGGGTCGGGAAGAACGTCGAACGGGTGTTGGCATTGAAAGCGGTGCGGCCGGTTTCGCCAGCGCCGTTGACCACATTGTTGGTCAGCGTGATCGCGAAGG
This sequence comes from Sphingomonadales bacterium, assembly GCA_031408395.1. Taxonomy (GTDB): domain Bacteria; phylum Pseudomonadota; class Alphaproteobacteria; order Sphingomonadales; family Sphingomonadaceae; genus Erythrobacter. The sequence goes on along the minus strand of JANNWO010000185.1, from coordinate 6,581 downwards.
CGATGTTGTTGTTGGTCCCACCATTGATGCGCGTTGCCACGTCAGCATTGGTGTTGCCCGCGCCGCCGCGGATCGGATCGACCGCCGGGCAATCGCCGACCACCGAGTCCACCCCGATGATCGCTGCCAGAGTGGCGGGCTCATCGATCTGGAAGCAGTGGTTGTTGCCAGCGTTGATCACGCCGTTGGTGAGGCTGAGCGCCGCACCGCCACGCGCCTGGATCACCTGCGGAGCCGCGTCGCGGGTCACGAAGGTGAAGTTGTTCACCTGCAAGATGGTCTGCGGAATGGCGTTTGCGGGAGTGCGGTCGGCCACGTTGGGCGAGTCGAGTTCGATCAGACGGTCGCCCGTCGTCGAACGCTGCACCGCGATCATGGTGTCGACGTTGATGCGCGCACCGGTGTCGACATCAAGCGAGTCGTCCGAAGCACCGATCACCGCAAGGTTGCGGACGTTGAAGCCGCCGCCGAAGAACTCGACGCCGTCATCCGAGCTGTTGAACGAGATAAGATTCTCGATCACGGTGCCCGAACCCACGCCGCCGGTCGTCAGCGACTGCAACTCGTTGTTGGGCGCCAGTTCGAAGCCCGAGAAACGGATCTGGTTGAAGCGGAACGAACCGGAATTGTCGGCCGCGTTGTTGCCGCCGAACGGGGTGGCGATCGCCGCACCTTCAAGCCGGCCTTCGCAGGTCGGGTTGTTGGTCGGAGCAGCGGCTGTGTTGAAAACGCCGTTCGAGCAGTCGGAAATCGGCGCGCGGCCGAGCAGCACGACGCCGCCCCACTGCTGCTGGCTGTTATCGTCGGTCAGACCGAGGATGTTGTCGCGGCTGGTCCAGACGATCGGGCGATCGGCGGTGCCGTTCGACTGGATCGTATTGCCGCGGTTGACGACCAGATAGGAGTCCTGCTGGCCAAAGAGGATCACGCCCGGCTGAATGGTCAGCGAGACCGTGGGGGCACCGGCAATGGCCGCAAAGCCGCGGTCATCACCCACTTCGACGCGGCCACCGATCCGGTACACCAACCCGCGAATGAAGGGCAGCGTGTCGGCAGAGGTGAAGCGTGCCGGCAGACGGCACACGCGATAGGTGCCGGTCGGACCGGTGATGGTTGATTCGTCGACCAAGCCGCCTGCGGTGGCGATCGTCGGACAGCCAGCGGCCGGGGTCACCAGCGTCGCGGTCGGCGTCGGGGTCGGAGTCGGCGTCGGAGTGGGAGCCGGGTTGTTGATGATGATGTTGCCGCCGGTGCCGGGCGAGACGATTTCGTCTGCGCCGCAGCCGGCCAGGGCCAACATGCTGCAACCGAGAATAAGAGTGCGTTGGAAGTTTTTCACAGCTTGTGGTCCCCTCTAGTGCCGAGAATCAAGTGAAAGTGCGTCGGCTTTGGTGCGCTGCATCGGTCGCTAGGGGGCGTTCATGACAGAATTCTTTCACCATGACAGCGGCGTGTCATATTCGCGATTATGACCGAAGAAAGTCAAATATGACAGGGATGGCGCTTACCGGGCGCAGGCAGGATCCATAGAAAGAGTGGTATAAAACAGTGCTTTCGCCAGTTAAATTGCAAATATATTACAATGTTACGGTTTTGTTGCATTGAGGCGGTTATCGAGTCATCATGAGCTTTGTTCATAGAGGAGCCTTGTGATGTCATTAACCGCTCTCGCTCTCGCACTGGTCGCTGCAACCCCTTTGGCTGGCATGCCAGACCCACGCCTTGCCGATTCGCCCGAACTGGCTGCCCAAACGCTCGCCGCCGGGCGCGCTGAAGAAGCGCTCGCTACTCTCGAGAAAGCGAACATCGCCGCGCCGCACGACGCAGCGGTGTTGATCAACCTCGGCATCGCCTATGCCCATGCAGGCCAGGAGGCCAAGGCGCGGGCGGCCTTCGAGCGGGCCATCGCCTGCCACGAGGTGATCGAACTCGACACCGCAGATGGCACCATCACGGATTCGCGGCGACTCGCGCGCAGGGCGGTGCGGATGCTCGACCGCGGCGAGTTCCGCACCGCCTCGGCACGGGCCGCCGCGCTGACCTTTCGCGACTGACCATCAGGCGGCTCCCGGCAAGCGGCTCCCGGCAAGGCATCATTTCATGTCCGCCGGGGGTACTTGTCACACTCGGGATCCACAAGGCTGTCACCAGTCTGTCATTTAGGATAGACAAAGGGAGTCCTTCTGGAGGCTCGAGACATGATTCTCGCCGCGGCATGCCGCGTCAGGATAGCTGCTGCCGCGCTCGGCCTCGCGGTCGAGGGTAGGGCCGACGTGCTCGAGCTGGGCCCCGACGGCGCACGCTGGGTCGCAGGGCCGCTCGCTGGCCAGTTCCCCGCTGCCGCGCCCGCTTCCTCCGCGCCTGCCGCCGACGAAGTCCCGGAAAGCGCGATGCTTCCCGACTACGCGGTCGCCTATCCTGCGCGCCATGCGCAGGCGATCCCCCCACGCTACGCCGCCAAACTCGCCGAGCTGGCCGTGCGCTTCGACCTTTCACCGGCGCTGATGGAAGCGGTGGTGTGGCAGGAGAGCCGCTGGCGCGAGGATGCGCGCTCGCCCGTGGGTGCGCAGGGCCTCGCCCAGCTTATGCCGGGCACCGCGCGGTATCTCGGCGTCAACCCGAACGATCCCTTCGCCAATCTGGAGGGCGGGGCGCGCTATCTGCGCGAACAGCTCGACCGGTTCGACGGTAACCTCGAGAAGGCGCTCGCCGCCTACAACGCAGGACCGGGCCGGGTCGAACGTTCTGGTGGTGTGCCCAATATCCGCGAGACAAAGCAGTATGTCGCCGCCATTATTGGCCGGCTCGCCGACCATTCACGTGTGACCGGACAATGACCGGCACGCGGCCATCTTCAAGAAAGCCCGACAGAGAGATGATGTCCCAAATTCGCCTTGCAGTCCGTCCTTTTGGCCGTATCGCGGCCGCTCTAACGCTCGCCTTCGCGCACGGCGCGGCATTTGCGCAGAACGCCGATCCGGCGGGATCTGGCCCGATCAACTCTGCGCTGCTGTGGCTCCAAGGTACGCTGCTCGGGACGGTCGCGACCACGGTTGCGGTCATGGCTGTCGCCGCGATCGGCTTCATGATGCTCACCGGCCGGATGAACTGGCGCTTCGGCGCGACCGTGATTATCGGCGTGTTCATCCTGTTCGGCGCGACCACCATTGTGGCCGGCATTCAGTCGGCCGCCGGATAACCGCATGAATGACCTGGTCCGCCACCCCGTCCACCGCGCGCTCACCCGCCCGCAGATGTTTCTGGGCGTGACGATGAACTTCTTCATCATCAACCTGATGGTGACGACGATCGCCTTCCTGATCCTCAAGAGCTGGTGGATCCTGCCCGTGCCTGCGGTGATGCACGTGATCGGCTACTTCGCCTCGCTGCGCGAACCGCGCGTTTTCGATCTGTGGATCACGAAGGTCTCGCGCTGCCCGCGCGTTCCCAATCATAAGCGCTGGGGCTGCAACTCCTATGCGCCTTAGAAAGACCCCGACATGGTGAAGTGGATCGGCCCCGCCGCCTGGAGCGCGAAGGAAGCCCGCATCGGCGACCGGCTGCCCTATGCGCGGCTGATCGACGAGAACACCGTGCTGCTGCGCGATGGTTCGGTGATGAGCGCCCTTCAAGTGCCGGGCCTCTTGTTCGAAACCGAGGATTCGGACGCGCTCAACGCCCATGCCGCCACGCGTGAGGTGATGCTGCGGTCGACCCTCGATGCGCGGTTTGTGATGTATCATCACGTGATCCGCCGCCGCGTGGAAGTGGAGCTCGATGCAGAGTTCCCCGATCCCCTGTCGCGCCATATTGATGCGCGCTGGAAGCAGCGGCTGGCAGGCGGATCGCTGTTCATCAACGACCAGTTCGTCACTCTGATCCGCCGCCCTGCGCGCGGCAAGACCGGGCTGCCGGAACGCTTTGCCAAGATGTTCTCGCGTGCCGGACAGGGTGAGCTTGAAGCCGATCCCCGCGACCTGCGCAGCCTCAAGGCCGCGATCACCGGGCTGGTCGCGTCGCTCCAGAGCTACGGCGCGGCGGTGCTGGGCGATTATCAGGCCCCGGCTTCGGCCAATGCCGGCACCAATTCGGAAATGCTCGAACTGCTATCGGCGCTCTACAATGGCGAAATGCGCCCGGTGCGCCGTCCGAACCCCGAGACTGACATTGGCCACATGCTGCCCTATCGCCGCGCCAGCTTCGGGCTGGATGCCATGGAGCTGCGCGGGTCGGCCGACCCCGATTTCGGCGCGATCCTAGGCCTCAAGGACTACCCCGAGGCGACCTCGCCGGGCCTGCTCGACAACCTGCTGCGCCTGCCGCACGAGATGGTCGTCACCGAAAGCTACGCCCCCAACGAGCGCACCACCGCGCGCGAGCGGATCGACCTTGCGCTGCGCCGTTCGCGCTCCGTGGACGAGGACGCCGCTGCCGAGCGTGCGGAGATGTTCGCCGCGCGCGATGCATTGGGCAACGGGGCGGTCGGCTTTGGCGATCATCACCTCACCGTTCTGATCCGCGAGCGCACGCTCGACCGGCTGGACGAAGCGGTGGCTTCATGCGCCGCGGCATTGGCTGACACCGGCGCGATCGCGGTGCGCGAGGATACCAATCTCGAACCCGCCTTCTGGGCGCAGTTCCCCGGCAACGAGGAATATATCGTCCGCCGCGCGCTGATTTCGTCGGCCAACATGGCGGGCTTTGGCAGCTTTCACGGGTTTGCACTGGGGCAGGCGAGCGGCAACCACTGGGGCGATGCGGTCACCCTGCTGGAGACGACCAGCGCGACCCCGTTCTTCTTCAACTTCCACCACGGCGATTTGGGCAATTTCTCGGTCATCGGCCCGTCCGGGTCGGGCAAGACCGTGGTGATGAACTTCCTTGCCGCACAGGCGCAGAAGTTCAAACCGCGCACCATCCTGTTCGACAAGGATCGCGGCGCGGAGCTGTTTATCCGCGGCATCGGCGGGCGTTATGACCGGATCAGCCCGGGCGAGCCGACCGGCTTCAACCCACTGTCGCTCCCCGACACTGCGGCGAACCGCGGCTTCCTGCGCGACTGGCTGGCGGTGCTGCTGAAGGTCGACGGGCCGGAGGAATTCGCGACGATCTCCGCTGCGGTCGATGCGACCTACGGCAATGACCCGAGCTTGCGCCGCCTGCGTCACTTCAAGGAATTGCTCTCTGGCGCGCGTCGTCCGACCCCCGGCGATCTGGCCGACCGGCTGGCTGCGTGGATCGGAGAGGGCGAGCACGCCTGGCTGTTCGACAACGCGCAGGACCGGCTCGACCTTGCGACCCGCGTGCTTGGCTTCGACATGACCGCGCTGCTCGAAAACCCGCGCCTGCGCACGCCGACCATGATGTACCTGTTCCACCGCATCGAGGAGCGGCTGGACGGTCAGCCGACCATGATCCTCATCGATGAAGGCTGGAAGGCGCTGGACGACGGGGTCTTCGCCGCGCGCATCCGCGATTGGCTCAAGACCCTGCGCAAGCGCAACGCGCTGGTCGGTTTCGCGACGCAATCCGCGCGCGATGCGCTCGACAGCAAGATTTCCACCGCGCTGGTCGAACAGACTGCGACGATGGTGTTCATGCCCAACAGCCGCGCGCGCCCGGAAGATTATTGCGACGGCTTCGGGCTGACGCCGCACGAATTCGCGCTGATCCGTTCGCTCCCGGCGCACAGCCGCGCGTTTCTGGTGCGCCAGCCCGATGCGAGCGTGGTGGTGCGGCTCGACCTGTCGGGCGCGCCGGAAGTGCTCACCATCCTGTCGGGCCGCGAGAGCGCGGTGCGGCGGCTCGACCTGCTGCGCGAAGCGGTGGGCGATGCGCCGGCCGCCTGGTATCCGGCGCTCACCGGCCGCGCGTGGCCTGACGCCGCCTCGCCCGATGGGCCTGACCATCCCCCCGCGGCCCCTCGGAGCGAACCTGAGGCCGATCCGCTGTCACAGGCCGCCGAATGAGCACCACCTGCGACATTGCCGCCCAGTCGATGGGCACCGGCGTCTCCTCCGCGCTGACCGCGGTCGACTGCATCGCCAGCACCATGAGCGAGGAGGCCTTCAACAGGCTGTTCGGCACCGAGGGGCAGTTGACCTTCGCGCTGACAATGATGCTGGTGCTCTATGTCAGCTTCTTTGCGATCTCGTTGATGCTCGGCCGGTCGAACCTGGGTGTGCGCGCGCTGCTGCCCAAGGTGATAACGATGGGTCTGGTGATGGGGTTTGCCACCAGCTTCGTCGCCTTCTCGAGCGTGTTCTACAACGTTTTCATCGGCGCGCCGGACCAGATCGCGGGCATTCTGACAGGCACGCAGGGCGAGAGCGCCACGGCGGTGTTCGCACAAAAGCTCGACGTGGTGTTCATCGCGATCCAGAACGCGAGCGGGGACACCAAGGATATCAGCGCCTTCTCGCCGCCCGGCATGATGTGGGTGGGGGCGATGCTGCTGTTGCTCGGGACGGTGGGCCTGCTGGTGACGGCGCGGATCGCGCTGGCGCTGCTGCTCGCGCTCGGCCCGATCTTCGTTGTGCTGGCACTGTTCGAAGGCACGCGCGGGCTGTTCACCGGCTGGC
>JANNWO010000184.1:0-4461 GCA_031408395.1 Sphingomonadales bacterium | reverse complement strand
CACGTCCTCGATGGTATAGCGAAGGATCCGCCCGATCTCGGTCGCGACCTGGAACATGGTCGTGCCCCTGAGCAAGCAGTTGTCGCGGTCCTCGGGTGCCTTGGTGCGTTCCTCGAGCTGGCTGATCACGGCCTGCGAGGTGGCAAGGTTGCCCGCGGTCAACACCGCGATCATCCGCTCGCCCGGCACGCTCCAGTGGAACAGCTTGCGGAAGGTGGAAATGTTATCGACGCCCGAATTGGTGCGGGTGTCGCTCATCAGGACGAGGCCCTTGTCGAGCACCATGCCAACACAATAGGTCATCCGATCATCCTCTTGTCCCCACCCAGCCTGCGGCCCTAGCCCGATGCGGGCCGCAGCGTAAAGGCGCAAAGCCCCCTTTCATGGGGCTACTGGGTCGACTGGCTCTGGCTCTGGCCCTGCTGCTGGCTCTGGGTTTTGCCCTTGCCCGAAAGCGGGTGCGCCTCGACCGCCACGCCGACGGTCAGCACCTCGGCCGCCGCACCGCCGAAGCTGATGCCGGTGACGGGCGCGGCATCGCGGTAGTCGCTCCCCGTGGCGACGCGGACATAGCGCGGGTCGGGGCTGATCCCGTTCGACACATCGAAGCCGACCCAGCCAAGCCCCTCGACATGGGCTTCGGCCCAGGCGTGGGTCGCCTCTTGCTCGATCCGGTCGTTCATGAGGAGGTAGCCGCTGACATAGCGCGCGGGAATCCCGCTTGCCCGCGCGGCGGCGATGAAGATGTGGGCGTGATCCTGGCACACGCCCGCGCTCAGCCCGACCGCTTCCTCGGCGGTGGTGCGCGAATTGGTGCGTCCGGTCTCGTAGGCGACCCGATCGCGGATCAAGGCCGACAGGGCGTGGAGGAAGTCGAGCGGTGCGCCCCCCTCCCGGTCGACAAGATCGCGCCCCGGCACCTCGCGCAGCAGCGCACGCAGCTTGACGCCCGCGCGCGTCAGCGGGGTATGGCGCAGGAAGCTCCACAGCGGCAGGTGGCCGGAATGGCGGCCGATCACCCCGGCATTGTCCTCGGTGTCGACCACGCCCTCGCAGGTCACCGTCACCTCGCGCGCGCCGGGCGTCAGGCTGATGAGCGTGACATGGTTAAAATGCTGATCGTCAAATTCGAGCTCGGCCACGGCATTGTCGCAGATCATCCGCCAGTCGATGATCCGCTGGCCCTGCGTTGCCTTGGGGGTGAGCCGCAGCCGCTGGAGAGCGTGCACCACCGGCTGCGCGAACGCGTAATGGGTGGTGTGGCGGACCTGAAGTGTGAGCTTGCTCATGCGTGGAACCGGTAATCCTTGGCGATCGCGCGGGCGATACCGGCGTTGCGGGCGAGAGCATCGACGAGATATTCGTGCAAGCCTGCCTCGAATATCTGATCGACGGTCAGCTGGCTCAGGCGGGCATCGGCCTCGCGCATCAGAACGTGGCATTGCCCCTCGGTTCCGTGCGTGCGCGCCAGCGCCGCAAGGCATTCGCGCAGTGCATTGCGGCAGAAGGCAAGGCTGCGCGGGAAACGGTCATCAAGCACGAGGAATTCGACGATTCCGCGCGCCTCGATCTGTCCGGCGTTAAGCCAGCTATAGACCCGCGCCCCGGCCACCGAACGCAGCACCTGTTCCCACTGCCCGGTATCAAGGCTTGATCCGACATAAGAAAGCGACGGCAGCAGCAGGAAATACTTCATGTCGAGGATTCGTACGGTCGAATCCTTGCGTTCGATAAAGGTCCCGGCACGGGCGAAGTGATAGCCTTCGTCGCGCAGCATCGAGCCATCAAAGGCGCCGTGGACCTGCGTGCCGGCGCGGCGGATCGCAGCGAGCACCTCGCCCACTGCGCCCTGCCCGATGGGGCGCGCAAGCAGCTTGTCGAGCCGCATCCAGTTCTCGTTGACCGCCTCCCAGACATCGGACGAGATGTTGATCCGCGCCTCGCGCGCGTTCGAGCGCACCCCGCCGAACATGATCCGCACGTTGCCGGGATTAGTGCTGCCGCGCAGGACGAAGTTCCACACCGAGACACCGTCATAGCCATCATGCGCGGCCTGATAGGCCTGCGTCAGGCCGAGGGTGGCGATCACCGAGCGCCATTCGGCCTCTGCCGTCACCACGTCGCGGGTCAGGGCCATGCGCAGCGCGGCTTCGAGCAGGCGCGCGGTGTTCTCGGCCCGCTCGAGATAGCGGAACATCCAGAACAACCCGTTGGCGGTGCGGCCTAGCATTTGCGCATCAGTCCTTCAGCACCCAGGTGTCCTTGGTGCCGCCTCCTTGCGAGGAGTTCACCACCAGCGACCCCTTCTTGAGCGCCACCCGCGTTAGCCCGCCCGGCGTGATGTCGATGCCCTCGGGCGAGACCAGCACGAAGGGCCGCAAATCGAGGTGCCGGGGCGCGAGGCCGTTGGCGGTGTAGATCGGGCAGGTCGACAGCGCGAGCGTGGGCTGGGCGATGTAGTTGTCAGGCCGCGCGATCAGCTTCTCACGGAACTCGGCGATCTCGCGCTTGGACGACGTCGGCCCTATCAGCATCCCGTAGCCGCCCGATCCGTGCACTTCCTTGACCACCAGCTCGGCCAGGTTGTCGAGCACATAGCCCAGCGCATCCTTGTCGGCGCAGCGCCAGGTCTCGACATTGGGCAACAAGGGCTTCTCGCCGGTGTAGAACTCGACGATCTCGGGCATGAAGGAATAGATCGCCTTGTCGTCGGCCACCCCGGTGCCGGGCGCATTGGCGATGGTGATCCCGCCGGAGCGATACACGTCCATCAGCCCCGGCACTCCGAGCACGGAATCCGGGTTGAAGGTAAGCGGATCGAGGAACTCGTCATCGACCCGGCGATAGAGCACGTCGATCGGCTCGTATCCGCGCGTCGTGCGCATCTGCACCCGGCCGCCGACCACGCGCAGGTCGCTGCCCTCGACCAGCTCCGCGCCCATCTGGTCAGCAAGGAAGGCGTGCTCGAAATAGGCGGAGTTGTAGATCCCCGGCGTCAGCACCGCGACCGTCGGCTTGCCGCCGGTGAAGGCGGGCGGGACGCAGGCCGCAAGGCTGCGCGCCAGGCGACGCGGGTAATTGGAGACGCTCTCCACCGCGATCCGGCTGAACAGATCGGGGAACATCCCCATCATCGTCTCGCGGTTTTCCAGCATGTAGGAAACGCCCGAGGGCGTGCGCGCATTGTCTTCCAGCACGAAGAATTCGTCCGGGCCGGTGCGCACCAGATCGATGCCGACGATGTGGGTGTAGATGCCGCCCGGCGGGGTGAAGCCGACCATATTGGCGAGCCACGCCTCGTTGCTGCGCAGCAGGCGTTCGGGCAGACGGCCCGCGCGCACGATCTCCTGCCGGTGATAGAGATCGTAGAGGAAGGAATTGAGCGCCCGCACGCGCTGCTCGATGCCCTTCGAGACCTTGCGCCACTCGCTCGCGGTGATGATGCGCGGCACCATGTCGAAGGGGATCAGGCGCTCTTCCGCCTCGTTCTCGCCATAGACGTTGAAGGTGATGCCGGTGCGGCGGAAGGTGTCGTCCGCCTCGCGGTTCTTGCGGCGCAGGAATTCGGGGCGCTGCTCGTCCAGCCAGCGGCAATATTCGCCATAGGCGGGCCGGGTCTGGCCCGAGCCGTCGAACATCTCGTCGAAATTACTACCCCGCGCCTGCATCGACCCCCGCTTGTCCGTTAGGTGCAACGCAACAAGTAACGCAGCTTCCACAAAAGGGAAGGGATTGCGTCACATATCGGGGATTGCGGCGCAAGATTGCCGCATCGCGCCTCAGGCTTTGGTGGCTTCGAGCTCGGAAAGGAGTGTCTGGATCACCTGCGGATCATAGGTGAAGCCCATATGCGTGCAGCGCAGCGCGATGGCGCGGTCGCGCTCGCCCGCGCGGCCCGCGGCACAGCGCGGGGCGATAACGCCGTCATTGGCGCTCCACAACGCGATCGTCTCGACCGGCGGCTTCATTGACAGCTCCGCGTCGACCGGCGGAGTATCCACCGAATGCCCGGTGATGAATTGGTAGGCGCGCCACACGTTGTTGGCCCTGGGGGAGCCCGAAAAGGGCGAGCCCATCGAGATAACCTTGGCGACCGCCTGCGGCTGACGCTTGGCAATTTCGCGCGCGTACAGCCCGCCAAGGCTCCAGCCGATCAGCACCACCTTGCGGCCGTGGCGGGCGTGGAGTTCAAGCAGCCGGGCCTCGATCGCGTCGAAGCGATCGGGATCGGGACCCCAGTTGCGGCCCAGCCCCCAGCGCTTGGCGATATGGCCGGCGCCTTCAAGCTGACGGGCAAGGTAGCGCATCCGCATCGGATTTGCGCCGAACCCGGGGAGAATCATCGCCACCTGGGGATTGGTGGTGATGGCGGGAGAGAACTTGCGCTTGGGGCGGCGAATCGGTTCAAGCAGCACCTGCGCCTCACCCAGCAAGCGCAACAGACGCGGCTTGCCAACCTCG
>JANNWO010000183.1:0-10235 GCA_031408395.1 Sphingomonadales bacterium | reverse complement strand
GGACCTTCCCGAATGGATCGAGCCGAGCCAGTTCGAGCACGCCGGATGGCCCGCTTGGGGCCCGGCGCTCAGGCTCGCGCACGAGGGCACCGATGCCAAGGCGCGCGACCGGATCGCCTATGACGAGCTGCTGGCGAACAGCCTTGCGCTGCTGCTGGTCAAGGCAGACGGACGCCGCCGCAAGGGGCAGGCACTGGCGGGCGACGGGAGGCTCAGGGCGAAGCTGCAACTCCCCTTCGGCCTCACCGGCGCGCAGACCCGCTCGATCGCCGACAACGAGGGCGATATGGCACAGGAAGCTCCGATGCTGCGGCTGCTGCAAGGCGATGTCGGGGCGGGCAAGACGGTGGTGGCGCTCAATGCCATGCTGATCGCGGTCGAGGCGGGCAAGCAGGCGGCGCTCCTCGCTCCGACCGAGATCCTTGCACGCCAGCATTTCGAGACGCTTCGCAAGATGCTCGGCCCGACGGGTGTGGAGGTCGCGCTGCTGACGGGGCGCGCCAAGGGGCGGGAGCGTGAGAGCATCCTGATGGGGCTACTTGATGGCTCGATCCAGCTCCTGATCGGCACCCACGCGATCTTTCAGGACACCGTCAATTACAGGGATCTTGGCCTCGTCGTGATCGACGAGCAGCACCGCTTCGGGGTGGCGCAGCGCCTTGCCTTGGCAGCGAAAGGCCGCCGCGCTCCCCATGCCCTCGCGATGACCGCGACCCCGATCCCGCGCTCGCTGACGCTGGCGCAATATGGCGAGATGGACGTCAGCCGCCTCGACGAACTGCCGCCCGGTCGGCAGGCGATCGACACACGCGTGGTGCCGATTGAGCGGATCGAGGAGGTGGTCGCGGGTGTCGAACGCCACCTTGCCGGGGGGCAGCAGGCCTATTGGGTGTGCCCGATGGTGCGCGAGATCGACGGCGCGCCCGATCTCGCCGATATAGCCGCTGCCGAGGCGCGATTTGCCGCGCTGAAGGAGCGGTTCGGCGAGGCGGTGGTGCTGGTCCACGGCCAGCTCCGCCCCGAGATCAAGGACGCCGCCATGGAGCGCTTTGCCACCGGGCAGGCGCGGCTGCTGGTGGCCACCACGGTGATCGAGGTCGGCGTCGACGTGCCGTCCGCCACCCTCATGGTGATCGAGCAGGCCGAACGCTTTGGCCTCGCCCAGCTCCACCAGCTGCGTGGCCGGGTGGGGCGGGGGGCGGAGAAATCGACCTGCCTACTGCTTCGCTCGGCACAGCTGTCGGAAACCGGCCGCGCGCGGCTCGCCCTGATGCGCGAGACGCAGGACGGGTTTCGGATCGCCGAGGAAGATCTGGCCCTCAGAGGCGGCGGCGAACTGCTCGGCACGCGGCAATCGGGCGAGGCTGGGTTCCGTATCGCCGACCTCGAGCAAGTACAGCGCCTGCTCCCTGCCGCCCATGCCGATGCGCGGCTGCTGATGGAGCGCGACGGGGGGCTTACCAGTGCGCGCGGCGAAGCGGCGCGGCTGCTGCTGTACCTCTTCGAACGCGACTGGGGCGTGCAGCTCTTGCGGGGCGGTTAGGCCCTGACGCTCTCAGGCTTTGGGCCGCTCGGCCTCACGCATCAGGTGCAGGAGCCAGGCCTCGACGCCTTGATGGATTTCGCACCATGCTGCTTGGAAGGCGGCATCGTCGCCGTAATAGGGGTCGGCCACGGGCTCGCCCTTGCGGCCCTCGACCGCGTCCATCAGCATCGACAGTTGCGCGGTCCCGTCGCGCGGGGCGCGGGTGCGAATGCCTTCGAGATTGGCGCGGTCAAGCGCGACGATGTGGGTGAAGCGATAGAAATCATCGCGATCGATCTGGCGCGCGGCCTGCCCGGCGATGTCGACGCCGTGGCGCGAAGCGGCCGCGATTGCGCGCGGATCGGGCGGGCTGCCGAGGTGGAAGGAAGCGGTTCCGGCGGAATCGATGAGGCACGCAAAGCCTTGCCGCTGCGCCAGTTCGCGGAACGCGCCTTCAGCCATCGGTGACCGGCAGATATTGCCGAGACACACAAACAGCACGCCAAATCTGTGCTCTATCCCCCCATGCATGGTGGCGCGTTAATACAAACCAGACACAGTGTCTACAGAGTATCCTGTTGGTTTCACGTGAAACATTAACTTATGCTTGCAAACGCACCGCAAGACGCGACTAACGGCGGGTTAACCACGGCCTGCAAGGGGGCAAAGCGGGTCTAGAGGGGGTCTAGCGGGGGTCAGGCCGCAGCCGCGGCATTCGGCGAGGTGTTTGCCAACACTTCCTCGGTGATCCGGCGGATGTTGACCTTCGCCTTCAGCCGCGCGCCGAGCAACGCCGTGCCGGAAACCTTCCGCTGCACGAACAGCGTCTCGATCGGCGGGAAGGCCCAGGTGTCCTTGTCCTGTGCGATCGCATAGCCCTCGTCGCGCAGCAGCGGGATGAAAGCGCGATCCCCAAAGTCGAAAGGCGCATCCTCGCGCATCTCGCCCACGACGATTTCGATCATCCGGTTGACCCGCTCAGGGTGCTTTTCAGCGACGATCGGCATCATGAAGCCGGACTCGATAGTCGCCTTGAGCACCTCTGCGGCATTGCCCCTGAGGCCCGCCTCGAGCATTCCGCGATAGCCGTTCGCCACCGCCGGATCGACCGGGCGGCAGGCGCCGAAATCGAGCAGCACGATCTCGCCCGTTTCGCGGCGGTAGCGGAAATTGGCGAAGTTGGGATCGGTCTGCATCACGCCGAATTCGAACAGCTCGCGTGTCACCAACCGGATCAGCCGGGCATAGACCTCGTCGCGGCGCTCGGGGGTCTCGTTGCCCAGCTCCTCGATCGAGACGCCTTCCTCGAAGCTCATCGCGAGGATCGCGCCGCGCGTCAGGCCCTCGTGAAGCTTGGGCACGACAAAGCCGGGGGTGCCGGCCAGTTTCTCGCGATACAGCGCCATCTGCGCGCCTTCGCGCTGGTAATCGGCCTCCTCGTGGAGCTGCTGCTTGGCCGCGGCCATCAGCTTGTCCATCTCGAGCTCGGGCGGTGCGAAGCCGGCGATTTTCAGCAGCGTCATCACGTTGTCGACATCGCTGTCGATGCTTTTGGCAACGCCGGGGTACTGGACCTTGATCGCCAGCTCCTCGCCATCGCGCGTGAGCGCCTTGTGGACCTGACCGATGCTGGCGGCGGCGATAGGGCGGGGGTTGAACCAGCGGAACTGTTTGCGCCAGTCCGGGCCCCATTCGCTTTTGAGCACCTGGTCGAGCTGTTTGGTCGGCATGAAATTGGCCTGGTCGCGCAAGGTGGCGAGGATTTTCGAAAGCTCGTCCGGCAGGAAATCGCCCGCGTCCAAGCTGATCATCTGTCCCATCTTCATCGCCGCGCCGCGCAGGTGCGCAAGGCGGTCGGTGAGGCGCTGGACATTGCCGGGGGTGAGGATCAGGTCGCGCGCGGTGATGCCTTCGCCGCTCGCGAGCCGCCGCGCGCCTTCGGCCACCATGCCGCCCGCGACGCCGCCCACCAGCCGCCCAAACGTGCCGATCCGCGCCACGCGGCCCGCAGGCACGGCGCGCTGGCGGGAGCGGTCTTCGGGAATCTTGTCGAAGTCGGGAATCTGATCGTCGGACACGGGGAGGGGGTTTTCCGCTTATGAGGGGCTTTGATCGCAAACGGCCAGAATTGCCGCCTGTTCCTCGCTCTAGATGGCGCGCCGCAGCTTAAGCACAACTACGAGATGCACAGGCCCCCATCGACGGGCAGGCATTGCCCGGTGATGTAATCGGAGTGGGGCGAGGCGAAGAACACCGCCAGTCCTTCCAGCCCCGCGTGGTCGCCCGGACGGCGCAGCGGGATGCGGCGGTTCATCCATTCGGCAAACTTCGGGTCGGCCTTGGCGGTAATGTCGGTCTCGTAGTAGCCGAACAGGAATGCGTTGGCGGTGATCTGGTAGCGTGCCAGCTCGAAGGCGGCGGCGCGGGTGAGGCCGTTCAAGGCAGCCTTGGAGGCGGCATAGTCGGAGGAGCGGTTCACGCCCATGATCGACTGGCCCGAGGAGGTCGCGACAAGCTTGCCGCCCGCTTCGCCCGCCTTGGCGCGCTCGATCATGTGGCGCGTGACATGCTTGTAGACCAGCGCCGCGCCGCGGGTGTTGACGGCCATGGTGTGGTCCCAGCCTTCAGCGGTGATGTCGGGGATGGCGGTGCCCGCGCCTGAGATCCCGGCATTGGCGAAGCACACGTCGGCGCGCCCGAAGGCGGCAAGGGTCCGGGCCATCGCGCTCTCGATCTGCGCTTCGTCGGCGATATCGCAGGTTAGCGCCAGCACGTCGCCTGCGCCAAGGCCCCGCAGTTCGTCTGCGGCGGCGGCGTTCTTGGCTTCGCTGCGCGCCCATATCGCGACATTCGCGCCCGCTTTGGCGAGCCCGCGCGCCATCGCGAGGCCGAGGCCGCCATTGCCGCCGGTGATGATGGCCGCGGTGCCAGTGAGATCGAACAGGTCCATGGCCGTCCAACTGGCGCAAACCCGTTGCCGAGGCAAGACGGGCGGGAACCGGGCGGCCTACCTGCGACTTGTGCCGCCATGAACGAACACATTCCGGCTCCCGCCCCGTCTCTCTCGAAAGCCGCCCGCGCGCTCGGCTATGCCGGGCTTCTGCCGCAGATCCTGTGCGTCGGCCTGCTCGCGATTGGCCACGAGTGGCGCTACGCGGCGCTTGCCGGGGGCTTTGCCTATGCCGCTGCGATCTTCAGCTTCCTTGGCGGGGTGTGGTGGGGGCAGGCGGTTGCGAGCACCCGGGCGAGCGAGCCTGCGACGGCCGGAGCCTATGCGCTTGCGGTGATGCCCAGCCTTCTCGCCGTCGCGCTGTTCATGCCGTGGTCCTTCGGGTGGGAATGGCCCGGTCCGGCGCTGCTCTATCTTGGCGCGCTGATCCTCGGCTCGCCGCTCATCGACCGCGCGCTGGGCTTTGCGCAGGGCGATTTCCTGCGGCTGCGCTGGCACCTTTCGATCGGCCTTGGCGTGCTGACGATCGTGCTAGGTTTTCTCGCCGACCGGGTGATGTGAGCGGGCGATCAGGTTTACGGAAGGCTGCCGGCTGCAATCTTTGCAATGAATTAACCACTGCAACCTAGGACCAAGGCGGGTTTCCCAGCGGGATTTTCGCGCCTGATGATTGCTTGGTTTACTTCTCTGGCCGACAGGATGCGGCATGTGTTCGGAGTTTCCGGCGGAGCTTCCGGCGAGGAAGTGGCTGAGCTTCAGTCAGAAAACTCCCGTAGCTCGGGCGAAGGCCTGCTCCGCCGCAAGCGCATCAAAGTGGCAGTGGCGGCGATTTTGATCGGGCTGATCTCTTCCGCCATCGAGCTGCCACTCCCGGCCGAAGACTTCTACCGCGCAGCGCGCGCCGAAGTCAGAAGCCGCCCTGCGCCGCAGGATATCGCGATGATTGCGGTCGACGACAAAACACTGAACGCCTTCAACGGCGACCTGCCAAACCGCTTCCAGGAGTCGCAGATCGTCGACCGTCTCGCGAGCCTTGGCGTAAATCGCATTACCTTCGATCGCGCTCACGCCGCGACTGAGAGCCCGGCAGCAAACAGGGCCTTTGCCGAAGCGCTTGGCCGTCATCCGGGGCAGGTCTGGCTCGGCGTGGTTCCGCATTTCGAGTTCGGCTTTCAAGTCGTCGATGAGGTGGTTCCGCTTCCCGAGTTTCGGCGCAGCGCGGGAATGGCCGCGATGAACGGTCGGAGCAGCCCCTTTGGTTTGGCGGTCTCATTCCCGACAAGCGTCACGATCAAAGGGCACAAGCATCCCTCGTTGTCCGCAGCGCTCGCGGAATATACCGGATCTGACCGCATCTACCGCCCCGACTTCGCATTCGACCCGAGCACAATCCCGACCTTTAGCTACATCGACGTGCTGGAAGGGCGTGTGGCGAAACGGGATCTCGACGGCAAAAACGTTATCATCGGCGAAGCCTTCTTTAACTCCTCTGATGTCTTCGTCCTGCCGCTCCGCAGCGGCCGCATTCCCGGCGCCTATTTCCACATCATGGGCGCGCACACGCTCAAGCGCGGGGTGCCGCTAGACCTGATGTGGTTCCCGGCGCTGGGCATTGTTGCCGCTGCGATCGCCTGGATGGTCCGGGGTCGATCGAAATCGAACGCAGCCCTGATCGTTGCGGCGGCGGGGCTGCTGGTGGTTCCCTTCATTCTCGACGACTTCGGCATCAATATCGACATCATGTCGGCGCTGCTGGCGCTTGGCGGCGCGGCGTTCGGCTTCCTGCGCATCAACCGCAAGTATTACAGTGCCACCGTCAACGCGATGACGACCAACGCGATCAGCTCGGACAAGCCGAGCGAGGAGTGCGACATCTATGCGCTCAAGATCGCCAACCTTGCAGAGATTTCCGAGGACTGGTCGGCCCGCGAAATCGGTGAATTCGTCAACACGCTGATCGCTTATGTGAAGGCACCCGGCGAGGTCGGCGACGTCGCTTTCGAGCGCGACCAGCTCGTGTGGCTTTCGCCGCGCATGTCCACCAACGACCTCGATCGGCACGCCGACGGTCTGGCGTTGATGCTCAAGACCGCGATCAATCACGATTGGCAATCCTCCAACAGTGCGCCGGCTCTGGGGATCGACACGAACTACGACCTGCCGGTGGCGCTGCGCATCAAGAAGGCGATGCAGGCGGCCGATGAGGCGGCGACCCGCGGTGTCCGCTTCATTATCAACGATGCCGCACATCTTGAGGCGCGCAACAACCGGCTTGAGATGATCCGCGTGCTCGAAAAGGGCCTGCGGGACCGCGACATCGGGGTTGCCTACCAGCCCAAGATCGACCTGGCCTCGGGCCGTATCGTCGGAGCGGAAACGCTGATCCGCTGGAAGCCCGATGGGCGCGAATTCGTCAACCCGCTGGACCTTGTCCTCGCCGCCGAGGCGGGCGACAGGATCAACGAGCTTACCTTGATCGTGATGGAAACCGCGCTGGTCGAGGGCAAGCAGGCGATCGCGCTCGACCCGCGTTTCAAGCTGGCGGTCAACATGTCGGCCAAAAGCCTGTCGGACACGCACCTGTTGTTCGAAATCATGACGATGCTGGGTCGATACAATTTCCCGCCCGAGAACTTGATGCTCGAACTGACCGAAACCGCCAAGCTCGAAGACGACCGGATCGCACCGCAGGTTGCCGCATTGAAGGCGCGGGGCATCGGCCTGTCGATCGACGACTTTGGCACCGGCCAATCCAATCTTGAATACATCGAGAAGCTGCCGAGCTCGGAGCTCAAGATCGACAAGCGCTTCGTGCAGCACATGGCAACCTCGGAGGAAAGCCGCGCCGTTGTGCGTGCGACGATCGAGATCGCGCACTCGCTCGGCAAGACCGTCGTCGCCGAGGGCGTGGAAGATCTCGAGGTCGCAGCGACCCTGAGGGCAATGGGCTGCGACCAGGCGCAGGGCTACCTGTTCTCGCGGGCGATCCCCATGTCCGAACTGCTGGCGATGATGGGTGGAGGCAGGGCAGCACTTAACGCTTGATTAGGGTTAATAATGTGTTAAAGTCCCATCCGGCATCACGCCTGTTAGGAGTTAAGCGCATGTGGGGATACTTCGGTTGGTGTTTCGGCACGACCCGCTAATTTGCGGATGCTGAAAACCGTAAAAGCCCCGGGAAACCGGGGCTTTTTTATTGTCCGGCGCAGATCTTTGGCCTTGCTTCAGCCTATTGCTGGCAAGCGCCAGCGCAAGCTCCCTCAGGCCGCTCCTTACTGCACATAGTTAAGACTATGCGATTCGCTTGCCCCTGATCCGGCATGCCCAGCACGCGGGCCTGATCGTCTCATGCGGTGGCAATCGTGCGCTCGATGTCCCCGAGCGCGATCGCAAGGCGAGGGGCTGCAAAGTCGAGGAACGCGCGCCGTTTCAAGGGCTGAACACGTTGCGACCGGTGAATCAGGTTGACCGGAATCGTATCGGCACCGCACCCGCGCAGGACGGGACGCACTCGCCCGCGAGCAACCGCATCTGCCGCCTGATAAGAGAGCACGCGGGCGATGCCGAGCCCGGCTGCGGCAGTGTAGACCGAGAAGCGCGGCCATATCGGCACTGCGCGCGCCGCCGTGCCGCCACCGATCGTCCAGCTGCGATTGGTCAGGAGCCCCGCGAAGGCGATGCAATCATGGTCGGTAAGGCCCTAGGGCGTAGCCGGCACGCCGGCCGCCGCAAGGTAGCTTGGACCTGCGCAAAGCACCCGGCGGATATGGCCCGCAGTCCGCGCGATCAGATCGCTGCCATGCAACCGGCCGATCCGCACCGCGACATCGACATTCGCCTCAACCATGTCGATCACCGAGTCCGAAAGGACAAGCCGGACGCTCACCTGCGGGTAGGCGGCGACAAAATCGTGCACGATCGGCGCGATGTGGAGGCGGCCGATCAGGATCGGCGAGGCGGCGATGAAGACTTCCCCGCCGCTGTCGCCGAAGCCTCCCGAGGCTTCACGTCCGCTCCTCGATGCCGCCGCCAAGCAACTCGGCTTGATCCTCCCCTGTTCCGCGCTGTCGCGGTCAGTCTGCCGGTGGTGGAAGTCTATCTTGGCCAGTCGGGCGCGCTGGGAAAGGGTAGCTTTTGGCGCTTGACGCAGGCTTACGCCGGGGTCTGAAGCGTTGTTGTTTCAAATGGCAGAAGCTGAAGGACGCCAAGGGTCAGCTCGATGACGAGAAAGCCCCACAGCAGCGGGCTGGCGCCGTTTGTCAGTGCATAGATCATCGCTGCGCTGAACATGAACCGGGTCGCGGCGTCGTAGCGGCCCATCCAGTCCATGCCGGACCGCAAATGCAGGACCGACCAGACGATCACGACCGAGCCGAGGAAGTTTGCATATAGAACGCCTTCGGGCGGCAAGGGCTGGAGCGGGCTTAGACCAAGGGCCGCGTGGACCGTGTCGAGCAGCGTGTAGAGCAGGGCCAGCGTCCATGGCGTGGCAAAGACCCCGGGCACGTCGACACACCCATCAACTTGTAGCCGAGGCAGGTGCCGACCAGCGACGTTCCGATCATGTATGCGCCAGTGAGGGCGAACCCGGCCGCAACCATCACGGGCACGGGGGCGATGAAACCGGCGATCAACATTGCAACAGCGGCGATGGCACGGAGAGCGCGGTCGGCGTTTCCGAAATTTTTGGTTGAGGGAAAACATGATCAGGCCCCTGAGGTTAAGTGGCATACGTTTTGAGATGACAGCATCATCAGCGCAGACCAGTCATGGTGCGGGCGGAGCAGCCGGGGCGAGGGTCTGGATGACGGTGCGGGCTGCGGCCTCGACCACCGCATCGCCGCCCATGGTTTCAGCGGCGTTGGCCACGGCGAGCACGCCGATCTCACTGCCGGGGAACAGGGCCACGAAAGCGAACCAGTTACTTCGGGGGAGTTGCATATATATCGAGGGACGTTGAGCGGTCTTTTGCAGAGCTACCGTAATATAGCCGAGGAACTTTCCAGCCACCTGATTGGGTTTGGGGATTGGCGTGGTTCGCAAGACGATGACGAACTTTTCGCGCTCGACGAGGAGATACGCGAAGTTGGTTGAAGATAGCGTGCTCTACTGCTTAAGGTCCGGCCCACAAAGCTGGCCCGCAGTGGCTGCTTCGTGAACCCTAAGGGTCTCTAATATAATATTTTTAGAGAACTGGCTGGGGCGGAAGGAGCTGGATTCAACTTCAAGGGCAACAATGCGCCCCGAAATGTGCCCCTCTTTTTCGCTGACTGTCGCGTCAAATGCTACAAACAATCAAAAAAGAAAAATTGGTCGGGGTGAGAGGATTCGAACCTCCGGCCCCTGCCTCCCGAAGACAGTGCTCTACCAGGCTGAGCTACTCCCCGACCGTGTCGGCTCCGCAGGGGCAAAAACCACCTGTGGATCGAGGCAAGGCGCGCCCTATAGGTTGGCGTGAGCATAGTGGCAAGCGGGCAATTGCGCTCCTATAGTCCCTGCATGGCCAGCCTCGCGAATCCCCTTTCCGCCCCGTCCGGGCCGCATCCCGAGCAGCAATATCTCGATCTGATGCGGCAGATCTGGGAGACGGGGAGCGAGCGCATCGACCGCACTGGCATCGGCACAAAATCAGTGTGCGGAGCGATGCTGCGGTTCGACCTTGGCGGCGGGGCGATGCCGCTGCTCACCACCAAGCGCGTGTACTGGAAGACCGCGACCCGCGAGCTGCTGTGGTTCCTGACCGGCTCCACCAATATCCGT
>JANNWO010000182.1:0-10588 GCA_031408395.1 Sphingomonadales bacterium | reverse complement strand
CTTCTTGGCGCGTTGGCGCGAATCCGCTAGGCGCTCGCCCATGGGAATCCTGATGAAAATCTTCACCTGGTGGGACGGCGCGACCATCGGCACCCAGCTTTGGGCGAGCCGTGCCAAAGGCGAGCATGTCGGCACCGATGCCTCGGGTAACAAGTACTACCGTGCGCGGCCGAAGACCGGGGGCAAAGCCTCGGGGCGTCCGGACGGCTCTTACACCAGCCGCGACAAGCGCTGGGTGATCTACGCCGGCGCCAACGATGCGAGCCGCGTGCCGTCGGAATGGCACGGCTGGCTCCACGGCACCTACGACGATGTGCCGGAAAGCCACCTGCCGCCGCCCAAGATCTGGGAGGTCGATTACACCCCCAACGCCACCGGCACGGCGGCCGCCTATCGTCCGCAAGGCGCGCTCGAGCGCGGGGGCCAGCGCGCCCGCGCCGTGGGCGACTACGAGGCCTGGACCCCCGGCGGCACGGACAGCTGAGGCGCGCGCGGTGCGGGCCCTGATCCTTATCCTGCCGCTGGCGCTTACCGCCTGCGACTACTTTCGCCCGTCTGAGCCTGACACCGTCAAGGTTCCGCTGGGCGACGCGACCGCAGCCGCTGCGCCGAAGGCGGGGTCGGCCGCGCCTGCGAATGACTACGGCGCGACTCCGATGAACGAGCGCGTGGCGGTGCTGGGCCTGCTCAACAAGCGCAACAACGTCTCTGAAGAGATCAGATTGAAGCCCGGCGAGGCCAAGGAAATCGGCCCGGTGATCGTCCGCGTATCAGCCTGCGAGCGCACCGCGCCGTGGGAGCTGCCGCAGCAGACCGGCGCCTTCGTGCAGGTCGACATCCGCGGGCGCGGCCAGCAGAGCCATGCGCGCGTGTTTTCGGGCTGGATGTTCCTTGAATCCCCCAGCCTCAACGTGGTCGAGCACCCGGTCTATGATGTCTGGGTCAAGGACTGCGTGATGCGCTTCCCCGGCGAGGAAGGTCCAGCCTCGCCCAAGCCCGATGCCGCAGCCAAGCCCTCGGCAAGCCCGTCTGCCGCGGCCACGCCCGCCGCCGCGCCGGTTCCGGCAGCCACCCCCGCCCCATAGCCTTCCGCAAAGAAGCGCCACGCCATGCCGAGGCTGGCATGCGGCTGGCCCTGCGCGCGCTCCACCAGCCGGCGATAGTCCGCCTGCGCCATCTCGACCGCGCCCATTGAGCGCAGGTGCTCGGTCATGAACTGGCAATCGAGCACCGCAAAGCCCGCGCGGCGCATCAGTGCCACCAGCCATGTGAGCGCGACCTTGCTCGCGTCGGGCACCCGGCTGAACATCGATTCGCCGCAGAACACCCGGTCGAAACTGACCCCATACAGCCCGCCGACCAGCTCGGGCGC
Source organism: Sphingomonadales bacterium (assembly GCA_031408395.1). GTDB lineage: Bacteria > Pseudomonadota > Alphaproteobacteria > Sphingomonadales > Sphingomonadaceae > Erythrobacter. Next base: position 9,216 of record JANNWO010000182.1, on the reverse strand, counting down.
GCCCCCGTTCTCGCCCCCGTCTTCGCCCGGCACCCAGCACTCGACCGAGTGGGCGTGGCCGGCGCGGTGCAGGCCGATGTAGCTCTCCACAATCCGCTCGCTGATCCAGGTGTCGGGATGATCTTCGCGCGGTTCGGCGCAGGCGCGGATCACCGCCTCGAACGCCTGGTCAACCGTCACCATAAAGCGGTCCGCGCGCAGCACCTTGCGCATCGACTTGGAGAGATGCAGCCCGTTCAGCGGGATGATCGCCCGCTCGCGAGGCTCGACCCAGAACACCTCGGGGTCGTCGCGGCGGTCGGCCATCGGGAAGATGCCGCTGCGATAGGCGAGCAGCAGGGTCTCGACCGGGACTGGAGGGCGGGTGGGTGCGTGCATGGCGCTGCCCATGATACAGGCGCGAGCGGCGAGAGGCAAAGAGGATTGCCTATCGGATGAGCCTTCGATAAAGGCACCGCTCCAACGCGCTGCAGGGGTGTAGCTCAGTTGGTAGAGCATCGGTCTCCAAAACCGAGGGCCTGCGGTTCGAGTCCGCACACCCCTGCCATTTCCCGTTTTTCGAACCGGCCTCCGCCAGTTCGTCCTCGCGGTGGATCCTCACTTCGCTCCGCTTCGTTCGGGCCGCTGCGGGGCGGCCGCTTGGCCTTGCGACGCCTATGGCGTCGAATCGTTCTTCACCTCATCGTTGCAGGGACTTTGCCGCTGATTGCGATGTTTTCCGCGTGCCTCATTCATCCTGTCGCAAGCCGAAGCGTGTATTCCTGTCGACCAACCGTTTCGCCGACCCCGGCAGGAGACCCAGAATGAGCGCTTACACCTTCCGTTCCTCGCGTCCCGACCAGTGGGTCAGTCCGCGGCCGACCCGCGATCCGGCGCGGCTGTCGGCGATCCATGGCCCGCTGCGGCCGATGCGTGACGAGCCCCCCCTGCTCACGGGCCTGCTGACCCGCCTGTTCGGCTTGCGCTGAAGCACCTGCGCACCGCGCCCGCGAGCGATCTTGCATTTGCGTCGGCCAACGCGTAATGGCGTCGGCGTCTTTCCGACATCGGCAGATACTCCAGCCCCTCCGGCGACCTTGTCCCGGGCGGCGCGGAGCCCTACCTGAAAGCCGGCCGGACGAGACGTGAAGGCATTACGCGAAGGAACGAAAAGCCACATGGCTGACAAGATGATCGCTCCCGCTCCCAAGGACGGGGCCGAAGAAAAGAAGCGCAAGACCTCTCCCGCCGATTTCGCGCGGCAGGTTCAGGCTGAGACGAACAAGATCGTCTGGCCGACCCGAGAGGAAACGGTGCGCACCGCGATCTTCGTGTTCATCTTCATGCTGATCCTGTCGGCGTTCTTCCTCGGCGTCGACAGCCTGTTCGGTGCCGTCGTGCGCGGCGTGATCGGCTTGCTCCAGTAAGGCCTGATAGGCCCCGCTTATTCTGCCCGTCAGACCCCAATTCCAAGGATTTCCTATGGCTGCTCGCTGGTACATCATCCACGCTTACTCCGGCTTCGAGAACAAGGTGCGCGACGCGATCATCTCCGAAGCCGGTCGCCTCGGCCTGGCCGACGGCGTCGAGGAAGTGCAGGTCCCGACCGAGACCATTACCGAGGTGAAGCGCGGCAAGAAGGTGCAGGTCGAGCGCAAGTTCATGCCCGGCTACGTGCTGGCCAAGCTCAATCTGACTGACGATGTCTACCACCTCGTCAAGAACACCCCCAAGGTGACCGGCTTCCTCGGCTCGATGAACAAGCCGCAGCCGATCTCCGAGCGTGAAGCCTCGCGCTATTTCGGCGGCATGGCCGATGCAAAGGCAGCGCCGAAGCGCGAAATCAGCGTCGATTACGAGATCGGCGATTCGGTGAAGGTGCTCGACGGGCCCTTCGCGAGCTTCAACGGCATCGTCGAGGAACTCGATTTCGACAAGGCGAAGGTCAAGGTCTCCGTGTCGATCTTCGGCCGCGCGACCCCGGTGGAGCTCGATTTCGAGCACGTGGAGCTTGCGAAGTAAGAACCCGCCCCGGCATCTGCCAGCGCAAACGCCGATACGAGACCCGCGAGGAAGCTGATGTCGTGGCAGCGCGCGCGGCGGTCACCTTGCGCGCCTATAAGTGCGCGCTGTGCCGCAAATTCCACCTCACCAGCCGCACCAAGGGTCTGCGGGTGCCGCAAGCACGCGAGCAGCCGCCTAGCGCCTGATCGCCCGGACGATTCCGGGGGAGGAGAACGTCACCTCGCAACCGGCGCTCTTGAACATTTTCACCACCGTCTTTGTCCGCTGCGGGTCGTCATATTCGGGCGAGAACATGTCGAAGGTATCGAGCAGCGCCCACTCGCGGCGCTGCTCCGGCGTCAGGTCAGGCGGGAAGGTGCCCGCGATGTCGACCATTGGCAGGAACCGGGTGAGGTGTCGCAACGGCGTTCCCGCCAAGGCGTCGTGCGCCGCCAGAAGCCAATCGAGATTGCGGTCGATCAGCCCCAGCAGCCGTTCGTTGGACATGCGCTTGGTAAAGGGGCGCAGCATGTATTTGGCATTGATCTTGGTCCACCAGCCTCGGATCTCGTAGAAATCGACCACGATCTGCCCGCCGTGCTTGGCCTTGGAGACAAGCGCGCGCACCGATTGCTCGAAGTCCGGGGTGTGTTGTAGCACGCCGCGGCACATCACCTTGTCGAAGGACGCGTCCGGGTAGGGCATGTCGTAGATGCTGGCCTGGCAGAGGTGGAACCGCTCCGGCGCGATGGCGCCGTTGGAGCGCATGTTCGCTTCCACGGCGGACGAATAGTCGAGCGCATAGAGATTGGCTTGGGTCTCCTCGAGGATCACCCGGCTGAGCCGCCCTGCGCCCGCCCCTGCCTCGAGCAAATCGATCCCGACCAGCTCTTCGGGCGTCCAGCCGCCAAGATGCCAGAACATCTCCGAGCTATGCCGGTGCAGCTGGGTCCGGTCGAACCTGTTCCACTGGAAGCCGAAGCTCTCCGAGTAATTGTCGAGATCGACGTAGCGAGGAATGCCATTAACGACCTTAGCACCGCCCCTAAGCTCAACCGTCATGCTCGCGCGCCCCACACTGCGGATTTGCAGGGGAATTAGGGCTGCACGGAAGCCATGTCAAAGCAGGCCAACGGCCCGGCCGCATCGCGTGATGCGCTTCTGACCGGATGCAGGTTGCTTTTATCTCCGCGTGCCTCTAACCGCGCCCCTTCGCTTGGGCTCCGGCCTGAGTGATTCCGTGCGGGAGCCTCTGCAATGCACAAGCAGGGGCGATTGAACCGCTTAACATGAGCTTGCGTTCGAAAGAGCCGGGCAACAGTGCGACAGGAGTAAGGCCACATGGCCAAGAAAATTGAAGGCTATATCAAGCTGCAGGTGCCCGCCGGGTCTGCAACCCCCTCGCCGCCGATCGGTCCGGCGCTGGGTCAGCGCGGCGTGAACATCATGGAATTCTGCAAGGCGTTCAACGCCGCGACGCAGGAAATGGACAAGGGCACACCGATCCCGACCGTGATCACGGTCTACGGCGATCGTTCGTTCACCTTCGTCACCAAGACCCCGCCAGCGTCGTTCTTCCTCAAGAAGGCAGCGGGCCTGAAGTCGGGCTCGAAGGAACCGAGCAAGATTTCGGCCGGAACCGTGACCAGCGCGCAGATCCGCGAGATCGCCGAAGCCAAGATGGCCGATCTCAACGCGAACGACATTGACCAGGCGATGAAGATCATCGCCGGCTCGGCCCGTTCGATGGGTCTCGAAGTGGTGGAGGGCTGAACCGATGACCAAGATTTCCAAGAAGGCGAAGGCTCTGGCCTCGCTCGACCGCGAAAAGCTCTACACCGTCCAAGAGGCGTTCAGCATCCTGCGTCAGTTCACGACCAAGTTCGACGAGACCGTTGAAGTGGCGATGAACCTCGGCGTCGATCCGCGTCACGCTGACCAGATGGTCCGCGGCATGGTCTCGCTGCCCTCGGGCACCGGCAAGGACGTCAAGGTTGCTGTCTTCGCCCGCGGCGACAACGCCGAAAAGGCGCTGGCTGCCGGGGCCGACAAGGTCGGTGCCGAAGACCTCATGGAAGACATGCTGGCCGGCAACCTCGATTACGACCGCGTGATCGCTTCGCCCGACATGATGGCCGTGGTTGGCCGTCTGGGTAAGACGCTCGGCCCCAAGGGTCTGATGCCGAACCCGAAGCTCGGCACCGTGACCCCGAACGTCGCCCAGGCGGTCAAGGACGCCAAGAGCGGCCAGGTCGAATACCGCGTCGAAAAGCAGGGCATCATCCACTCCGGCATCGGCAAGCTCAGCTTCTCGGACGACGCACTGATGGCGAACTTCAAGGCGCTGACCGAAGCTGTCGTGCGGTCCAAGCCCACGGGCGCCAAGGGCAAGTACGTCCGCAAGGTCACCATGACCTCGTCGATGGGCCCGGGCCTCAAGCTTGACCTGAGCGAGGTGGAAGGCGCGTAATTTGTAGCGCCTCGAGCGCCGGGGGGGCCATCCGGCCCCTTGGCTACCGCGCCAGTAGGCGCGACGGCCAGTCGGCCTTGCGATCTCTTCGAGATCGGGCGGCGCTGCACGAGCGAAGATAACGAGGGGCCGGAAGCGCATTGCTTCCGGCCCCTTTCCTTTGTCAGATAAGTCACTTGTCCCCCTTGTGTTCGGCCAGTGCCCGCCCATTTGCTTATAAGCAGCGCGGCCCCCCTCCCCCACCTGCGCGCTATTTTTAAAAGGTCATTGCACATGCCCGTTCCTTCCGAACGCCTGGCTGGATGGCTCGCGCCCAAGTGGATGGTCGGCGCGGTCGCGCTGGCTGCCTTCGCGATGCTGATCAATTACGACCTGCGCCTTGGTCTTGCGGCGGGCGCGCTGTTCGGCGCCATCGCTGCGGGCTGGCTCTATCTTGCGCTGCGCTATGGCTCGCTCAGCGGCGTGCCTTCGGTCCGCGCTTCGATCGTCGAGAGTGCGCAAGTGCACGCGGTCAATCGCGCCACCGCCGTCGAACGGACAAACTCAGCCCCGCAGCAGCGCCCGGATCCGGCCCAGCGCCCCTGAGCGCTCCGCCAACACCTTGGCGCCCGAAATTCCTGCGTCGAACGCGTCCCGTGCCCCCAGCAGGGTGCGGTTGGCGAGCGTGGGTTCTAGCAGCAGAAGGCTCGAACAATCGGCCGAGTGCGTGCCGAACATCGCCTTGTGCGCACCCTCGCCCTCGGTGAAGTCGAACCAGCGGTAGCGCGCTTCGCCGAACAACCGTTCGAGAGCATCCATCTGCAGCACCGTGCCGGGCGAAAGTCGCGCCCATGCGGGATCGTAGCCGAGGTGGGCATAGACCAGTGTTGTCCCGGTGACGGGGAGCGACAGGTAGGCGATCACCTCTCCGCCCGCGTGGAGCAGGAATGCGCGCATCCGGTTGGCCTCAGCCGCCTCGAGCATCGCACGGCGCGCCTGCGGCGTGTCGGGTAGCCCCGCATCCAGCAGCCGCGCCTGATAGGTGCGCGCCGACAGCGGCAGTGCGGCAGCGAGGAAGGTTTCGACCTCGGCCGGGCTACGGTGCTCGGTGATGGAATAGCCGCCCAACTCCTCACCGAGCTTCTTCGCCTTGCGCCGCAGGGTCGAGCGGGTCTTGCCCGAGAACCGCGCCATGTAGTCTGCAAAGCCGGTTCCCATGTCGATGTAGTGGCGGCGGTAGTCCTGCCGCCCGCCCGCAACGAACCCGGGGTAGCGCGCGGTGACTTCCGCAAGCCGTTCGTTCGGGGCTGAGAGCACCCGCACCCCGTCGCGCCCGCTCGGCGGGGCCGGGGGCAGCGCGCCGGCCAGCACATCCTCGAGCCCGAAGCTCCAGGTCGAAAGATCGCGCGCCACACTGAGCAGGCGGCGCGAGCCGAGCGTAAAGTCGATGGCACTCATCGCCCCACCCGAACCGCTCAGCGCGCGCCGTAGAGCGTGTTGGAGACGAACTGCTCGGCGAGGCGGATGCCGGTTCGAAACGGGCTTGCAGGAAGCGCGGTGTTTCCGCCGGTCAGCTGCAGTTGCGGCGGGGTTTCGGCATAGGTTCCGGTTTCGACCTGGCGCATCCCCGCCAGCGCCCTGACCAGCCCGGTGAAGCGTCGCCGTACCACGTGGTTCACGGCCTGCTTGCGGCGGTTGATAAGCTCGAAGGAGTGGCTCACCAGCGTGAAACTTTCGCGCCCGGTGGCGCGCGCGTGGCGGATCGCGGCGAGCATTTCGGACAGCGTGAGCGCGGTGATCTGGGCATGGCGCAGGCCGCCGCCGAGCGTGGCGATCGCGCCGACCGGCACCTCGAGCACGCCCATGTGGCCGAGCGGATCGCGGTCCTTTGCGCTCAGGGAGATCCGACTCGCTCCGGTGGGGAGGGCCGGGCAATGGCTCGAATCGTAATGCAGCCCGATCGCCGTGAGCGCGCGCAAGGTGTCGTCGTTGGCGCCATAATTGCCCGCGCGGAAGGCGACAGGCGCGGGCGCTCCGGCCGCCATCAGCGTGGTGCGCGCGTAGTCGAGGATGCTGCATTGCTCATCCAAGGGGAAATCGAAGAGGTAGGTGCCGACCGCCTTGGAGGGCAGTGGATTGGCCGCGCCGGCCAGCGCAAGCCATTCGGTGTGGCAGTGGAGCTGGACGTCCTGCCCGGCTGCGAGGATCGGGCCGACCACGTCTTCGATGGCCGCCACGCCCCACACGAGCGCGGGCATGGGGTCGACGAAGAACACTGCCTTCTGCCCGTAATGGTTCAGCAGTTCGAGCTTGTGGGCGATCCCCGCGGGCCCCTCGGGCGTGACGCAGGCGATCGAGCGGGCATAGTTCTCGGCCCGGTCGGCTGTGCCCGGCCCGGTGTAGAGACCCGAGGAATACTCGGTGTCGATCGTGATGAAGACCCGCGTCGTCATGGCCCCCGGCAATAAAGCCGGAGAGTTAAGGCGAGGTAATGATGTTTCTTTGCTGGGTCAGATGCCGCCCGGCGTGATGCTGTGGCCTTGCGAAGTAAGCGCGCCTGCCAGCGCATCACAGCAGCTCTTGAGGTCCTCGGCGCTCACCGAGCGGACCACGAAATTGGCGCCCACCCGGCCTTCGCGGAAGAAGGGGTAGGAGCCGATCTGGCAGGTTTCGTGCGCGGCTTCTGTCTGGCGCAGCAGATCGGCGACTTCGCTTTCGGCGACCCAGCAGCCGACCGTCTCTGTCAGCAGCGGCGCGCCGCCTTCAAGCTTGCCGGTAAGCGCGTCGAGCATGCCTGCGGTAATGTGCGGCACGCCTGCCATCACGAACAGGTTGCCGATCCGGATGCCGGGTGCGCCCGACATGCGGTTGGGGATCAGCTCTGCGCCTTCGGGCACGCGCGCCATCCTCAGGCGTCCTTCGTTGATGCCGCCGCGCGTTTCGTAATAGCGTTCCAGCAGCGCGCGCGCCTCGGGGTGGATAACCACCGGCACGCCCAACGCCGCCGCCACTGCATCGACAGTGATGTCGTCATGCGTGGGGCCGATCCCGCCGGTGGTGAAGAGATAGTCATGCTCCACGCGCAGCGCATTCACCGCATCGACGATGCGTGCCTCGATATCGGGCACCACCCGAACCTCGGATAGGCGGATGCCCTGCACCTGCAGCCAGCTTGCTACCTGTGCGATGTTCTTGTCGTGGGTGCGGCCGGAGAGGATTTCGTCGCCAATGACGATGAGTCCGGCGGTCCAGATCTTGTCGGGAGAGGTCATGGGGGATGGTTAGGGGAAGGCGGGCGCAATCGGAAGAGGATAGTCACCCGCCTTTCGGCCTTATTCCGCCGCCTCCAGCTGCTCCTCGCCTAGCTGCGCAATTGCACCTGCACGGGTGAAGGTCAGGAAGCCGTCGGTCAGCGGGTCGTCTTTCATCTGCTTGCGGTCGATCACGTATTCCTGATTGAGGCGCCACGGATAAGCGACCGAGTTGCGCGGCATGATGTGCTTGCCGCGCTGGATGTAGCCGCTCGAGAAGTCGAACACGTCGTCCTCGACGATCTGCCCCTCGGCATCCTTCGTCAGCACCGGGGTGGCAATAGCTGTGCCGGTCTTGCGCATGTGTTCTAGCACCCGGCACACATAATCCGAGTTGATGTCTGCCCGCAGCGTCCAGCTGGCGTTGAGATATCCGAACACCACCGCAAGGTTGGGCAGGTTCGAGAACATGCAGCCCTTGTAGTAGAACCGCTCGTTGAAGGCGACGGGTTCACCATCCACCCGCACGTCGATCTTGCCCGCCACCGCGAGCTTGAGGCCCGTGGCGGTCACCACGATGTCAGCGGGAAGGAACGCGCCATCGGCGAGGCGCACACCGCCCTTCTCGAACTTGGCGATGTGGCCCGTCACGACGCTCGCCTTGCCCGCCTTCATCGCGGTGAAAAGGTCTTGGTCGGGCACCAGGCACAGGCGCTGTTCCCACGGGTTGTAGGGCGGGGTGAAGGAGGACTTGTCGTAGTCCGGCCCCAAGGCCTTCTCGAGGTTCTTGTAGAGCGCGTCCTTCACCTTCTGCGGCTTGTCGCGCGCCAGCTTGAAGCTGAAATCCTGCATCTTGATGTTCTTGAAGCGGGTCACGCGGTAGGCGAGCTTGTCGGGCAAGACCCTGCGCAAGAAATTGGCGAAGGCGTCCTTGGCGGGCCGGCTGAACATCCATGTCGGGGTGCGCTGGAGCATAGTTACATGCGCCGCCTCGCGCGCCATCGAGGGGACGATGGTCACTGCGGTTGCGCCCGAGCCGATCACCACCACGTTCTTGTCCGCGTATTCGAGATCATCGGGCCAGAACTGCGGGTGGAGCACCTGCCCTTCGAATTCGCCGAAATCGAAGCCCGGATCATAGGGCTCGTCGTAGTCGTAATAGCCTGCACCCAGATAGACGAAGCCCGCAGTAAGGTGGCTGCGCGAACCGTCGGCCTTCTCGACCTCGACGTGCCAGCGCGCGTCCTCGTGGCGGAAATCGGCGGCAATCACCTTGTGGCCGAAGCGCATGTGCTGGCGGATGCCGCGCTCGTCGACGATCCGGTCGAGATAATCGAGAATCGCGGGCGCATCGGCGATCGACTTCTCGTGCCGCCACGGCTCGAAATCGAAGCCCAGCGTGTGCATGTCGCTGTCCGAGCGGACGCCTGGATAACGGAACAGGTCCCACGTCCCGCCGAGATTGTCGCGCCGGTCGAGGATGGCGTAGCTGTGGTGCGGCGTCTTCATTTCCATGTGCGCGGCCATGCCGAT
>JANNWO010000181.1:0-4738 GCA_031408395.1 Sphingomonadales bacterium | reverse complement strand
CTCCTTGGAGCGCGGGGACGCGCCGTGCATCGCGCGCATCAGCATTTCCTTGCCGGTGCCGGTCTCGCCCTCGATCAGGACGTGGCCGTGGCCGCGCGCGGCCTTGGCGGCCTGCGCCAGCGCGGTGCGGAACTTCGGCGCGGTGCCGATCATCGCGTCGAAATCGAGCGTGGCCGACATCTTTTCAGTGAGCGGCGCGAGCTCGTCGCGCGGGCTCTCGCGGGTGGTGACAGTGCGCAGCGCCTCCATCAGCCGGTCGGGCGAGACCGGCTTCACCAGATAGTCGCTGGCACCTGCGCGCATCGCCTCGACAGCGAGCAACGGCGAGGCGCTGGTGGTCAGCATCAGGATCGGCAGGGCAGGGCGGCGCGACTTCAACTCGGCGATCAGCGTGCAGGCATCGTCGCCCGGCACCCACTGGTCGAGCAGGATTGCCGACAATTGCATCCCCTCACGGGTGCCGAGCATCGCGATTGCGGTTTCGGCATCGGGGGCGACGATCGTACGCCAGCCGTCGCGCGCAGCGATCGCGGTGATGAGCCGCGACTGCGCGGGCTCGTCGTCGATGAGCATGACGATTCGCGCGTCTTCCTGCACAGTGGGTAGGCCATTCGTGTCGACCATCAGTCCTGCTGCTCGCTTTCCCTCGTTCGCGGGGCCGCGGCCCTCTTTTTTGCGTTGATCACGAGGTTGTGGATAGAGCGGGGAGGTAAAGACGTGATTAAGGCTGTGCCGCGGCGGGACAGTTCCGGCAAAGCGCGCGAGGCTGTGTGTGGACGCCTTCCTCTCACTAAAGGTGACTTGAGATAGGCGGACGGCTCCGATACGGGAGCGTCAGGGGCCGTGCGGCCCGAACTTTCGACAACCACTCGGCAACCATTCGCACAGCGGTGCGTTCGGGTGCCCAAGGGGAAACTTGCAAGATGACTGTTCACGACATGGAAAAGGCCGAGGCCACTTACGGCGGCTTCATGGCCACGCTCAAATGGGCTGTCCCGGTGATCGCGGTGATCGCGTTCGTCGTCGTTGCGCTGATCGCTAGCTAAGCCGGCGCACCAGTGAAAATCGCCATCCTGAAGGAGCGCGCCTCTGGCGAGACGCGCGTCGCCGCCACGCCGGAAACGGTCAAGAAGTTTGCTGCGCTGGGCCTTACGGTCGCAGTCGAGGCGGGCGCGGGGGTGATCGCCTCGATTCCCGACGCTGCCTATGCGGAAGCCGGGGCAACCCTTGCCGATGCGTCTGCGACGGTGAAGGACGCCGACATCGTGCTCGGCATCCAGGCGCCCGATGTGGCGCTGCTCAAGGGCGCGAATGCGGGCGCATGGGTGGCGGCGCTGTTCGATCCCTTCGCCAATCGCGGCACGGTTGACGCATACGCAGCGGCAGGCTTCGAGGCGCTGAGCATGGAGTTCATGCCGCGCATCACCCGCGCGCAGTCGATGGACGTCTTGTCCTCGCAGTCAAACCTTGCCGGTTACAAGGCGGTGCTGGCGGCGGCGGATGTCTATGGCCGTGCTTTCCCGATGATGATGACTGCAGCCGGCACCGTGCAGGCCGCGCGCGCCTTCATCATGGGCGTGGGCGTCGCGGGCCTTCAGGCGATCGCCACCGCGCGGCGTCTGGGCGCGCAGGTCTCTGCGACCGACGTTCGCTCGGCCACCAAAGAACAGATCCAGTCGCTGGGCGCCAAGCCTATCTTCGTCGAGAACGTCGCCGGCATCGAAGGCGAAGGCTCGGGCGGTTATGCCACCGAAATGAGCGAGGAATACCAGAAGGCGCAGGCCGAACTGGTGTCCAGCCACATCGCCAAGCAGGACATCGTGATTACCACCGCGTTGATCCCGGGCCGCGCGGCGCCGCGCCTCGTCACCGACGCGCAGATCGCGACGATGAAGCCGGGCAGCGTGATCTTCGACCTTGCGGTGGCCCAAGGGGACGGGACGGGCGGCAACGTCGAAGGCTCGGTGCCGGACGAGGTCGTGGTCCGCCACGGCGTCAACATCATCGGTTTCTCGAACACGCCCGCGCACCTGCCCGCGGACGCCTCGGCGCTGTTTTCGCGCAACCACTTCAACTTCCTCAACGCCTTCTGGGACAAGGAGGCTGGGCGTCCCGTGCTCGACGAGGAAATCGGCAACGCGATCCGGCTCACGCAGGGCGGCAAGGTTGTGAACGAGAGGCTGCTGGTTTGAAGCTCAAGGGCTTCATTGCTGCAATTGTGCTCGTCTCGGCAGCGTGTGGTGGCTTGGCCACTGCGCAGCAGCCTGACGACCTGACGATGGTCTGGCGCATTGTGCCGCAAAAAGAGCTTGAGCCGGCAAAGTTGTTCAAATCCAATGATGTCGTTGCCCGCGCAAGGCTGGTCCCCATGTCAATGGTGGTCACCACCGCTCCGGCAATGTCAGGCGACGGCACGGAACTCCTGCCGGAGGGTAGCCAGCTTGCCATGTTACAGGGCGCTACCCGTGTGGCTTGCAATACTTACGTCGCCAACAGAGCGGAGGCATTTGGTCTGCCGCTTGGTCCGCCCAAAAACAAATATCTTTGTCTGATCGATAGTAATGCCGACGGATCGTTCGAAAGTGTGACTTCGCTGAAGTCGCTCGTGATGACGGCATTCGTTGGGACTTTCAAACAGCCAAAACCGAAAGCTGCGATACGCCCCGCAGCTTATCGGCTCGGCGTTCCCGCTGAATGGCGTGGCAAGGAATTTGCGGAATTTCGCTACCTCGGCAAGACAATTGGCGGCACATACCGGTTCGGGATGACGCCGCGGCGCGAGGGCGACAATAACGTTGTCTTCCTGCACGTTCGCGCAGATCAGAAGTTCGGCGCGGATGAACTTCCCGGACGCTTCAGCGCGTTCGGCGCGCAATTTGAGATACTCGGACTCGAGGATGGCAAGCCACGGATCAAGGCTGTCACACCGTTCTTGGATTCTCCTTTCTTCATCTTAGGTTACGGAGTGTCCGGCTAATGGACTTTATTGCAATTCTCAGCATCTTCGTGATGGCCTGCTTCGTGGGCTATTACGTCGTCTGGTCGGTGACCCCGGCGCTCCACACCCCGCTGATGGCGGTGACCAACGCGATCTCCTCGGTGATTATCGTCGGCGCGCTGATTGCGGCGGCTGAAGCGAACAGCCCGATCGCCAAATATCTCGGCCTGTTCGGGGTGGTGCTCGCCAGCATCAATATCTTCGGCGGCTTTGCGGTGACGCAGCGCATGCTCGCAATGTACAAGAAGAAGGGGAAGTAAGGGATGAGCTTCTCCATTCTTGCGGCGGGCGCAGCCCACGGGGGCGGAACGCCTGCCTGGGCGATGCTCGCTTATCTCGTTTCGGGCGTGTTCTTCATCCTCGCGCTGCGCGGGCTTTCCAGCCCGGCCACCAGTCAGACGGGTAATCGCAATGGCATGATCGGCATGGCGCTCGCTGTGGGGACGACGTTGGTCACCCATAAGATCGCCAATATTGCCGAGATCCTGATCGCAGTTGGCATCGGCGGCGCAATCGGCGTGGTCATCGCCCGCCGCATCGCCATGACCGCGATGCCGGAACTGGTCGCGGGCTTCCACAGCCTCGTCGGCTTGGCGGCCGTTGTCGTCGGCCTCGGCGCGTGGCTCGATCCGCAGTCCTTCGGGATTGTCGACGGCGCAGGCCAGATCATGGCGGTAAGCCGGGTGGAACTGGGCCTCGGGATCGCCATCGGGGCGATCACCTTCTCGGGCTCGATCATCGCCTTCCTCAAGCTTTCCGGCCGGATGAGCGGTTCACCGATCATGCTGCCGGGGCGCCATGTCATCAACCTTGGCACGCTGGTGGCGATCATCGCGCTGATCGGGCTCTACACCGTCTCGCCGCAAGGCGGCGCGGGTGAGGGCTGGATGATCCTTGCGGTTGCCGTGCTCGCTTTCATCATCGGCTTCCTGCTGATCATCCCGATCGGCGGGGCGGACATGCCCGTGGTCGTCTCGATGCTGAACAGCTACTCGGGCTGGGCCGCGGCGGCGATGGGCTTCACGCTCGGCAACACCGCGATGATCATCACCGGCGCGCTGGTCGGAAGCTCGGGCGCGATCCTCAGCTACATCATGTGCCGCGCGATGAACCGCAGCTTCATCTCGGTGATCGCAGGCGGCTTCGGCGCAGCGCCGGAGGCCGCAGGTGCTGGCGGAGCGCGCGAACAGCGCCCCTACAAGCAGGGCAGCGCGGAAGACGCCGCCTACATGCTCGAGCAGGCCGAGAAGGTCATCATCATCCCCGGCTACGGGATGGCGGTGGCCCAAGCCCAGCACGCGCTGCGCGAAATGGGCGACAAGCTCAGGGCAAAGGGCGTGGAGGTGAAGTATGCCATCCACCCCGTCGCAGGCCGGATGCCGGGGCACATGAACGTGCTGCTCGCCGAAGCCAGCGTGCCTTATGACGATGTGTTCGAGCTGGAGGACATCAACTCCGAATTCGCGCAGGCCGACGTTGCCTTCATCATTGGGGCGAACGACGTGGTGAACCCGGCGGCCAAGACCGACAAGTCGTCGCCGATCTACGGGATGCCGGTGTTCGACGTCGAAAAGGCCAAGCAGGTGTTCTTCATCAAACGCTCGATGGGGGGCGTCGGCTATGCCGGGGTCGATAACGACGTCTTCTACATGAACCAGACCGTCATGCTGCTGGCCGACGCCAAGAAGATGGTCGAGGAAATCGTCAAAGCGCTCGACTGATGCGTAAGCTGATCATCGG
>JANNWO010000180.1:0-6491 GCA_031408395.1 Sphingomonadales bacterium | reverse complement strand
GATGCCTTCGATCCGCTTTTCCTTGGCGGCATCAGCGATCTTCTCGACCAGCGAATTCTTTCCGACCTGGTAGGGGATCGAGGTAAAGACGATGCTCTCGCGGCCTTCGCTCTTGGCGCCGCGAGTGGATTCGATCTCGTGCCGGCAGCGCATCAGGATCGACCCGCGCCCGGTGGTGTAGGCCTGCCGCGCGCCGTGCGTGCCGAGGATCAGCGGCGCGGTCGGGAAATCGGGGCCGGGGATGTACTGAATCAGCTCTTCCGACGTGATCGCCGGGTTGTCCATGTAGGCAAAGCAGGCGTCGATCACTTCGCCCAAGTTATGCGGCGGCACGTTGGTCGCCATGCCGACCGCGATTCCGCCCGCACCGTTGACCAGCAGATTGGGGAAGCGCGCCGGCAGCACCGTCGGTTCCTTGCGGCTACCGTCGTAGTTCTCGGTGAAGTCGACCGTGTCCTTGTCGAGATCGTCGAGCAGGCTGTTGGCGACCCGCGCGAGCCGCGCTTCGGTGTAACGCATCGAGGCCGGCGGATCGGGGTCCATCGAGCCGAAGTTGCCCTGACCGTCGATCAGCGGCACCCGCATCGACCACGGCTGCGTCATCCGCGCGAGCGCGTCGTAGATCGCGGAATCGCCGTGCGGGTGGTAGTTGCCCATCACGTCGCCGACGATCTTGGCGCTCTTGCGGTACGGCCGCCCGGCGACAAAGCCACCTTCCTGGCTTGCGAATAGGATGCGGCGGTGCACCGGCTTGAGCCCGTCGCGCACGTCGGGCAGCGCACGGCTGACGATCACGCTCATAGCATAGTCGAGATAGCTCGACTTCATCTCGTCGACGATGTCGATGCGTTCGAAGCCGCCCATCGGGCTTGCGGCGGGAGGATCGATGATGTCGGTGTCGTCGCTCAAGGTCTGGGCCGTTTCTGTTGGTGTTATTGTGCCGCTGCGGCGGGCCGGGCCTTAGCAGGGCCGGCGAGTGGTTTCCATTTAGGCACTTGCTGGAGGTTTCGCCACCATAGCCCCGGAACACAACAAGAACGGTGAAGCTTTTTCCACATTTCCCCGCACAATCTCGCTGGCCGCGGCAAGACGGGCATTCAAAGCCCATTCAGCACAGCGTGCCTACCGGGCAATTGCAAATCCCGTTCGAGCCGTTCAAAGGCTCGGTCGGTATTCGGGCAGTACCCGCCTTATCCGATCAAAAGGGGCGAGGGCTGCGCTACTTGTGGAGGATGCTTTGACCAACTTGTCTTCGCCCCGTCGTTCTGCTGGCCTTGCGCGCCAGCTCGGTCTAGCCGTGGCGCTCGCCAGCGGCACCGCCTTGCTCGCGGTCCCCGGCTTCGCCGACGCTGCCTATGCCCAGAAGAAAAAGAAGGACGAGAAGGAAGCCCCGAAGGCCGCCTACTCTCAGGAATTCGTCAAGGCATACCAGCCGATCGAGACGGCACTCAAGGTACCGACACCGGATTTTGCCACGCTCAAGCCACAAATCCTCGCACTCGTGTCGCTCGCGAACACGCCGGACGAGAAGAGCGCGACGGGTGCGATGATGTACAATTCGGGCATCATCAGCAAAGACCCGGCGTTGCAGTTGCAAGGTGCGGAACTGATGATCGCCAGCGGCAAGCTTCCCAGCGAAGATGCCGGGAGGTTCAACGTCGTTGCCTCGCAGCTTTCCGCCCAGCTGAAGCAGTATGACAAGGCGCGCGCCTATATCCAGATGGCGATCGATCTCAAGTATTCGGCGCAGGGCCTCACGCCTACCGACCTGCAGATCAACCTGGCCGACTTGTACCTAAACGAGGGCCGTACCGTTGATGGGCTCAAGGTGCTCAGCGATGTGATTGCCGCGCGCAAGGCCGAGGGTGCGCCGGTCGACCAGCGGATATATCAGCGCGGCGTGAAGCTTGCCTATGACGACGAGATCGTCCCGCAGGTCTACGAATTCTCGCGCAACTGGGTCGCAGATTATCCGACGACGGATAACTGGCGCGACGCCATCAATATCACGCGCAACCTCAATGATTTCGACCCGCCGGTGATGCTCGATCTGCTGCGGCTCGGCAAGCAGGTCGGGGCGCTCAGGGAGAAGAACGACTACGTCACCTACATCGAGTCCGCCGACACCCGCCGCCTGCCGGCCGAGGTGAAGGCTGTGATCGACGAGGCGAACGCGAAGGGCGTCATCCCCAAGGGCAGCGACAGCTGGGTCGAGGAACAGGCCAAGATGGCCAACGGCCTCATCGCCGAGGACCGTACCGCGCTCCCCCTGCTCGAGCGCGATGCCAACGCCCCCGCGGCTCAGTTGCGCACTGTGCTGGCTGCTGGCGAGGCTTTTCTGAGCCACAGCGAATATGCCAAGGCTGCGGCCTTCTACCAGAAGGCTCTCGGCATGCCGGGTGCTGACCGCAACCTTCTCCAGACCCGCCTGGGCATCGCTCAGATCGGGCTTGGGCAAAGCGATGCCGCGCGCGAAACGCTCGGTAAGGTCGAAGGCCCGCGCGCCCTCGTGGCGCAGCTGTGGGCGGCCTATGCCGGCCAGAAGGCGTCCGCCGCGACGGGCGGCGGCGCGACCGGCAACTGACGCCTCTAATCACGACAATCAAAAGCGAGCGCCGGATCTTCGGGTCCGGCGCTCTTTTTGTGAGGGACGGTGAGGGAATTGCAACTGGCAGCGCGCTTGCGGGAGCGGCGCTGTAAGCCTAAATGCCCTTTATGAACGACCTTGCCAGCACGCCGCAGCCCCAGCCAGCCCCGGAACGGCCCGCCCGCCAGCGCAAGCCCGACTGGATCCGCGTGCGCGCGCCGGTCAGCGAGGGCTACAACGAAACCCGCAAGCTGATGCGCGAGCTCAACCTCCACACCGTTTGCGAGGAAGCTGCCTGCCCGAACATCGGCGAGTGCTGGACCAAGAAGCACGCGACGGTGATGATCCTCGGCGATGTCTGCACGCGGGCCTGTGCCTTCTGCAACGTCAAGACCGGAATGCCACGCGCAGTCGATCCCTTCGAGCCCGAGAACACCGCGATCGCTGCGGCCAAGATGGGGCTGCAGCACATCGTCATCACCAGCGTCGACCGCGACGATCTGGCTGACGGCGGGGCCTCTCAATTCGTCAAGGTCATTGAGGCGCTGCGCCGCACCACGCCCAACACCACGATCGAGATCCTTACCCCTGATTTCCGCGGCAAGATGCGCCGCGCGGTGGAGATGATCTGCGAAGCGGGGCCGGACGTCTACAACCACAATCTCGAAACCGTGCCGCGCCTGTACCCCACGATCCGCCCTGGTGCGCGTTACTACGCGTCGCTGCGGCTGCTGGAGGAAGTGAAGGCGCACAATCCGCTCATCTTCACCAAGTCGGGCATCATGTTGGGCCTTGGCGAGCAGCGGCTCGAAGTGCACCAGGTGATGGACGACATGCGCTGTGCAGAAGTCGATTTCATCACCATGGGGCAATATCTCCAGCCGACGCCGAAGCACGCCGCGGTAGAGGAATTCGTCACTCCCAAGGCCTTCGCAGCTTACGGTGCGATCGCCCGTGCCAAGGGCTTCCTGCAGGTCGCCGCAACCCCGCTAACCCGCTCAAGCTATCACGCGGGCGACGATTTTGCGGTGATGAAGGCCGCACGTGAGGAGAAGCTGGCGCGCGCTGGAGCCAAGGTTCAGCTCTAGTGCCCGGCATCCGCGAAACCCGCCGCCTCCCCTTCAGCGCCGAACAGATGTTCGATCTGGTCGCGGACGTGGACCGTTATGGCGAGTTCCTGCCCTGGGTGATCGCCACCCGTGTCCGTTCGAACAGCGAGACCGAGATGGTCGCCGACATGGTGGTGGGTTTCAAGGCGATCCGCGAAAGCTTCACCTCGCGCGTAACCAAAACCCGCCCGCGCGAGATCGCGGTGCACTATGTCGACGGGCCGCTGTCTGACCTCGACAATGTCTGGACTTTCCGGGTGGTTGACGATCACACCTGCGAAATCGACTTCCTCGTCGACTTCACGTTCAAGAACCGCCTGTTCGAGAGGATTGCGGGGCAGTATTTCGACCGGGCCTTCCGCAAGATGGTCGAGGCCTTCGAGACCCGCGCCGCCGCGCTTTACGGTAGCAGCAGTTCGAGCGCGCAGAGCGTCGCCTGACGGCGGATCTCGGCGCGGCCGTCCGGGCCTTCGCCGCCTTCGAAGAACTTCAGTTCACCCTCCGGGTCGCCGACCGAATTGCGGACCACCCGGGCAAACACGACCGTGCCGACCGGCTTGTTCGGCGTGCCGCCTCCCGGCCCCGCAACGCCGCTGATCGCCACCGCTATATCCGCTTTCGAGCGGTCGAGCGCGCCTTTGGCCATCGCCCAGGCGCAGGCGACCGACACTGCGCCAAAGGTCTCGATGATATCGCGCGAGACGCCCAGCATCTCCATCTTCGCCTCGTTCGAATAGGTCACGTAGCCGCGGTCAAGCACTGCCGACGAGCCCGCGATCTCGGTCAGCGCGCCGGCGACGAGGCCGCCGGTGCAGCTCTCCGCAAGCGCCACCTTGCGCCCCTGCGCGATGTTCTCGGAAACGACGCGCGCGGCGAGCGCTGCAATGTCATCGGGCAGAAGCGAAAGCGGCATGTCCGGGGTTATCGCTTCGCTGCTGCCTGCGGCGCGGCGCAAACCGGCGGGTTCTTCATGTCTGAAACCTCGATGATGAAAGCGACCAGCCCGCCGACATTGTCGGTCGGCAGCGGGCTGATCATCTCAAGCCCGCGCTCGATCTTGGCGCAACTGTCGGGCTTGATTTCCTCAGCGATCATCTGTCCGATCAGCGCGTCCAAGAAGGGACGCAGCGCGCTTTCCGGCATATTGGCTATCATCGGGCCGATATCCGCGCTGCTCGCGTCGGACCCGTTCTTGTTCTGATCGGCCATGAAGGTCTTGATCATCCGGAAAGCGCCCGGCCAGGCCTTGTCCTGCCCGGCACGGAACTGGGCGATGTAGGCATCGCCCTGGGTTGCCATGAAGCCGCTTTTGGTGAGGCGATTGGCACATGCTGTGCCCGCCGCGTCGAAGGCGATCGGCATGGCATAGACAACCGCGTCCGAAAGGTCGGCGGGCGCGACGCAGGCTTGCTCCTGCGCCTGCGCTGTCTGGGCAGAAGCGAGCGCGGCAAGGGCAAGGAGGGAGGCAATCATCCGTTGGGTCATGGGCGAGGGTTCCTCAGGCGGTTAGTGTCACGAGAACGATAGCTTGTGCAGCGATGCCTTCACCGCGGCCGGTGAAGCCGAGCTTCTCGGTGGTGGTGGCCTTGATGCTCACCGCATCTTCGCCGATCCCCATCAGCCGCGCAACCTCGGCGCGCATCGCGGGCCGGTGCGGCCCGATCTTGGGTGCTTCACAGATCAGGGTAAGGTCGACATTGGCAATGGTGTAGCCCGCCGCGCGGGCGAGGCCGACCGCGTGTGTTAGGAACTGCCCCGAGCGCGCGCCGCGCCACTGAGGATCGCTCGGTGGGAAATGCGTGCCAATATCGCCTTGCCCGACCGCACCCAGCACCGCGTCGGTGATCGCGTGGAGCGCCACGTCGGCGTCGGAATGACCTGCGAGGCCCTTGTCGTGGGGTATCAGAACGCCGCCCAGCCAAAGCTCCTCGCCGGCTTCGAGCCGGTGCACGTCGAAGCCTTGTCCGATGCGGAAGGCGGGTGCTGCGGGCATGTCGTCGAAATCCTCTGCGTATGTGATCTTCTTGAGCCGCTCGTCCCCGTCGACGAATGCGACTGAACCGCCGCTTGCCATCAGCACCTGAGCATCGTCGCCTGCGCCGGTGGCGTCGGCCCATGCGCGGTGCGCGGCGAGGATATCGACAAAGCGGAAAGCCTGCGGGGTCTGCACGCGGCGCAAGGTCTCGCGTGTTGCCTTGCCGACCATGTAGCTAGAATCGTCGGCCAGCGCGATGCTGTCGACGACGGGTAGCACAGGGATTGCGCCCGGGGCGTTGTCCAGCGCCGCAAGCAGGCGGGCAACGACGTCGCGCGGCAGGTCGGGGCGGGCAGCGTCGTGGACTAGGACGCTTGTCGGGGCGGCGGCAGCCAGCGCCTCGAGCCCGGCGCGCACCGAGTCCTGCCGGGTCGCGCCGCCGGTAACGTATTGCAGGCCTTCGATGCCCGCCAATGCCGCCTCGACATGGACCCGCGCATTCCCTGCGATCACGACCACCAGCGGCTTGGCCCCCGCAGCGTGAAGCGCCTCGATTGAGTGCCGGATCAGCGGCTTCCCGCGCCACATCCTGAACTGCTTGGGCGTGTCCCCCCCGGCGCGCAGGCCCTTGCCAGCGGCCACCACAATCGCGGCGAACGAGGGGAGGAGAGAGGGGTCTGCCATCGGGGCGTTCGCTTAGGGTCTGGACGGCCTTTCGGCAATCCACTAAGCGCTTGCTCAAATTTTAGGCAACCTCTCGCATTATGACCATGCTTCCCCCTCCACCGGCCTTGAAGCCGATCGCCATCGGCCCGGTAAC
>JANNWO010000179.1:0-3413 GCA_031408395.1 Sphingomonadales bacterium | reverse complement strand
GATCCAGGCGGGCGAGTTCAAGCTCACCCCCGACATGAGCCAGAGCGACATCCTTGCCGCCTTCCAGTCGGGCGATGTGATCCGGCGATTTGTGACGATCCCCGAAGGAATGCCCTCGGTCCTCGTCTGGGAACGCCTTATGGCCGAGCCGTTGCTGAGCGGCAATGTCGCCGTGCCGCCCGAGGGATCGATCCTGCCCGACACCTACGCCTTCGAACGCGGCCAATCGCGCGCCAAGCTGGTGGAGCAGATGCAGGCGGCGATGGACAAGGCGCTCGCCGAGGAGTGGGCCAGGCGCGCCCCCCGCGTGGCGGTCGACACGATGCGCGAGGCGCTCACCCTCGCTGCGATCGTCGAGAAGGAGACCGGCAAGCCCTCTGAACGCCGCATGGTCGCCGGGCTCTATTCCAACCGGGTGCGTACGGGCATGAAACTGCAGGCCGACCCGACGATCATCTATCCGCTCACCAAGGGCAAGCCGCTGGGCCGCCGCATCCGCCAGTCGGAGATCGCCGCAGTCAACGGCTACAACACCTACACCTTCGTCGGGCTGCCCGAAGGTCCGATCACCAATCCGGGGCGCGCAAGCATCGCGGCGGTGATGAACCCGGAGAACACCGGCGCATTGTTCATGGTCGCCGACGGCACCGGCGGGCACTGGTTCGCGGCTACGCTCGCCGAACACAATGCCAACGTCGCCAAGTGGTATGCGATCCGCCGCGAGCGGGGCGAGATGTAGGTAAGGCAGGATGATGGCCGATCCCTTCATCCTCACCGCCGTGTTGCCGCCCGACCTCCAAGGCTTTGCCGAAGGCCTGCGCCGCGCGCATTTCCCGCCTGAGCGCAACCACCTCCACGCCCACGTCACGCTGTTCCACGCCTTCGCTCCGGCGCTGCTGGACGAGCTAGTCACCTTCATCCCTCGCATCGCCGCCGAGTTCGCCGCGCCGCAGGGGGCAGTGAAGGGGGTGATGGACCTGGGCAAAGGCACCGCGATCGCTCTGGAAGCGCCCGACCTGCTCGCGCTTCGGGCGCTGATCGCCGAGCATTTTCGCGGCAGCCTGACGCAGCAGGATCTCCACGAGCCGCGCCCGCACATCACCATCCAGAACAAGGTCACGAAGGATGAGGCGCGGGCGCTTCAGGCGTGGCTCGCGCCGAGCCTCGCGCCGTGGATGATGAAGCCCCGCTTCGGCTTCCCGGCGCTGGCGCTGCATCGCTATCGCGGCGGGCCTTGGGAGCACGTCAAGACCTGCGCCTTCCGGGGCCGCGAGCGGGTCTGAGGCAAGGCCAGCAGGTGCGCGCCAAGGGGCTTGACCCCGCGCCGTGCCCGCCTTAAGTGCCCGCCTCGCCCGGGCCCACACCCGGTGTTCGAATCCGGCAGGAATGGCCGCCGGATGCCCCTTGGGGCGGAGTAGCTCAGCTGGTTAGAGCACGGGAATCATAATCCTGGTGTCGGGGGTTCGAGTCCCTCCTCCGCTACCAAAGGTATACCTGACGCCGTTATACAGCGGCCGGTATGGTCTATCGGGCCATGTTTCTCGAACGCAGCAAACCTGCCGGTCATCTCGATCTCTCGGAGCACCCGCGAACGGCGCGTCCGGCGTTCCGCGTTGCATGGCGTTGATGTGCAGGTGCGGCTCGCTGGTATTGCCAGAGTTGCCCACTTGCGCGATCGGATCGCCCATGGCGAGGCTCTGGCCCGTGCTAACAAGCAGCGATCCCTTGCGGAAATGGCCGAGCAGGACGTCCGCGCATGCGCACCGCAGGATCACATGATTGTCTGCAAGATGATTTTGATCCACCTTTGGTACCGGCATGTCGGGCAGCCCATCGACAGCCGCGAGCACCTCGCTCATGCAAGGCGCGATGACATGCCGGCCGAAGATCACATAGCGTGCCGGGTCGATCGGCATGATTCCCTCGGCGCGCAGGCCCCAGTGATCGAGCGCGACGAGATCGACGCCGTGGGCCGTGCCGACGTAGGGCTGGTGCCGGGCATCCGGTTGATCGAGCAAGCTCGCATGCGCGTTGACCGAGGGCGCATTCCCTCCGTTTGCGACGAGGTAAACACCCGGCCCAAGCGGCGAGGATAATGCGATGCTGCGTCCAGCGGGCATCTCTCTGGCCGCGAAAGCCAGCCGCGATACATTGGCCGCGTAAAGGCCGAGGGCCGCGAAGCCCGCCAATGATAGCCAGCCCATAAACGCCTTTGGCCAAATCCCGCATTGCCGCCGTTTCGTCAGTGCGACCAGCGCGGCGGCCACCAGCAGTGCTGCCAAGGCGTAAAACGTCCACCACGGCGGAAACGCCCAGATGCCCGTCACGCCGATGGCGATCAGCCCTGTGCCTGTCGCCAGCACCTGCATCCACATGCCGGCAATGCTCCGCGGCGGGGCCAGTGCCAACCATGCGATCAGGCCAAGCGGCACGAGGCCTTGCACGAGATAGAGGATCAACATGGCGGCTGTGACCGACCGCGCGCCTGCCCATGACTCTGGGTTCTGTCTGGCAGGATAAGCAGGACGGCGGCGATGAGTACGAGCAGCCCCGTGACCAGTATGTATGGCAGCTCCGTAGTCGCCTTCGGAACGATGCCGAGAATGCCGGCGAACGCATTGAGCGAAGTATGCATCACGAGAGCGGGGAAAACGCTTCGCGCAGTGCGCTCGAACAGCCACCCGAACAACACCGAGCCGGCGATGATGTTGATCAGGAAGATGGCGATCGACATCTGCGCCTGCGCAGTGCCGTCCATGAAGAACAGTGGTAGGTGCCACAGCCCCCATACCACCCCGACCCCGAGGCTCGCTGCACGCCAGCTCATCCGAGCCGTCAGCGTGGGCATCAGATACCCGCGCCAGCCGAACTCCTCGCCGAGCGGCCCACCGATGACTAGCACCAGCCCGAAGTTTGCTATGGCGAGAGGGATCTGGGAGGCGGCAGGGAATGCGGGAAGGGACCCGCCCATTAGACCGTTCAAAGCCAATGCGATTACCATCACGACTGGCGAAACCAGAAAGGCTATAACGTACCAGCCCCACCCCACACGCCCATTGACGCAGCGTCCAATCCAGTGGTGAACGCCTGACCTTCCAGTAGAGACCGCAACCACGGCAACTCCAGCGAGGCTTGGCCCGAAGCCCGCCACAATCATTAGGAAAGCGCCCAGCGCTGGCGATCCTGTCGATATCTGTGATGCAACGAACCCGAAGCCCCAGGTCCAGGCGAACGACAGAACGACAAAGAGGGCGATTCCGCTATTTGAGCCACTATCGGCAAAAATAGGGGGACCAGTGTGTTCCGTATGGACGACCGGATCGGAGCCGCTCATGGGGACAAAGCCGCCAGATTGCGCGCCGCAAGATGGCGAGCACCAGGACGCAATAAACCAGAACTATGCGCGTTCTCGG
>JANNWO010000178.1:0-1767 GCA_031408395.1 Sphingomonadales bacterium | reverse complement strand
CTCGCCCATTGCGGTATAGGCCAGCGCGTCGACATCGAACATCGCGAGCTCAGCGCGCAGCACAGGATCGAGATCGTCGCCGAGCTTGGTCGCATGGCGCTTCATCGCCGCGCCGATCCCGGCCGTGCGGTCGCCGCCGTCGGCGCCCGAGATCATCTCGCGTTCGTGGCCGAGCAGATACTTTGCCACGTCCCAGCCCCGGTTGATCGTGCCCACATAAGCCGGGCAATCATCGCCGTAGGACTTGGGCACGGCGACATTGTCGAAGAAGGTCTCGCAGAACGGCGAGTTGCCGCTGATCAGCAGGATCGGCTTGGTCGTGACCCCTCCGCTCGCCATGTCGAACAGCATGAAGGTGATGCCCTGATACTTGTCGGCCTTGTCGGTGCGGACGAGGCAGAAGATCCAGTCGGCGTGGTCGGCATAGGAGGTCCAGACCTTCTGGCCGTTCACCACCCAATGATCGCCCTGATCGTCGCCATAGGTCTGCAACGACACGAGGTCGCTGCCCGAGCCCGGTTCCGAATAGCCCTGACACCAGCGGATCTCGCCGCGGGCGATCTCGTTCAGGAATCGCAGCTTCTGACCTTCGGTGCCGAAGTGCAGCAACGCCGGGCCGAGCATCCAGATGCCGAAGCTGCTGAGCGGCGGGCGGGCGCCCAAGCGGCCCATTTCCTCGCGGAGCACTTTGGCCTCGGCCGGGGAAAGCCCTGCGCCGCCATATTCCTTGGGCCATGCGGGCACTGTGTAGCCCTTGGCCACGCAAGCATCGAGCCACGCCTTCTGCGCATCGTTCTTGAAGGTGGCGCGGCGGCCGCCCCAGTAGATGTCGCTCTCGTCGCGGACGGGCTCGCGCATCTCGGGCGGGCAGTTCGTTTCTAGCCACGCGCGGGTCTCGGCGCGGAATGTTTCCAGGTCAGCCATGCCGACTCTCCTCTCTCATGCTCTCACTTGACGCTTACGTTAGTGGCATTTCGCCGGAGCCTGCAAGCGCTCTTCGTGCCACCGCGGATGCCGTAGCGTCAGCCGCAGCGCGATTGACGCCGTGCGCAATCGGTCTAGGTTCGAAACCCAAGTGGGAGAGTGACATTGGCCGGAATTCCGATCCGCGGGGGCACTCGCGGATGACTATGATTACCGGGCCGCTTCCGGGCAGGCTCAAACTGATGCACGGGTTCGGAGCGGTTGCTTTCGGGGTGAAGGACGGGGGCTTCTCGTTCTTCCTGCTGCCGTTCTTCAATCTGGTGCTGGGGGTGGACGCCGGCATTGTTGGCGCGGCGCTGGCGACGGCGCTGATCATCGATGCCATCGCTGATCCGCTGATCGGGCACTTGTGCGACCGCACCTATACCCGCTGGGGCCGCCGGCTGCCGTGGCTCTACATCGCGCCGGTGCCGCTGGCGCTGGCATGGGCGCTGCTTTGGTCCCCGCCCTTCACCGGGGTGCCGACCTATTGGGAGATCGTCGCGCTGGCGGTGGGCGTGCGGCTGCTGCTGTCGGCGTGCGAGGTGCCTTCGATCAGCATGGTGCCTGAAATCACCGGTGATTATGTCGAACGCACCACGCTGTTCCGCTATCGTTATCTGTCGGGCTGGCTCGGCGGCCTGACGATGTCTGTGCTCGCCTTCACGGTGTTCCTGCCCACCCCGGAATCGCAGCTGCAACCCGATGGCTATGCCGCATTCGGAATGGTCGGCGCGGTGGTGATTCTGGTTTCGGTGATCGGTTCGGCCTTGGGCCAGCACTCCTATCTCGCGCGGCTGCCCG
>JANNWO010000177.1:0-4649 GCA_031408395.1 Sphingomonadales bacterium | reverse complement strand
GCATCGGCGATCACCTTGACGAAGCCGTCGGTGTCGCGGTTGGCCTTGGCGCGGCTGTTGGCCATCATCGGGAACTTGCCGACCTTGACCGCGATCCCGCGTTCCTTGGCCTGTTCCTCGGTAATGCCGACGCCGGCGATTTCGGGCGCGGTGTAGACCACGTTGGGGATCACATCATGGTTCACGATCCCGGTCAGCCCGGCGATATTCTCGGCCACCGCGATGCCCTCATCCTCGGCCTTGTGCGCGAGCATCGGGCCGGGAACGACATCGCCGATGCCCCAGATATTGGGAACGCTTGTGCGGAAATCGTGGTCGATTTCGATCTGGCCGCGATTGTTGACGGCAAGCCGCGCCTTGTCGAGTGCAAGGCCATCGGTGTTGGGCCGCCGCCCGATCGAGACTAGCACGTGACTGGCAGTGAGCGTCTGCACCTCGCCGCCCGCCGATTTCTCGATGGTGAGGGTGACGGTCTTGCCCGCAACGCTTGCGCCGGTGACCTTGTGGCCGAGCATCATTTCCATGCCCTGCTTCTTGAAGATCTTGCCCGCTTCCTTACGCACATCGCCGTCCATGCCGGGGAGCACTTGGTCGAGGAATTCGACCACGGTGACCTTGGCCCCGAGACGCCGCCACACGCTGCCGAGCTCGAGCCCGATGACCCCGCCGCCGATCACCACGAGGTGCTCGGGCACTTCGTCGAGATCAAGCGCACCGGTGCTGTCGACGATCCGCTTGCCCGCATTGTCGACCGCAACGCCGGGAAGCGGCGTGACGCTCGATCCTGTGGCGATCACGATATCCTTGGCCGTGACTTTCTCGCCGCCGACCATCACCGTGTGCGCGTCTTCGAAGGCAGCATGGCCTTTCAGCCAGGCAACCTTGTTCTTCTTGAACAGGAATTCAACCCCGCCGGTCAGCTCGCCCACGGCTTTGGTCTTTTCCTGCATCATCCGGCCAAGGTCGAGCGTCGGAGTGGCGGTGATGCCCCAGGTGGCGAAATGACCGTTCGCTGCCTCATCGAACAGTTCCGAGCCGTGGAGCAGCGCCTTGGAGGGGATGCACCCGACATTAAGGCAGGTACCGCCGAGCGTGGCGCGGCTTTCGACGCAGGCGGTCTTCAGCCCGAGCTGCGCGGCGCGGATCGCCGCGACATAGCCGCCGGGGCCAGCGCCGATGATGAGGACGTCGTAGTCGTAGGAATGGTCAGCCATCGAGTAATCCGTTCACGTGTAATAGGTTATGATCGCTTCGCCGTTCTTGGCGGCTTCATTGGCGAAGTCGCGCAGAGAGTGAAAGTTCTCCAGCGCATATTCCTGAATATCCTCAACATCTCCACGGGCGACAACTTCGCCCATGTAGAGTTCGTCGAGCGGCATGGTTTCAGGCACATAGCGGACAAGAAAATCCGCGTCGGCCAATCCCGAGGCACTCAGCGCGAATTCCTTCACCCGGTCGGCAGAAATGACGTTCGGCCGACCGAGGCCGAGATCAAGGTCGGCAAGAGGGTTGAGGTCATCACCGATGATTGCGAGCGGGCCTTCACCGCGCCCTGGATCGCCGCTCAAGAGGTAGTGAACGATGTGCCAAGACTTATCGAGGTCGGTCTCGTCGCCCTGAACGCGTTCCGGCACTGGGCCATCGTCGACCTTTGGCTTGCGTCCAAGAAGTCTCGTCAGAAAGCCCGGCGCTGGCTCTTCATAAACTTCGTCGTCCTGATAAATGAATTCGGCGACCGCTTTGGGCCTGCCCCGCAGAATTTCCACGTTCTGCGGGGCTGTTCTGATGAGGCAGTATGCGATCCCCATGGGAATGCTCCCTTACAAATCAATCAGCATCCGGGTTGGATCCTCGATCGCGTCCTTGATGATCTTGAGCGCGGTCACTGCCTCGCGGCCGTCGATCAGGCGGTGATCGTAGCTGAGCGCGAGATACATCATCGGGCGGATCACGATCTGGCCGCCGCGCACAACCGCGCGGTCCTCGATGCGGTGGAGGCCCAGCACGGCCGACTGCGGCGGGTTGATGATCGGAGTGCTCATCAGGCTGCCGAACACCCCGCCGTTCGAGATGGTGAAGGTGCCGCCGCTCATGTCCTCCATGGTCAGCGTGCCAGCTTTGGCCCGCGCGCCGAAGTCGGCAATGTCCTGCTCGATGCGGGCAAAGCCCTTCTTGTCGGCATCACGGATCACGGGGACAACGAGGCCGTTGGGCGCAGAAACCGCCACCGAGATGTCCACGAAGTCGTGGTAGATGATCTCGTCGCCATCGATATAGGCGTTAACGCTCGGCACGTCCTTCAGCGCAAGGCAGGCGGCCTTGGCGAAGAAGCCCATGAAGCCCAGACGGATGTCGTGCTTCTTGGCGAACAGGTCCTTGTACTTGTCGCGCGCTGCGATGACGGCGCTCATGTCTACGTCGTTGAAGGTGGTGAGCAGCGCGGCATTGTCCTGTGCGGCTTTGAGGCGCTTGGCGATGGTCTGGCGCATGCGGGTCATCTTGACCCGCTCGGTGCCGCGCGTGCCGGCGGCGGCGACCGGCGCGGGGGCCGAGGCCGGAGTGGGTGTCGGTGCCGGGGTGCCGGTCTTGCGGGCTTCAGCCGCGGCGAGCACATCTTCCTTGGTCAAGCGGCCGTCCTTGCCGGTGCCCTTGATGGTCGAGGGATCGACGCCGTGTTCGAGCACCGCGCGGCGCACCGCGGGCGACATGGTCTGCGCTGCATTGAGCAGTTCTTCCGAGGCAGCCGGGGCGGGGGTGTCGGCCTTGGCAGCAGCGGGGGCAGCGGGGGCAGCAGCGGGGGCAGCAGGTGCCGCAGCCGCAACGGAAGCCGCGGCAGGCGCGCTCGCGCCTTCCTCGATCACCGCGATCACCGCGCCTACTTCGACCGTCTCGCCAACCGCCACGCGGTGTTCGGACATGATACCGGCGACCGGTGAGGGCACGTCGACCGCGACCTTGTCGGTTTCGAGGCTGCAAATCGCCTCGTCCGCTGCAACCGCTTCACCGGGCTGCTTGAACCATTCGGCGATGGTGCCTTCGGTGACGGATTCGCCAAGGGCGGGGATTTTGATTTCGGTGGCCATCAAACGGTTTCCTGAAACTTGCTCTGGTATTGTGAAAGGGCGGGGGGCTCAGAGGCCGAGTGCTGCGGCGACGAGCGCTTCTTGCTGGGCCTTATGGCGGCTGGCGAGACCGGTCGCGGGCGAGGCTGAGGCGTCGCGGCCCGCATAGCTTGGCCGCATGCCCTTGTGCCCGGCGGCGGTGAGCGCATCCTCGATCCGCTCGTTCACGAAGAACCACGCGCCGTTGTTGCGCGGCTCTTCCTGGCACCACACGACCTCCTGAAGGCCCGTCATGCGCTGGAGCCGCACGGCGAGCGGATCGCCGGGGAAGGGGAAGAGCTGCTCGACCCGCACGATCGAGACATCGTCCTGTCCCGCCGCATCGCGCGCTTCGATCAGATCATAGGCGACCTTGCCCGAACACAGCACCAGACGCCGGACCTTGTCGTCGGCGATGTCTTTGGTGTCCGAAAGGATGCGCCGGAACTGCCGCTCGCCGAGGAAGGAGCTCTTGTGGCTCTTGGCCATGGGGTGGCGCAGGAGCGACTTGGGGCTCATGATGATCAGCGGTTTGCGGAAAGACCGGAGCATCTGGCGGCGCAGCACATGGAAGTAATTCGCCGGAGTGGTGATGTTGCACACGCACATGTTGTCGTCGGCGCACAGCTGCAAGAAGCGCTCGAGGCGGGCGGAGGAGTGCTCCGGGCCTTGCCCTTCATAGCCGTGCGGCAGCAGCATCACGAGGCCGTTGGCGCGCAGCCACTTGCTCTCGCCGCTGGCGATGAACTGGTCGATCATGATCTGCGCGCCGTTACCGAAGTCGCCGAACTGGGCTTCCCACAGCACGAGGCTGCGCGGATCGGCCATCGCGAAACCATATTCGAAGCCGAGCACGCCGTATTCCGACAGCGTGGAATCGTAGACCTCGAACTTGCCGTGCGGGAGTGTGCTGAGCGGCACGTATTTGCGCTCGGTCTTCTGGTCGACCCACACCGCATGGCGGTGGCTGAAGGTGCCTCGTCCCGAATCCTGCCCCGACAGGCGCACCCCGTAGCCTTCCATGACAAGGCTGCCGAAGGCGAGCGCTTCGGCAGTCGCCCAGTCGAAGCCCTCTCCGGAGCCGAACATCTCGCGCTTGGCGGCGAGCACGCGGTCGAGCGTCTTGTGAATGTCGAGATCGGCGGGGACTTCGGTGAGCACGCGGCCCAGCGAATCCAGCACCTTGGGCTCGATTGCGGTCTCGACGCTGCGGCGCGCGGTTTCCGGGTCGGCGGGCTTGTTGAGCCCGGCCCAGCGCCCGCCGAACCAGTCGGCCTCGTTGGCCTTGTAGTTCTTGCCGGCCTCGAACTCTTCCTCGAGCAGCGCGACGAAATCGGCCGCGACCTGCTCGCGGGTGCCGGGGGCGACCACGCCTTCGCGGACCAGCCGCGCTTCATAGGAAACGCTGACCTTGGGGTGGGCCTTGATCGCATCGTACATCAGCGGCTGGGTGAACTTGGGCTCGTCGCCCTCGTTGTGGCCGAAGCGGCGGTAGCACCACATGTCGATCACGACATCGCGGTGGAAGGTCTGGCGGTACTCGACCGC
>JANNWO010000176.1:0-15456 GCA_031408395.1 Sphingomonadales bacterium | reverse complement strand
CTTGTGCTGAAAGACGGCCGCCTGATCGCCGACGGCCCGCCCGCTGAGGCGCTCGCCCCGGCAGTGATCGCGCAAGGCTGGGGCGTGGCGGCGCGCTGGCTCGGCGAAGCAGGGGGGCTAGGCGAAGCAGGGGGGCTGGGCGAGGCGGGGGAAATGGCTCTGGTGGCCGGTCCGGGACCGGCGCGCGCAGTTCAGGGTTGAGGGTAACCCTGCACGCACGTTCCGGCCCCGGTTGGATTTCGGTTGCTGTGGCCAGGGTGCGACCCCGAAAGGCCCCGGCCGGCGAACCGTAGAGAGGCCTTCGATGTGCCCAAAGGCGGCGGGGCTGGCGACTTCAGATTTTCTGTAGTCCCCCCTATCTTGTAATATATTTTTTCTTGAACCTTTGGAAAAACAGCGTTGTTGGTGCGGCGCGCGCGTCGGGGCAAACGGCGATCACTGCGTCTACGGCGCATGCCACGGGAAACCACTGTCCGCTTTGCCCGTTGCATCGCGTAGGAGCCGTCGCCATTTGGGGACGACCGGCGCGCATCCTCCCCTGCGCGCCTTGACCTAATCGAACATTTCCGGAACAGATCACGCCCATGAGCCTTACGACAATCTCCGTGCGCGGCGCGCGCGAGCACAACCTCAAGGGCATCGACATCGATCTGCCGCGCGATGCGCTGATCGTTGTCACCGGGCTGTCGGGCAGCGGCAAATCGAGCCTCGCCTTCGACACCATCTATGCCGAGGGGCAGCGGCGCTATGTCGAAAGCCTCAGCGCCTATGCGCGCCAGTTCCTCGAGATGATGCAGAAGCCCGATGTCGAGCATATCGACGGGCTGTCGCCGGCAATCTCGATCGAGCAGAAGACAACCAGCCGCAACCCGCGCTCGACCGTGGCGACCGTCACCGAGATTTACGACTATATGCGCCTGCTGTGGGCCCGCGTCGGCACGCCCTATTCGCCTGCGACCGGCCTGCCGATCAGCGCCCAGACAGTCAGCCAGATGGTCGACCGGGTGATGACGCTCCCCGAAGGCACGCGCGCCTATCTGCTCGCCCCGGTGGTGCGCGGGCGCAAGGGTGAGTACCGCAAGGAGATCGCCGAATGGCAGCGCGCCGGCTTCACCCGCGTGCGCATCGACGGGGAGATATATCCGATCGAGGAAGCCCCGGCGCTCGACAAGAAGTTCAAGCACGACATCGAGGTGGTGGTTGACCGGATCGCGGTGCGTGAAGGCATCGAGACGCGGCTGGCCGACAGCTTCGAACAGGCGCTGAAGCTCGCCGAGGGGCTGACATACTTGGACCTCGCGGACGGCGTGGTGCCGGGGCGTGAGGACGAAGCGCAAGGAGCCGGCGCGATGAAAGGCGCAGGCCTGCCAGCGAACCGCATCGTCTTCTCCGAGAAGTTTGCCTGCCCCGTCAGCGGCTTCACCATCGAGGAGATCGAGCCGCGGCTGTTCTCCTTCAACGCCCCGCAAGGCGCGTGCCCGGCCTGCGACGGGATCGGCGAGAAGATGCTGTTCGACCAGCAGCTCGTGGTCCCCAACGAGGCGCTGACCCTCAAGCAGGGCGCGGTCGTGCCCTGGGCCAAGTCCAACCCGCCGTCGCCCTATTACATGCAGGTGCTCGCCAGCCTCGCCAAGGCTTACGGCTTCGACCTGACGACCCCGTGGAAAGACCTCGCGCCCGAACAGAAGCTCATCATCCTCCACGGCACGGGCGGGATGCCGGTGCCGCTGACCTTCAAGGACGGGCGCCGCGAATACACCGTCAACAAGGCCTTCGAGGGGGTGATCGGCAACCTCAACCGCCGCCTGATGCAGACCGAAAGCGCGTGGATGCAGGAGGAGCTGGCCAAGTACCAGACCGCGCAGGCGTGCGAGACCTGCGGCGGCAAGCGCCTCAACGAGAAGGCGCTCAGCGTGAAGGTGCCCAGCGCCAACGGCCCCACCGACATCGCCACGCCCGTGCAGATGAGCGTCGCCGATGCCAAGGCGTGGTTCCTCGGGCTCGACGCGCACCTCTCCCCCCAGCAAAGCCAGATCGCCAAGGCCATCCTCAAGGAGATCAACGAGCGGCTGGGCTTCCTCGACAACGTCGGGCTCGACTACCTCAACCTCGACCGCACCTCCGGCACCCTGTCGGGCGGCGAGAGCCAGCGCATCCGCCTCGCCTCGCAGATCGGCTCCGGCCTCTCGGGCGTGCTCTACGTGCTCGACGAGCCCAGCATCGGCCTCCACCAGCGCGACAACGACCGCCTGCTCGAAACCCTCAAACGCCTGCGCGATCTCGGCAACACCGTCATCGTCGTCGAGCATGACGAGGACGCGATCCGCACCGCCGACTACATCGTCGACCTCGGCCCGGGCGCAGGCGTGCATGGCGGCGAGATCGTCGCGCAGGGCACGCTCAAGCAAATCCTCAAGGCCAAGGGGTCGCTCACCGCCGACTACCTCACCGGCAAGCGCAAGATCGAAGTGCCCGCCAAACGCCGCAAGGGCAATGGCAAGCACATCGTGGTCAAGAACGCGCGCGCCAACAACCTCAAGGGCGTCACCGCCAAGATCCCGCTCGGCACGTTCTGCTGCATCACCGGCGTCTCGGGATCGGGCAAATCCTCGCTCACCATCGACACGCTGCAAGCGGGCGCCGCGCGTGTGCTCAACGGCGCGCGGGTGATCGCGGGCGCGCATGACGAGATCACGGGCCTCCAGCACTGCGACAAGGTGATCGAGATCGACCAGTCGCCCATCGGCCGCACACCCCGCTCCAACCCCGCCACCTACACCGGCAGCTTCACCCAGATCCGCGACTGGTTCGCGGGCCTCCCCGAAAGCCTCGCACGCGGTTACAAGCCCGGGCGCTTCTCCTTCAACGTCAAGGGCGGCCGCTGCGAGAAGTGCCACGGCGACGGCCTCATCAAGATCGAGATGCACTTCCTCCCCGACGTCTACGTCACCTGCGAGGAGTGCCACGGCCGCCGCTACAACCGCGAAACGCTCGAGGTGAAGTTCAAGGGCCACTCCATCGCCGACGTGCTCGACATGACGATCGAGGACGCGGAGGAGTTCTTCAAGGCCGTCCCCTCGATCCGCGAGAAGATGCGGATGCTGAACGAGGTCGGCCTTGGCTACGTCAAGGTCGGCCAGCAGGCGACCACCCTGTCAGGCGGCGAGGCCCAGCGCGTGAAGCTCGCCAAGGAACTCGCCCGCCGCTCGACCGGGCAGACGCTCTACATCCTCGACGAGCCGACCACCGGCCTGCATTTCGAGGACGTGCGCAAGCTGCTTGAAGTGCTGCACCGGCTGGTGGAGGGCGGTAACTCGGTCGTGGTGATCGAGCACAACCTCGACGTCATCAAGACCGCCGACTGGATCATCGACCTCGGCCCCGAGGGCGGGGTGCGCGGCGGGGAGATTGTCGCGGTTGGCACCCCGGAGACGGTGGTGAAGGAGCCGCGGAGCTTTACGGGGCAGTATCTGGCGCCTTTGTTGGGGCGTGCGTCCTGAGCCTGTCGAATGATGGCGAAAGTTGAGAATTTGTTTACCTGGCTGCTGGCACGCTCATGATAAAGCAGGGTTTCTCGTTCAAGGCCTTTGGAATAACTCAAAGATTGACCAACGACAGGTTCCTGTTAGATGCCCAATAGGGGAGGGCAGCGAGTGCCAATTTTTTCAGAACTGTTGCCTTCTGAATGTCCGCCAGATGGATCGACTGAAGAAGCCCTTTCATCGGTTTATCGGTTGGTGGCAAACGATCCGCCATCAGAAATCGACTTTGCGTCTAAAGCAGCACTAGGAGAACCGTGCCCGGTTGGGACTTGCCAGTGCAGCTGGCGCTCGTGCTCTCTGTTCGCAAAAGCTAAGACTCTGCGCAGCTATCCGCGCCTCCGAAATGAATATCCGTACTTAGCTGAATTAAATATTCCAGCGGAAATCGGGAAATACCTAAAGGGTTCGTCTAAGCGCGGTCATATCGACTTTTGGAAATATTCAGAGGTTAGTCTGGCCGGCTGCGTCGTTAATGTGGAAGGCCCTGAAAATGACAAATAGGGAGCCAATTTCCGCAAAAATATTGCAGGTTCTGGACTGGTACGAGAGACCTGAGTTGATACTCTTGGAAGGTCCGAGGTTTGTTTATACTTTAGCTGTAAGATCTGCGAACCTACAGCATAGCGCAAATACCTATTTTGGGGGAAGCATGTCGATCGGTCGATTGCGTGCCTATGCAAATGGTAAGTGCGACCTGCGCTACGCTATAGCGCATGCTAATTCGCGTAGGTTCTGGCAGTTCGAGTTGTCAGCGGACTCGGCAGATGTTGTTCTCAATCCGATTCCTCGAAGTAACCCCGACTTGATGGCATCTATTCCAAGTCCCGGCTTGTTTGCAAGAGATCATGAAGATATCGAGGTTGCCAAATCTTACGTCCCCAATACCATAGAGCAGTTCGACGTTGATGGCGGGTGGGATTTGGGTGAGTTTTCTCAGTTCTACGGCCAGATCGAAGATATCTATTATATATCCGCTGACTTGCAGAGATTTGACGATCCTCGGGTTTCTGATGATGAGCGAGCCGTGATCACGAGCGCATTTGATCGATCTTGGTCGGGCGGCGGTAGCTACGTCGCGTTCTATCGAAAAGTCGCGAACGATAATGATTTCCACTCACCGCTACGCGTGAGCGGGATTGAATACAACTCGCCCGGCTTTGTAAAAATTCATGCTCGATCTGAGCCGTTTAGGAATCTCATGGAGATTTTACAGGCGTATTCATTTCGAGAGACGGAAATGAAGAAAGCCGCAAATGAACTTGCGCGTTTCATGAGCCGGTCTGGAATGAATAAATCGAATGTTTCATCGGTTCTGCTTCTTCCTGAGCAAAGCAACAGATTATTTGAACTATCAGACAAGCTTGCTACGCTTTTGCCCGGAATTGAATTTTCGACATTGAGGGCGATGACTCGAAACAATGTACTGGTGGCGGCAAAAGTTTTGGTTTCTGTATTTAGGCGGGTCGAGCGTCTTTACTCATACTTTGATCAAGGGCGGGTAACCCACCGGGACCTAGATGTGAGGTAGCTTTTAGATAGTGCGAATCTTTAAAGGTCTAGCCTTTGTGATTTGACATCTAATTTTAGCTGCGCGGAAGTCGGGCTCCAATGCAGCGTCTTTCTCTTATCCCACCACCGTCTACAAGCTTCACCCGCCCCGGCCTGACCTCCCCCTTTCCTACACCCCCGCACCCCCTCTAACCTCCCGCGCAGGCGTCAGCCTTGCGCTGTCCCGCAATGCCGCGCCGTCCGCTCTCTCCTCCGGCACCGCCTCGGGTGAGCCTCGGGGCAGCCTCGCGGGGGGCGCCGCAGGGGTGTGTGACGCACCGCCGTCCCTCGCTTGTCCACGGAGCGCCGCCATGTCTTTCACCCCTCCGCCCCATCCCAACACCCGTCCGCGGCAGGATACGGCGGGGCCTCGGCAGCCGGGGGATCGGCAGTTCCTCGCGGACTGGCTCGCGCATGTGGAGGCGGGGCGGATCGGGAATAAGCCAGAACTGTCCGAGGAAACCCGCGCGGCGATCCTCGCCAATGAGCGGGTGCTCCGGGGGGAAGGGCCGCTGCCGACCGGGTGAGAGGGGGGGTGAGGGGCGGTTGAGAGGGGGGTGAGGGGGGCGAGGAGCGCCATCCGGCAGCCCCGCACCCCGGCCCAAGGCTCCGCCGCGCGCCGGCCCAAAACGAGCGGGCCCAAAACGAGCGGGGCCAAAACGAGCCCAAAACGAGCGGGCCCAAAACGAGCCCAAAACGAGCGGGGCCAATACGGGTCGATCCGGCAGGCGTCCAGGCCGTCCCCCGCGCCTCAAACGGCCGCGATTTTGGGCAAAAAAGCCGCGAAATCCGCACAAGTCACTGAAAACATGGGATACAGGGCGAAACCAGACCGGTTTCAGCCCCCCTTTAACGCGTCCCAGACCCCCTCCAGACGCGTTTAGACCCCCTCTAGACCCCCCTTAGACCCCTATTAGATGGCCCTTGGGCCAACCGCCGAGCGGAAACGAGGTCAGTCCTCGATAACGGCGAGTTCAACGGTGCCATGGCCGCGCGCAACAAGACCGAGTTCCTCGGCAGCGGCGCGGCTGATGTCGATCATCCGGCCCGCGGTGAACGGCCCGCGATCGTTGATCCGCACCACTACGCTCTTGCCGGTGGCGACATAGGTGACCCGCACGAGGGTGCCGAAGGGCAGGGTGCGGTGCGCGGCGGTCATTTCGGCATTGTCAAAGCGTTCGCCGCTGGCGGTGCGGCGACCGTTGAACTTGGCAGCGTAATAGGAGGCGCTGCCGCGGCCCATGACGGTTTCCTGCGGGGCCGACGGTGCTTCTTCGATCATCGCGGGGGCATTGGTGGTTGCCGAGACATCGTCGCTCGGCTGAACGGGCACGAGCTCGATCATCGCACTGGAGGAAGCCTCGACCCGCGCGGAGATCGGCGCATCGGACGCAGACGCGCTCGACGCCGCGATCGGAGCCAAGCCGGCGAGGGCCGCGAGCGTCAGGACCTGCAGGCTCCGGGGAGCGATGCTGCGGGCCACAAGGCCGTCGTTGCGATTTCTCGTCCACATGACAGCGCCGTTACTTCGGGCTGATTGAGGAAGGCAAACCAGGTTAGCATTTCATCGACGTCATGGTTCGGCGGGGGAACGAACCGACCCCGAAATGCGATGAGCCGTGGGAACTAACGACCTCAAAACGCGAGCTACGGGGCGTTTTGCCCGCTGCGAATCGGCTCATGGCGGTGGCGGGGAACGGCGCGCGGCGGCGGTTCCGCAAAGCAAATGGGGCCGGCATTGCTGCCGACCCCACTCTCACCGGCGTGTGGATGCTCCGACCTTGCGAGACCTCCGGCGAACCTTCGATCCTGCATCCGTCAGCGCATACTTTCGCGCCCAGTATCTAGCCTCTCGCTGCCCCGTCTTGCGACCGGCTTTGCCAGAGATTTGTCACCGGCGCTCGCGCCGGCATCCGGCTCTCACTCCTGCCAGGTTTTGCGTCCACCGCCTGACCGAAGTCCGCGCATTTTCGCCGCCCTGCACATTCGCTCCTGCCGAGGCCGCGTTCCTTTACCGATGCCGTCGCACCGCGGCTGGGGGCTTTCGCCGTTTCCGCTGCGTTCCCGCATGGCTAGGTCCTTGGCCTGTCCGATGCCACCGTCTTCCGCGCTCCTCTCAGCGAGCCGACTTGCCTTCAGCCGAAGCGTCCGTCATGTCGTCTCTCGACGAGCGCGTGACCATATGTCACCGCCATCCTTGGGATCCAAAGCTTGGGAATTTCAGGGCCTTGCGGCCTTTCGTTCCCGTTGCTCCGTGTCCCGAAGACAAGTTGAAAGTGCGCCTGAATCGGCAATCTGACAACATTGCCAGGGCCGAGTTTTCCACTCACGCCAGTTTAGCCTGTGGACACGGGTGGATAACTCAACGCCTCATCGCGTTTGCCGCAGACGGCGCTGAGCAGCGGCATCGAAGCCGGCTCTTTTCTCACATTCAAGAGCCCCGAGCCGCCGCGACCAGCGCCGCGACTCGCGTTCACTCAGCGTGCAAAAGCCCTGTCAGGCGTCGCGGTTGCGGCGTGAGAGCAGGCGCAGGCGCAGCCCATTGAGCTTGATGAAGCCCTCTGCGTCCTTCTGGTCGTAGGCCCCGGCGTCGTCCTCAAAGGTCACGTGCGCCTCGGAATAGAGCGAATAGGGCGACTTGCGGCCCACCACGCTCGCCATACCCTTATAGAGCTTCAGGCGCACCGTGCCGGTGACCTTGTCCTGGCTGTGATCGATCGCGGCCTGAAGCATCTCGCGCTCGGGGCTGAACCAGAAGCCGTTGTAGATGAGCTCGGCATACTTGGGCATGAGCTCGTCCTTGAGGTGCGCCGCGCCGCGGTCGAGCGTGATCTGCTCGATCCCGCGATGCGCGCGGGCGTAGATTTCGCCGCCGGGAGTCTCGTACATCCCGCGGCTCTTCATGCCGACGAAGCGGTTCTCGACCAGATCGAGCCGGCCGATACCGTGCTTGCGGCCCAGTTCGTTGAGCGCGGTGAGCAGCGTGGCGGGGCTCATCGCTTCGCCGTTCAGCGCCGTGCCGTCACCCTTCTCGAAATCGACGGTGATGTATTCGGGCGTGTCAGGCGCATCTTCTGGATTGACGGTGCGCGAGTAGACGTAATCAGGGGTCTCCACCCACGGGTCTTCGAGCACCTTGCCCTCGGACGAGGTGTGCAGCAGGTTCGCATCGGTCGAGAAGGGGCTGTCGCCGCGCTTGTCGCGTGGCACCTGAATCTGGTGCTTTTCCGCCCATGCGATCAGCGCGGTGCGGCTGGTCAGCTCCCATTCGCGCCACGGAGCGATGACCTTGATGTCCGGATCGAGCGCGTAGGCCGACAGCTCGAAGCGCACCTGATCATTGCCCTTGCCGGTCGCGCCGTGGGCGATGAAGTCCGCGCCGACCTCGTGCGCGATCTCGACGAGGCGTTTGGAGATCAGCGGCCGCGCGATCGAGGTGCCGAGCAGGTAGTCGCCTTCGTAGCGGGCGTTGGCGCGCATCATCGGGAACACGAAATCGCGCACGAATTCCTCGCGCAGATCCTCGATGAAGATGCGATCATCCGGGATGCCCATCGCCCGGGCCTTTATGCGCGCCGGCTCGATCTCCTCGCCC
Source organism: Sphingomonadales bacterium (assembly GCA_031408395.1). Classification (GTDB taxonomy): domain Bacteria; phylum Pseudomonadota; class Alphaproteobacteria; order Sphingomonadales; family Sphingomonadaceae; genus Erythrobacter. Next base: position 6,771 of record JANNWO010000176.1, on the reverse strand, counting down.
TGGCCAAGGTCGGCGGTGAAGGTCACCACCTCAAGACCGCGCTCCACGCTCAGCCACTTGGCGATCACGCTGGTATCGAGACCGCCCGAATAGGCGAGGACGACTTTCTGGGGCTGGGCCATGGCGAAGGTTCCTTGGGAAATGACGTGGGCGGGCCACTAACAGTGCGCAAGAGACGGGGCAATCGACCATTCACGGCTGGGGATGGAGGGCGCAGTGGCAATCCTCCTTTCACGATTTAGTGCTAATCAGATGCCGTGCGGCGCTATTTGCCGCGGGGCAGGGGTCTTTGAGTGCTGACAATGTGGAGCAAGGCGCGTGAGCTGGCGGTTCTGACCCCGCCGGAGCGCAATCGCTGGGTCGATTTCCTGCGCGCGGTCTCAATCATGGCGGTGGTGATCGGCCACTGGCTGATGGCTGGGCTCTATGTCGATGCGGCGGGCGAGCTGCGGCGCGGTGACTTGCTTTCGGTCGCCGAATGGAGCCACTGGTTGACGTGGGGCTTCCAGGTGATGCCCGTGTTCTTCCTCGTCGGCGGCTATGCCAATCAGGTGAGCTGGGAGGCGACCACGCGCAAGGCCGCGCCTGGGCAAGGCGGGGTCTACCGCGACTGGCTGGCGAGCCGGGTGCAGCGGCTCATCACCCCGACCTTCCCAGTGCTGCTGGTTTGGGCCGCGCTGGCGGTGGTGATGACTCAAGTAGGCCTGCCGCGCACCCAGATCCGCATGGCGACCGAGGCGGCGCTGATCCCGGTGTGGTTCCTCGCGGTCTATCTGCTGGTCACCGCCTTCACGCCGATCGCGCAGCGCGCTTGGGACCGGCTGGGGTGGGGCAGCTTTGCGATCTTCGTGCCGCTCGCCATGCTGACCGACTGGCTGACCTTCACGCACAATGTGCCGTGGGTCAATTTCACCAACTTCCTGTGGGTGTTCCTCGCGCTCCACCAGCTGGGCTTCGCGTGGCGCGCGGGCAAGTTTGCGCGGCCACTGTTCGCGTGGGGCTGGTTCGCGGTGTCGCTGGCGATCCTCGTCAAGATCACCGTTTTCGGCTTCTACCCGGTGTCGATGGTCTCCGCGCCCGGAGGCTTTTCTAATTCGCTCCCGCCGACGCTGGCGCTGTTTGCGCTAGGCTCGACGCAGGTGGGCCTGGTGCTCGCGCTCGAGGCTGCGGGGCGCAGGATGCTCGCCAGCACCGGCGTCTGGACCGCGACGGTGCTGATGAACGGCATGATCATGACCGTCTTCCTGTGGCACCTGACCGCCTTCGTGCTGGTGATGACGGTGGACTACTTGCTGCTCGGCGGCATGGGACTCGGTCCCGTCCCCGGCACCGGCGAGTGGTGGGCGACACGCCCGCTGTGGATCGCGATCTACATCGCCGCGCTGCTGCCGATGATCGCGATCTTCGCGCGGCATGAGCGCAGCTTCGGCCCGATCCGCGGCGGACGCACCGTCCCGCGCCTGCGTGCGGTGCTCGGCGTGCTGGCGATCTGCGCCGGGCTTGGCGCGACCGCAGGCCTTACCATCGCAAGCCCCGACGGCGTTTCCGGCGTCCGCTTGTGGGTGATCGCTCTCCCGCTGGTGGGCGCGGCGCTGATGGGCTTCGGCCCGGTCTACCGCCCCAGGAACCGCCCCGGATCGAGCGGCGAGCCGGCCCTCTAGCCCTTCAGCAGATAATCCCGCGTGATCGGGACCGCATGGCGGCTACGGATGTACTGGATCTGGAAATTGCACATGCTGCCGTGCTCGAAGACCGTGGCTGCGCCGGCAAGGTAGAAGGTCCACATCCGGAAGAACTTCTCGTCATACATCGCGATGATCGCCTCGCGGTGGGTCATGCAGTTGGCATACCAAGCGCGGATCGTCTTGGCGTAGTGCAGCCGCAGCGTCTCGACATCCGATGCGATCAGGCGGAACTTCTCGCTAGCCGCGACAGTCTCGGACAGGGCGGGGATGTAGCCGCCCGGGAAGACATACTTACGGGTGAAGGCGTCGGTGGTGCCCGGTCCTCCCATGCGCCCGATGGTATGGAGCAGCATCACGCCGTCATCGGCGAGCATCTTCGCGCAGGCCTCGAAGAAGGTCTCGAACTGCGCGCGGCCGACGTGCTCGAACATGCCAACCGAGACGATCCGGTCGAAGCGGCGGCCCGAGGCGGCGGTGTCACGGTAATCCTCCAGCAGGATCGTCACTTTGTCGGCCACCCCCGCATCGCGCACCCGCTGACGGGCGAGCGCTGCCTGCTCTTCGGAGAGGGTGATGCCGGTCACCTTCACCCCGTGGTGCTTGGCAAGGTGGATCGCCATCCCGCCCCAGCCGCAGCCGATGTCGAGCACCTCCTGCCCCGGCGACAGCGCAAGCTTCCTCGCGATGTGCGCCAGCTTTGCGCCCTGCGCCTCTGCCAGCGTGGTGACGCCTTCGGGCCAATAGGCGCAGGAATACTGCCAATGCTCGGCATCGAGCATCAGAGCGTAGAGATCATTGCCGATGTCGTAGTGGTGGGCGACGTTCTTTTTCGAGCCCACGCGGTTGTTGATCTGTTCGGCGGCAAAGGTCGCGCGGTTGACGAGGCGCTTCAGCGCGCTCGGCGGGCCGATGTCGCCGCCCTTGTCCCACGGACTGTTGGCGCGCAGCAGGCTGACGAGGCCCAACACGTCGCCTTCTTCGATCAGCAGCCGCCCGTCGATGAAGGCCTCCGCCGCGCCGAGCCGGGGGTCAAGGATGATGTCGCGCGCCACCCGGTCGTCGGTGAAGCGGATCACGATCTCGGGAAAGCCCTCGGCAGGGGTGCCGTAGGTGCGCGCGCTGCCGTCGGCGAAAACGACGCCGAGGCGGCCCTGTGTGACGCCGCGGGATAGGAACCGGTCGAGGAGAGGCTTGCTCATGAAAATCCTTTCGAGAGGCCGTGTTTAGGGATAATCTGAGCGCCTGTTTTCGCAATATCGCCATTGCGAGAACACCGCCTTGGGCAGGAGGGGAATATCATGGCCGACGGCAAGACCACGATCACCAGCGTGTCGGTCGAAGCGTTCCTCGCGGCGGTCGAACCGCCTTCAAGGCGCGAGGAAGCGCATGTGCTTGACGCGCTGTTCCGCAAGGTCACGGGGCAGGAGCCGAAAATGTGGGGACCGAGCATCATCGGCTATGGCGAATACCGAACCACTTATGACACCGGCCGCGCCGTGCATGCGGCGCGCATCGGCTTCAGCCCGCGCAAGGCCAAGCATTCGTTCTATCTGATGGGTGGCTATTGCGACCCTGTTACCGGTGCCAGCCGCGACGCGGCGCTCGCGCGGCTGGGCAAGCATTCCACTGGCAAAAGCTGCCTCTACGTGAACAAGCTTGCTGATATCGACCTCGCCGTGCTGGAGGAAATCGTCGCGGCGGACTGGCAAACGATGCAGCGCCTGTTTCCGGAGAGTTAGATGCCCGCGTACCACTGGTAACCAGCGACATCCTCCCAGTGGCCGCCGCCGCCCTGGCCGATTTTGTCAAAGCTGATAACCGCCTCGATCGCCTTCACATATTTGGCCTGCTTGTAGCCCAACTGCCGCTCGATCCGCATCCGCAGGGGCGCGCCGTTCTTTTCGGGCAGGGGCTCACCGTTAAGGCTGTGGGCGATGATCGTCTGCGGGTGATAGGCATCGACCATGTCGATGCTCTCGTAATAGTCGCGCCCGTTGAGCGTGTCGGCGCAGCGGAAGACGATGAATTTGGCCTGTTCCTTGACCTTGGCCGCGTCGAGCAGCGCAGCGAGCTGCACCCCCTGCCATTCGCCGATCGCGCTCCAGCCCTCGACACAATCGTGGCGGGTGATCTGGGTGCGCTGCGGCAAGGCGCGGACATCGGCAAGGGTAAGGGCTAGCGGCTTTTCGACGAGCCCGCGCACCTCCAGCTTCCATTCCGGAAAGCCCTTGGCGAGCTGGTCCTGGTAGAAGGGATCAGCGACCGTGACCGAGCCATTGCCGCGGAAAGTCGGGGAGCGTTCGGCGCGAGTGTATTCGGGCGCAAGGCCCTGCTTTCCAGCGAGCGCACGGTGGACCGCGCGGTGCCCGTCCTCGGCCGCCTTGAACAGGCTCTGGGTAGTCTCGCTCTCGTTGATCTTCGAACAGGCCGACGCGCCGAGCGCGATCATCCCGGCGAGCAGCGAACGGCGCGGCAGTTCAACCATGGGCGGGGGCCTCCATTTCGGCGGGGACGGGATCGGGCTGGGGAGAAGCGGACGGTGCGGGAGGCGCCTCGGCATGGAGGTCGCGCTTGCCGCCGGTGAACATCTCGAGGATCAGGCGCCAGTCGGAGAGCGCCAGCACGAGGTGGATGACGAAGAAGCCGAAGATCGCCCAGGCGGCGATGAAGTGCAGCGACCGCGCGCTCTGCCGCCCGCCGAGCAGGTCGAGCAGCCACGGAGCGACCGCCTGAAAGCCGGGGCTGATGGCGAGGCCGGTGAACAGCATCAGCGGCATCAACACGCCGAACACACCGCCGTAGAGGATTTTCTGGACTGAGTTGTAGCCATGCGCTGCGCCGGCGCCCGGGCCTGAATGCGCCTTCATCGAAACGATCACCGCGCCCGGCGTCCATTCGCGCGGCGAGGTCGTCAGATCGCGGCGGAAATGGCCGTTCAACAACATCGTCACCCAGATGAACAATACGCCAAGACCGAAGGGCCATGCGGCGGTGATGTGCCAGTCGCGGGCCATCGCAAGGTTGTAATACCCCGGAATCGTCGCCCAGCCGGGGAACTTGACCACGTCGAGCCACGCTGTCGCCGGGTCGAACCCGTAGTCGCCCCAGTAAAGGTGACGGTGGGCATTGGAGATGTTGAGCCCGGTCATGAACAGCACGATGATCGCAACTGCGTTCACCCAGTGCCACAACCGGGTGGTAGCTGCGTGTTTCTTGGTCATGCTATTCCCCCTTGAGCCTGCTCGCGGGCAAGCCAGATCACGTCGCGCGGCTGGTCCATCAGGTGCTGGCCGCTGTCGATGAACAGGCTCTGCCCGCTCGTAAGCGCGCCGCTGGACAGGAACAGTGCCGCATCAGCGATCTCGTCAGCGCCGGTCTTGCGTGCAAGCAGGTTCAGCCGGTGCGAAATCTCGGTTTCCTCCTCGCGCTGGTCGTGGCTTGCCAGAACAGCACCAGGGGCAAGGCCGTAGACCCTGACGCTGGCGCCATTATTTCCCTTGGCCAGCATCCCGATCGTGGCTGCCAGCGCATGTTTGGACATAGTGTAGCTGAAGAAATCAGGGTTCGTATTTTCAATTTTCATGTCTGTGACGTGGATCACGGTGCGCAGGGCCGCGCTGTTCGCCGTAAGGGCGATAAAGGCCTGGGAGAGCCGGGCCGGGGCGAGCGCGTTGATCTGCATTGCACTCCGGTTCGTCGCCGGATCGAGCTGGGTTACACTGTCATAGTCGAAAACCGAGGCCGAGTTGACGAGACAGCGCCAGCCGGGCAGCCGCGCCGCGAGATCTGTGGCTGCGGCGACCGCGGCCTCGTCATCGGCAAGGTCGAAGGCGAGCGTTTCGGCAGAGGGCAGTTCGGCCGCAAGCGCCTCGGCGGCTTTGGCGGAGGCGCGGTAATGGATCACCACGTGCCATCCGGCGGCAGCAAAGCAGCGCACGATCGCGGCGCCGATACGCGTCGCCCCGCCGGTCACAAGAACGGCGGGGCGAATATTTTGGTCGATACTGTCAGGACTGGCCATGACAGCAACGCTATCAGTGCAAGAGGCCCGCTTCAATCGGGGAGCGTAATGCGGCCCTCCCGGTGATTAGCGCACCGCTTAGCGGCAGCGCAGCTGGCCGCGGTCGATCTCGCGGCCCAGCAGGCCGCCGCCGATCGCGCCGAGAACTGTGCCGACCGTGCGATCGCCGCGGGTGTCGACGGTGCGGCCGAGCAACGCGCCCACGCCCGCACCGATCACAAGGCCCGTGGTGCCGTTGTTGCGGCGGCAATAGTACTGATTGCCATCACGCCACACCCGGTCATCCCGGTCGAGGCGGCGCGGCTCGTAATAGCGTCCGCGATCGTCGTAGATGCGTTGTTGCTTGGCGCGCTTGCCATAAGCTTTCGCATGATGCGGAGGATCGGCCTGCACCGGCGCGGCCATGGGGAGCGTCATGGCTCCGGCGGCTAGGATGAGAGCGAACTTCTTCATGGTAGTTCCTTTGGGTTCTGCAGCTTCAGGAGTGAGGCTGCGCCACGGCGACCCGTGGGAGAAGCGGTAAGCGGCAGGGCGTGATCCGGTTCAGCCGGATGCTGCCCTGCCGCCTTATCGCTTAGCGGCAGCGGTTGCCGCCGCGTTCAACTTCACGGCCCAGAAGTCCGCCGCCGATCGCGCCGAGTACGGTGCCGAGAGTGCGGTCGCCGCGGCGGTCAATGGTGCGGCCCAGTAGCGCGCCAACGCCCGCACCGACTATCAGGCCGGTGGTCCCATCGGCACGGCGGCAGCGCCAGCGGCCGTCTTCACCGCGCCAGGTGTCGCCGCGGCGGTCTTCGTAACGGCGATCTTCATAGCGGCGATCGTCATACCGGCGGTCGTCATAGCGGCCGCGGTCATCATAGCGGCGATCATCGCGGTCGCGGCGGTCGTCCCAGCGACGGTCGTAGTTAGCGACCTCGGCGTAAGGCGAGGCGGCATCGCTGTAGGCGGCGACAACCGGTGCGGGGGCCGCAGGGACATTGAAGGCCTGCGCGGGGATCGCGGTGGCGGCGACCGATCCGGCGGCGATGATCAGGGCAAATTTCTTCATGGTCGTGTTCCCTAGTG
>JANNWO010000175.1:0-34389 GCA_031408395.1 Sphingomonadales bacterium | reverse complement strand
ATGGGCGAGAACCAGCTGTGCGGGCGGCTGGGCGGTGACGAATTCGCGATCGTGATCCGCGACGCGAGCACTGCGGGCGTGATCCGCGATCTCGCCCAGCAGGTGATCGAGCGCCTGTCCGAGCCCTATCAGGTCGATTCCCATACGCTCTATGTCGGTGCCAGCGTCGGTTCAGCGCAAGGCCCGCGCGACGGCAGCACCGTCGAGGAGATGATGCGCAACGCCGACCTCGCGCTCTACCGTGCGAAGGACAGCGGCGGCGGCGAGCATTGCCGCTTCGAGCCGGTGCTCCATGCATCGGCGGAGGAGCGCCGCCAGCTCGAGGTGGCGCTCAGAATGGCGCTGGGCCGTGATGAGATGGAGCTGCACTACCAGCCGGTTGTCGATGCCCGCAGCGAGAAAGTCGTCAGCTTCGAGGCGCTAGCGCGATGGAACAGCGCCGAGCATGGCTTCGTCAGCCCCGTCAAATTTATCCCGCTTGCCGAGGATACGCGCCTGATCGTGCCGATCGGCCAATGGGTGATGCGCACCGCCTGCGAGGAAGCGCTCCGTTGGCCCGACGATATCAAGGTCAACGTCAATGTCTCACCCGAGCAGCTTCTCGAACCGGGCTTCCACACTGAAGTCGTGCGGGCGCTCACCATGACCGGGCTCAAGCCCGAGCGGCTCGAGATAGAGGTGACCGAGAGCATTTTCCTGCGCGACGCCACTATCGCGCGCAGCGCACTCGAACAGGTCATGGCGCTGGGCTGCTCGGTCGCGCTCGACGATTTCGGGACCGGCTATTCGTCACTCGGCTACCTGCGCAAGCTCAAGTTTTCGACCATCAAGGTCGATCGCACTTTCGTGCAAGGGGCGGCGCAAGGCAGTGCGGAGAGCCTCGCGATCATCAACGCGGTGGTCGCGATGGCCAAGAGCCTGAAGATGACGACAACCGCAGAAGGGGTCGAGACCAGCGAAGAAGCCGAACTGATCCGCAACCTCGGCTGCGACAAGATCCAGGGCTACTATTTCGGCCGACCGATGACGGCCACCGATGCGCGCTCGCTGTTCCCGAAGGTGCGCGAGCAGCGCTCCTAGGCCACGCCGCACGCCGCGTCAGGCGGCGGCGAAGCTCGCCACGATGCTCTCGAACAGTCGCCGTCCGTCCGCCCCGCCCAAAGCGGGCACCGCTGCCGGTTCGATCGCGCGTTCGGGGTGCGGCATCATGCCGAGCACGCGGCCATTGGCGCTCAGCACCCCGGCGATGCTACGCGCCGATCCGTTCGGGCATTCGGCGTAGCGAAACGCCACGCGGCCATCGCCTTCGAGCATGTCGAGCGTCTCGGCATCAGCGTAGTAATTGCCGTCATGGTGCGCAACCGGAATGCGGACCGTCTCGCCCGCGGCGAAGCCGTGGGTGAAGGGCGAGGCGGTGTTTGCGACCGTGAGATCGACGGTGCGGCACACGAAGCGCTGGCCGGAATTCCGCAGCAGCGCGCCCGGCAGCAACCGTGCCTCGGTGAGCACCTGGAAGCCGTTGCACACGCCGAGCACCGGCACGCCGCGCTCCGCCGCCACGACGACAGCGCGCATGATTGGGCTGGTCGCCGCCATCGCGCCCGAACGCAAGTAGTCACCATAAGAGAAGCCGCCCGGCAATGCGATCAGGTCGAGCCGATCGGGCAGCTGCGAATCGCCATGCCAGACCCGCAGCGCCGCCGTGCCCGAAACCGCTTCGAGCCCGGTTGCCATGTCCCGGTCGCAGTTGGAACCGGGGAAGGTGATGACCGCCGCCCGGAACGCCATCAATGCGCCCCCTCTATGGTGAAGCTCTCGACCACGGTGTTGGCGAGGAGCTTCTCGCACATCTGCTGGATCGTCGCGTGATCTGTGCCCTCGGAGACGTCGAGTTCGATCAGCCGACCGACGCGCACATCCGTAATCCCTGCAAAGCCTATGCCTTCAAGCGCGTGGTGCACCGCACGGCCCTGAGGATCGAGCACGCCGGGCTTCAATCGGACAAGGACGCGCACTTGCATGGCTGATGCTCCATTTCTGTAGGGAGGCGCCGCCCGGCGCCGCGGTGCCGCTATAACGTCCCGCGACGCACACGCAATCGCGCTGATGGCGCTTCTGCACCGCGGTGACGCGATTCCGGATCGGGTCCATTTTGTCACAATTCTGTCGTCAATCAGCCATGTTTGTAACCTAGTTGCAACAGGCACAAGAAGAACGCCGCTGATGCTTGGGTATTCAGCAGAATGAGCGTCCCGCGACCTCGCGCGAATCGGGCGAAAATGCCACGGCGCTGGCTGCACCTTCTCTCCATCTGACCATATCAAGGGGTAGTCCGATGTCTCACCGCTTCACCGCCTTCCGCGCCGTCTGGGCCGGTTCCACCATTCTCGCCGCTGCCGCGCTCGGCGTTGCCGCACCCGCTGCCGCGCAGGATGGTGCGAGGGCCGAGGAGGCCGACGGCCAGCTCGACACGATCATGGTCACCGCCAACCGCCGCTCGGAAAACCTCCAGAAGGTGGCGGTTTCGGCCGATATCCTCGATCAGGAACGTGTCGGCGCGATCTTCAGTGCCACCGCAGACATCACCGCGCTGGCGGGCACTGTGCCCGGCCTCAACGTCGAAAGCTCGAACGGCCGCGCTGCCCCGCGCTTCTATATCCGCGGCCTCGGCAACACTGACTTCGACCTTGCCGCGTCGCAGCCGGTCTCGGTGCTGCTCGACGACGTAGTGATGGAGAACGTGACGCTCAAGAGCTTCCCGATCTTCGATGTCGAGCGCGTCGAAGTGCTGCGCGGGCCGCAGGGCACGCTGTTCGGCCGCAACACCCCGGCAGGCATCGTCAAGATCGAATCGGTGAAGCCCAGCCAGGAAACCACCGCTTCGGCCTCGGTGAGCTATGGCACCTACGACTCCCTCGGCGTGAACGCGGCATTGGGCGGCGCGATCGTCAAGGACCTGCTGGCCTTCCGCGTCTCGGGCCAGGTCCAGCGGCGCAGCGACTGGATCGACAACGGGTTCACCAGACAAGCCGATGTGCTCGGCGGCTACACCGACATTGCCCTGCGGGGGCAGCTACTGCTCACCCCGGGCGATCGTTTCAGCGTCCTTGCCGCGGTCAACTACCGCGACCTCGACGGTTCCTCGACCATCTTCCGCGCCAATATCCTTGGGCGGACAACCGCCCAGCCGACCAACACCAACAAGCTCAACAACAACTACGACCGCAATCAGGTGTTCTATGATGGCGGCGGCGGCAACGTCGCTCAGTACGAGCAGGTCGGCGCGACCCTCACGGCGTCCTACGAGTTCGACGGCGCGACGCTGACCTCGATCACTAGCCATTGGACTAGCGAAGGCTCGAGCCGCGGCGACATCGACGGCGGCAATCTCGTGACCGGTCCGGGCTTCATCCCGTTCCCCTCGGACACCCAGGACACGATCGATCTCGAGCAGACCACACAGGAAGTGCGTCTCGCCTCCAACGGTGACGGCCCGCTGACCTGGCAGATCGGTGGCTTCTTTTTCGAAAGCGACTTCGACGTCACCACGGTCGGTTTCACTTTCCCGCCGCCGGTAACCGTCAACCACACCAACGAGGCATGGGCGCTGTTCGGTCAGGTATCCTACCAACTCACCGAGACGCTGCGTGCGACCGGCGGCATCCGTTATTCTGATGACCAGAAGGATTTCTTCGTCCGCTCAGGCGCCGCGCGGCAGCCGGCCAGCGTTCAGGATGACCAGTTCGATTGGGACGTGAGCCTGTTTGCCGACCTTTCGGCCGATGCGAGCGTCTATGCCAAGGTCGCCAACTCGTTCCGCGGGCCGACCATTCAGGGCCGCGATGTCGCGTTCTTCGGAACCCCTTCGACGGCGAAGTCAGAGAACATCACCTCCTACGAAGTCGGTTTCAAGACCGAGCTGGCGGATCGCCGCGTGCGGCTCAACGGGTCGGCGTTCTACTACACCGTTGAAGACCCGCAGTTCAGCGCAGTTGGCGGGGCGGGCAACTTCGTCCAGCTGCTCAACGCCGCGAAGGGCGAGGCTTACGGCTTCGAGTTCGACGGCGCGTTCAAGATCACGCCGCAGTTCCTCGTCACCCTCGGCGTGGCTTACAACAACACCGAGATCCAGGACCAGAACCTTGCGGTCGGCATCTGCGCGCAGTGCACCGTCACCGATCCGACCCGCGTGATCGGCGGCAGCACCCGCGCACTGATCAACGGCAATCCCTTCCCCCGGGCGCCGAAGTGGAGCGGCGATTTCACCGCGCGTTACGGCGTCCCGGTCGGCAAGTCGGGCGAGTTCTTCATCTTCACGGACTGGATCTATCAGGGCCCATCCAACTTCAACCTGTATGAAAGCCGCGAATTCGCCGCTGACAGCCGCTTCGAGGGCGGCCTCAGGGTCGGCTATTCGGCGAACGACGGGCAGTGGGAAGTCGCGGCCTTCGCGCGCAACATCACCGACGAGGACAATGTGCTCGGGGTCGTGGATTTCAACAACAATACGGCCTTCGTCAACGAGCCGCGCGTGATCGGCATCTCGTTCGGCGCCAAGTACTAAGACAGCGCGGCATCCCCTTTGCGGGGTGCTGCCAGAAAACGGGGACCGGCAGGGGGGCGGCCTGCCGGTCCTTTTTTCATGGGGCTTTCGGAGCAGCCTGCGCGGGCTTCTCGGGGACGACCACGAAGGTGACTGAGCCGCCGGGCAACAGGTAGCGCAGCGCGGTCTGGTGGACCTCCTCAGGCGTGATCGCTGCCATGACCTCGTCGGCTGCGAAGTAACGATCGAGCCGCTCCGGCTCGCTCTGCGCGCGCGCGGCGAGCGCCAGCCACCCGCCGAGGTCCTTGAGGGTATTGTTGTACTCCTCGAGGTACGGCTTGCGCGCGCGTTCGATCACGTCGGGATCGAGCGGGGCCTTCCTGAGATCGGCAACCAGTTCGTCGATGGCGGCGCGGGCGGCATCCACCTTGTCGGCGGCCACCGCGGTGCTGATCGCGAAGGTGCCGTAGCCGGGGTAATAGTGGCTGAGGCTCGATCCAGCGTAGGGCGAATAGGCCTGCCCCAGCTTCTCGCGCAGCCGGTCGGTGAGTTCAAGTCGCACGATCCGCGCCAAGAGGTCGAGCCGCTGCGCTTCGGTAAGGTCGCGGTCGTCGGTGGTCGGCCAGACCCAGTTGAGCAGCGCCTGATCGGGCTCGCCCTTGTGCGTAACGATGTGCTCGCCGCGTTGCGTGGTGAAACTGCGGCCCCGGTTGTCGGCGCGCGGGTTGAACGCGGCCTCGCGCACAGGCAGCGCGCCGAGCGTGGCGGCGACAGCGTTGATGGCGGCGTCCTCGTCGATATCGCCGACAAGCGCGAGTTCGATCGCGCCTGCCGATAGCCGGTCGGCAATCGTGGCCCGAAGCCCGGCAAAATCGAGCGCCATGAAGGCCTCGCGCGGTTGCAGGCTGAAGCGCGGATCGCCATCCGAAAGCACCGCTCCGCTGGTGGCTCCCAGCGCACGGCTGGGGGTCGCATCGAGGGTGTTGAAGAAATTCTCGATGCCCTTCCGGAAGCGCTCGACCCCTTCGGGCCTGTACCCGGGGTCGCTCAATGTCGCGGCGAGCACCTGCATTTGCAGCTGCAGATCGCGCGGTGTGGTGACAGCCGAGGCGGTGAAGGCGTCCGTGCTGTTCGACAGCTCGTAACTGACGCTGCGACCGGCAAGCACGCTGGCGAGGTCGTCCTGGCTATGCTTGCCGAGGCCGCCAGCCGCCAGCGAATCCGCAATGTAGGTGGCAAGCGGCGCCGCACGCGTACTCATCAAACTGCCGCCGTCGACCGCAAGCGCAAAGGCGACCCGGTCCTTGCGCACAACGGTGCGCCCCAGCGTCATGCGCACACCGTTGGCAAAGCGGATCAGCCGCAGGCCAAGGCGGTTGTCGCGCGTGTCGGACACCACTGTGCCCGCCGGCCCGAAGTCGCTGTAGCCGAAGGCAAGCGGGCCGGTATCGATGGGCGCAGCGATGGGGAGTGCCATGCCTTGCGCGAAGGCATCGCGCAGCGCCGCCTCGCCGCCTTCGGGGGCGTTGCGGCCTTCAAAGCGGATCAACGGATCGGCCAGCGGCGCAGCGTCGGCGCGCATCGCTTCCCAGACCGCTTCGGGCGTGAACTCGGGCGCCAACCGCTCGAACGCGGCGAGCTGCCATTCGGGCGTGGTCGGCACCCGCTCGTCGCTCACCAGCGCCAATGCCGCACCCACGAAGACCGCGTTGCTGCGCGTCTCCGCCGATTTGACCCCGTTTTCCAGTCCGGTGCGAAGATTGGCGAGCTGCTCGTTAAGCTCGGCCTTCGTGAAGCCATAAGTCAGCCCTTGGTTCACCTCGCGCACGGCGGCGAGCACGCCGGTGCGCCACGCGCCGTCGGTGCTGCTGACGGAGAGGCTGGTGATTTGCCCATCCTCGAAGATGTCGCCCGAGCTGAAACCCGCCGATTTGAACGGCGCGTCGCCGCCGCGCGCGAGGCGCGCGAGGCGGCGGTTGACGATGGCGTAGCCGATCCCCCGCAGCCGCGCTGCGCGGCGGTTCGCGATCGTGTCGGGCTCGTCGTGCCACGGGGCGAGGCGGCTGATGGTGACGGTTTCGGGTAGGGCGGGGTCAAGGTGGATATCGGTCAGCCCCCTGCGCGCTACGTCTATGGGGCCGGACACCGGCTTGGGAGGGACCGTGCCGGCGGGCCAGTCGGCGAAGCGCACCTTGATCGCCGCCTCGACAACCTCGACCGGATAGTCGCCGACCACCACCAGCACCGTGTTCGCCGGGATGTAGGCGCGGCTGTAGAGCGCCCGGATCTGCGCGGCGTTCGCGCTCTCCAGCACATCGAGCGTGCCGATCGGGATGCGGCTGCCATAGCGTGCTTGCGGCGCGATGAAGGCGACGTTGTCCTCGAAATTTCGCTGCTGGTAGCCTGCCCGGTCGCGCCGCTCGGCCAGCACCACGCCGCGCTCGCGCGCCACGGCTTCTTCTGAGATGGTGAGCTCGCTCGCGGTCTCGCGCATCAGCTTTAGCGCGGTGCCCAGCAGCGCCTCGTCATTGCGCGGCAGATTGAGCATGTAGGTGATCGCATCGAAGCCGGTCGAGGCATTGGTGTCCGCACCGAAGGCCAGCCCCTCGCGCTCGAGCAGCTTGACCATCTCGCCCTCGGGGATGCCCTTCGAGCCGTTGAAGGCCATGTGTTCAAGATAGTGCGAAAGGCCGCGTTCGCTGTCGGTTTCCTCAAGCGCGCCCGAACCGATCCGCATTCGCACCAGTGCCATGCCAGCCGGGGTCGCATTGCGGCGGATGATGTATCGCAGGCCGTTACCAAGCTGGCCTAAGGTGTAGCCGGTGTCGACCGGCACATCGCTGGCCTCGAAGGGCCAAGCCGGTGCGGGGGCTTCGGCCTGAGCCTGCGCCGCAGGGGCTTCCTGCGCGGCGAGGAACGAGGGCAAGGCACACGGGGCAAGCGCCAGCACGAGGCTGGCGGCCAGCGGACGAAATCGGATCAAGGTCAGGGCATCTTTCAGTCGCATGGGTTTACCCTATCGACTCTAGGACCTGAATTGCCGCTGTCAGCTTACTTCTTAATCGGCGGCGGCCCGCGTAGGCGCGAGCGTGCGTGCGACAGGTCGAAGACCTCGCCTGGGCTGTTATCCTCACCGTTGAGCAAGCCGAGGCGGCGGGCGACTTCGCGGTACGCTTCTTCCTCGCCGCCCAGATCGCGGCGGAAGCGGTCCTTGTCGAGCTTTTCGCCGGTGTTCATGTCCCACAACCGGCAGCCGTCGGGGCTGATCTCGTCGGCGAGGATCACGCGGCTGTAGTCGCCATCGTAAAGACGCCCGAATTCAAGCTTGAAGTCGACCAGCCGGATGTCGATCGCGGCGAACATCCCGCACAGGAAGTCATTGATGCGGATCGCCATCGAGGAAATGTCGTGCATCTCCTCGTTCGAGGCCCAGTTGAAGCAGGCGATGTGTTCTTCGGCGACCAGCGGATCGCCGAGCGCGTCGTCCTTGTAGTAATATTCGATCAGCGTGTGCGGCAGGGGCTCACCTTCCTCGATGCCGAGGCGCTTGCTGATCGAGCCGGCCGCGACGTTGCGCAGCACCACTTCAAGGGGGATGATTTCGACCTGACGGATCAGCTGCTCGCGCATGTTGAGGCGGCGGATGAAGTGGGTCGGGATGCCGATATGGGCGAGGCGGGTGAAGACGTGTTCGCTGATGCGATTGTTGATCACGCCCTTGCCGTTGATCGTGCCCTTCTTCTCCGCGTTGAAGCCGGTCGCATCATCCTTGAAGTACTGGATCAGCGTGCCCGGTTCGGGGCCTTCGTAAAGGATCTTGGCCTTGCCTTCGTAAATCTTGGTACGGCGGGACATCAGGTCGGCACTCCCAGCGGCCAAAGCGGCCAAGGCGAATGGTGCCCGGGGGCGGATTTGAACCACCGACACGCGGATTTTCAATCCGCTGCTCTACCCCTGAGCTACCCGGGCATTCGCTGCAAGCGACGAGAAAAAGCCATGTGGCTGCCCCGGCGAGCAAATGAGAGCGGCCCTATGGCGAAGGGGACAGGGGTTGGCAAGAGGGATTTGCGGCCCTCTGTAACGCCAGCGCTCAATCCTGGTCGCGCCAGTCCTCGCGGGCCAGTTCGTCGGGGTCGGCGGGCGGGCCGGGGACAGCGTAAGAATCGGAGAACCAGCGTGCCAGATCTCGATCCTTGCAGCGCTGCGAGCAGAACGGATGGAACGGGTTTTCCTGTGCGCTATCGCTTCGCTGCTTGACCGCATGGTCGCGCGGTTTGCGGCAGATCGGGCAGGGCTTGGAGGCGGCGAAGTTCATGCGTCCAACAACTGGGCATGAGCCGCCTCGATGGCAAGCCCGGGATCGGTGTCGATCCGCAGTTCGCGGCCTGTCCTGCGGGCGAGGTCGGCCAACCAGTCGTCCTTGAGTTTGGACTTGAGCGTAGGGTTCACTGCCAGCAGCAACACGCGGCCCGTGCTTGCGTCCGCCGCCAGTTCCGCCCGCCGCAGCGCCATCCGCGCCGACATGCCGACGCGCGCTGCGGCGAATCGGTGCAACAGCGAGGGTCCCTCCAGCCGCGCGACCAGCTGGACAAACCCGAACCCGTTCATGGCGGTGCGTTCATGCGGCCAGCCCGCCAGCACCGCTCCGAGCGCTTCGTCGACCGCGCGCCGATCGTCCTTTGCGGCAAGGGTCGGAAAGTCGATGCCGATGTTTCCGCCAAGGTCATACCACGCGAGCGCCCTGGCAATCGCAGGCACAGCCGCCAACGCGACTTCGCGCGGGGCTCCTACGCCGTCGATGTCGATCACGGTCATGGCGGGCGTGACGCTGACCAGCACCTCGCCGCCCGAAAAATCGAGGCTGGCCGAAGACGCGGCGTGCCACACCTCGTCCCACAGACCGGCGGGGAAACGGCGCACGACACGTCCCCCGGGCCATGAAGCGGCCGGCGAGGGCGTGTCCGGCCGTGCCACGCGCACTTGCGCCCGCTTCAGCCGCCCGCGCTCGGCGAGGCTTGCGCGGGTGACGACAAGGTCGAGCGTCTGGCCCTCGGTAGCCTGCGGGGGCAGGTGATCGACCAGCGCCTCGGTGCCGTTCTCCAACAGCGCGATACCTCGCCGCGTGCCCTTGAGCTTGGCGGTGAGCTTGCCGGCGGTGCGCATGCCTGCGGCAAGCTCGCCCGGCCACATCACCTTCGCGCCGAGCACCCGCTCGCCCTCGACCAGCAGAGCGCGCGTTTCGGCGATGCCCTCCTCGATCAGCCACTCAGCCAATTGGGAAGCCTGCCGCCTTGAGCAGCGCGCGCGTATGATAAAGCGGCAGGCCCATCACGCCCGAATGGCTGCCTCTGATCCATGCGATCAGACCCTCGGCCGCGCCCTGGATTGCATAGCCGCCGGCCTTGCCCTGCCACTCGCCGGCGGCAAGGTAGGCGGCGATCTCCTCGGTCGAGAGGCGCTTGAAGCATACGACGGTTTCATCGAGCCGCTCGCGCAAGGTGCCATCGGGCGCGCGCAGCACGACGTTCGACAGCACCCGATGGCGCCTCCCGCTCATCAGTTCGAGGCAGGCGCGCGCTTCGGCTTCGGTTTCGGTCTTGGGGAGGATGCGCCGTCCCACTGCGACCACTGTGTCGCCCGCCAGCACGAAGCCCGGCGCGCCCACGGCCAACGCCTTCTCACGCCCCATGCGCAAGGCATAGGTGCGCGGCAATTCGGCCTTCAGCGGAGTCTCGTCGATATCGGCAGGCACCACCGCATCAGGCGCAAGCCCGAGCCGCGCGAGCAACTCGCGCCGCCGGGGCGAGGCCGAAGCCAATGTGAGATGGAGGGCGCCCATCAGGGCCGCCGCAGTATGTTACTGCGGGCCGGGGCCGCCGCGACCCGGCATGAAGCGGTAGGTGATGCGCGCCTTGGTGAGATCGTAGGGCGTCAGCTCGCACAGCACTTCGTCGCCGACCAGCACGCGGATGCGGTTCTTGCGCATTTTGCCTGCAGTGTGGCCGAGCACTTCATGGCCGTTTTCAAGCTCCACCCGGAACATCGCATTGGGCAGCAGCTCAACCACGCGCCCGCGCATTTCGAGGAGTTCTTCCTTGGCCATGAAATTCCTTAGTGTCTGGTGCGACGCACAATACGCCCGTCGATACGGGGGTGCGCTTTAGCGATGCGGGAACCAAAAGGGAAGGCTCGTGCGTTAGGGCCGTGATCTGCGGGGTTTTGCGCTATTTCGATCATGCGCGCGTGCGCTGGGAAAAGGCTGAGCGCCTTCCCTGACGCTTGACCCCCGGCGGTAGCGGTAACAGCCGCGCTGCCGTTAATTTTGCATTTAAAGGGACCACATGAACCTCTCCCCGCTTTCCCGCGCTGCTTTGCGCGCTGGCACCTGTGCTGTCAGTTTGGCGATCGCCATGCCGCTGGTCGCCAATGATATGTCAGCGCAGCCGCAGCCCGCCGCAGTCCCGGCCGGCAGCAATGAACCCGAAAGCGCCAGCGGCGCCGCTGATGTGAGCGAGGGCGATGCGGCAGAGCCCACAGATGGCGAGATCGTGGTCCGCTCTGGGCGCATCAGGGGACAGCTGCTCGTCGATCAGGCGCCGCTCCTCCAGCTCGACGAGACGCAGATTGCCGCCGAGGGCGTCACCTCGATCACCGATCTCATCGCCCAGATCAGTGCGCGCACCGGCTCGGCGCGCGGACGCGGCGGCGGCGGGCAGCCCGTGATCCTGGTCAACGGCATCCGCATCGGCTCCTTCCGCGAATTCGCCAATTACCCGCCTGAAGCCCTCGCGCGGGTCGAGGTCTTCCCCGAGGAAACCGCCCAGCGTTTCGGCTTTCCGCCCGATCGCCGCGTGATCAACCTGATCCTCAAGGACAAGTACTCGAACCGCCAGGTCGATCTTGAATTCGAGATGCCGACGCGCGGTGGCTACACCAGCTCCGAGCAGCAGCTCGGCATCCTCAAGATTGCCAATGGCGGGCGAATCAACGCCAATATCCAGGTCAACGACACCACGCTGCTTACCGAAGCCGAACGCAACATCGACCAGACCGCGGGTTCGGTGTCGACCGTTCCCGGCGATCCGGCGCAGGCCAGCAATCGCAGCCTGCTCGCCGACACCCTCGGCATCGAGGGCAACGTGTCGTGGGCCAAGGCGATCATTGACAGCGGCACATCGCTGAGCGCGAACTTGAACTACAAGCGCGACGAGAGCCGCAGCCTCGACGGGCTCAACACCGTGGTGCTGACAGCCCCACTGCAAACGACGGGAGTGCTGCGGACGTTCGGCGGCGAAACCCCGCTTGCGCGGCGCACCTCGACCGACACGATCGCGACCGCCGGCTCGCTTAACAAGCCGGTCAACAATTTCCGCCTGACCAGCACCTTCGATGCCTCGCTCGCCGAGACCGAGACCGAGGTCGACCGGCGTCTGCGGCCCGACCAACTCAAGGTGTTCCAGGACGCCGCGCTGGCGGGAACCCTGGGCGTGACTGGCTCGCTGCCGACCAACACTGCTAACGGCTTTGATGTCGCGCGCAGCCGGGTGATCAACGCCTCGACGCTCAACACCCTGCAAGGCCCGATCGGCACGCTTCCGGCAGGCGACGTGCTGGCGACGTTCGATGTGCGGCTCGACTGGCAGAAGATCGAAAGCTCGGACACCCGTTCGGCGCAGGGCGCGAGCCTGACGCGCCGCAACCTGTCGACCGGCGTTAACCTTGTGGTGCCGCTCACCAGTCGCCGCGACGAATTCGCCGACGCGCTGGGCGACTTCACGCTCAACCTCCAGGTCGGGGTCGACGATTACAGCGATTTCGGTGTGCTGGGCGACTGGAACGCCGGGCTGACCTGGAAACCGTTCGACAAGCTCGATCTGTCGGCGACCTATATCTGGCGCGAAGTGGCGCCGGGGCTGGCCGCGCTCGGCAATCCGCGGATCGACAACCTCAACGTGCCGGTGTTCGACTTCGTGCGCGGCGAAACGGTGCTGGCTACAGTCAGGACCGGGGGCAATCCGGCGCTTCCGGCGGAGACTCAGCGCGACTGGAAGTTCGCGGCCAATTGGGAGCTGCCCTTCGTTAAGGATACGCGCCTGACGGTCGAGTATATCCGCAACCGTTCGGACAACGTGGTGAGCGCCTTCCCGCAGGTTACCTCGGCAATCGAGGCCGCGTTCCCAGGGCGGATCACGCGTGCAGCGCCCGCCAATCCCGGCGAGATTGGCCGCTTGACCGCGGTTGACCGAAGCTCGGTGAGCTTTGCCAATACCAAGTCCGACCGCCTGCAATTCACGCTCTCGACCAACGGCAGCATCGGCGCCCCTCCGGGCGGCGGCGGCTTTGGCGGTCCGGGCGGCGGCTTCGGCGGACGCGGTGGTGGCGGACGGTTCGGCGGCGGCGGCGGTGCTCCGGCGGCTGCGGCTCCGCAGCCCGCAGCGCCTACGACCGGCGCGGCCCCGGCTCCGCAAGCGGGAGCGGGCGGACCACCGGCTGCTGGCGGACCCGGCAGCTTCGGCGGCGGATTTGCTCCCAACCCTGCGCAGCGCGAGCAGTTCATGGCCTTCCGCACGCGCCTGTGCGCCGACGACGGCCTCGCCTTCCTTGAGAAGCTCGCGGCCGCCGCAGACAGCGGCGCCGACATCTCGGGCGAGTACCCCGGCGTCGATCCAGCACAGCTTGCCCCGTTACTGGCGCGCCTGCGCGGTTCGGATGGCAAGATCGATCCCGCTCGCCTCGTGCAGTTCCGCACCCGCATCTGCAGCATCGATCCGGCGCTGATGGGTGGCGCTCCCGGTGCACCGCGCATGATGGTGGTTCCCATCGCTCCTGCGACTGGCGTTCCCGGCAGTTTGCCCCCGCAGATCGCCGCCTTCCGCGAGCGGGCCTGCGGCCCCGACGGCACGGCAGCAATCGCGGCGCTGGTTGGCAAGATCGGCCGCGGCGAGGATGTCTCGGCCGAGCTCCCCGGCGTCGATCCCGCGTTCATCAAGATGGCGCTCGACCGGTCGCGCGATACCAACGGCAACATTCCGCCCGAAGCGCTTGAGCAGTTCAAGCAGCGCTTCTGTGCAGCGGCGCCCCCTGCAGCCGCTGGCGGCGCTCCCGCGGCGGCAGGAGGCGGCGCGCCTGCCGGTGCGCCAGCGGGAGGGCCGGCCTTCAACCCGCTCGCCCAGCGCAGCTTCCCGGGGTGGCGGTACTTCTTCAACCTCACCCACACGATCGAGCTCGCCAACGAGATCCTGATCGCGCCCGGTCTCCAGCCGCTCGACCAGCTGGACGGGCAGGCGACCGGCGCCTTCGGCCAGCCGCGCCAGTCGAGCCGGATCGAGGCGGGGATCTTCGGCAAGGGCATGGGCCTGCGCCTGTCGGGGATCTACACCGGCACGACGCGGCTTGACGGCTTGCCGGGCGGCACCGACATCCTATTTGACGACATCGTCACATTCAACCTGCGCCTCTTCGCCAACATGGGCGAGATCACGGGCAAGAACGAGGGCTTCCTGAAGGACTTCCGGGTCAGTCTGGTCGCCGACAATGTGTTCGACGCGCAGCGCAAGGTGCGGGATTCGAACGGGGGGACGCCGATCAACTACCAGCCCTTCGTTATCGACCCGCTGGGGCTGTACGTGGGCCTGGACCTCAGAAAGCTGTTCTAGGATCGCACCTCGGCGAGCGCCTCTGCGCAAGCATGGCCGCTCGCCCAAGCCCATTGGAAGTTGTAGCCGCCGAGCCAGCCGGTGACGTCGACCGCCTCGCCGATTGCGTAGAGGCCGGGCACCTTGCCCGCCTCCATGGTGCGCGAGGAGAGTTCTGCCGTGGCGATGCCGCCGGCCGTCACTTCGGCCTTGGCATAGCCTTCGGTCCCATTTGGGACGAAGCGCCAATCGGAAAGCCGCGCCTGCGCTGAACGAAGCTCCTTGTCGGCCACGTTGCCCAACTCGCGATCGAGCCCCAGCCGGTCGGCCAGCGCATCGGCCAGCCGCGCGGGCAGGGCTTCGCGCAGCAGCGTGCGCAGGTGCGAACGCGGCCGGTCGCGCTTGGCCGCCACCAGCCAGTCGCTCGCCGCCTCGGGCAGGAAGGTGATGCCAACCTCCTCGCCGCGCCGCCAGTAGCTTGAGACTTGCAGGATTGCCGGACCCGACAGCCCCTTGTGGGTGAACAGCGCCGCCTCTGCGAAATCCACCTTCCCGGCCCGCGCCCGCACCGGAGCAGCAACGCCGGACAGCTCGCGGAACAAGACATCCTCGCCTCCCAGCGTCAGCGGGACGAGGGCGGGGCGGGGCTCGACCACCTTTAGGCCGAACTGGCGGGCGAGAGCATATGCGAAGTCGCTCGCGCCCATCTTGGGGATCGAAGGCCCACCGGTGGCGATCACCAGCGCCGGCGCGCGCCATGTGCGCCCATCGGCAGCGGTGACGCTGAACACGCCCTCGGGCGAGCGCGCGACCGCCGCCACCGCGACATCGCAGCTCAGCTTCACCCTGTCCGCCGGACACTCTGCCAACAGCATCGCCACGATCTGCTTCGCCGAGCCGTCGCAGAACAATTGCCCCAGCGTCTTTTCGTGCCACGCGATGTCGTGCTTCTCGATCAGCGCGATGAAATCGGCGGGCGTGTAGCGGGCAAGCGCGCTCTTGGCGAAATGCGGATTGGCGGAGAGGTAATTGCCCGGCCCTGCGCCGAGATTGGTGAAGTTGCTCCGCCCGCCTCCCGAAATCAGGATCTTCTTGCCCGGTGCGTCCGCTTTTTCCAGCAGTGCCACGCGCAGACCCCGCTGGCCCGCCTGCCCGGCGCAATAGAGGCCGGCCGCGCCCGCGCCGAGGATGATGACGTCATATTCGCTCATGCAGGCGGCGTTAGTGACGCAGCCGCTGATTGCCAATGCTGTCGTCGCCCTGTGCTGCAACTGTGTGCAACTTGTCCTGCGTTGCAGGTCGATCCATCGTGTTTGCCCGCAACTACGGAACCTGATCTGCCAGACCCGGTAAATCCTGATGTCAGGTCGTCACCGGCGGCCCACCAGATTGGAGTCCCCCTCATGGAAATCCCCGACGGCGCTTTCGTGGCCGTTATCGACGGCGAGCGGTTTTTGTGGCTACACAACACCGGCGATGCCGCCCACCCGCAGCTGGAGAACCTCGGCTCGCCCGATCTTGATCCGGCCAACCGGAGCCAGGGCAAGATGCGCCATTCCGACACCTCCTCGCACCACACCGACCGCGATCTTGACGAAGCGGCGCACGTGGCGGCTGCGGCGGAATGGCTGAACCATCAGGCCAAGACCAACACAGTCGAGCATCTTATCGTGGTCGCCGACAAACGCTCGTTGGGCGAGCTACGTCGTCACTACCACATAGAGCTCGAAAAGCGTCTGGTGGGCGAAGTCGGCAAGGCGGTGGCCAACCAGCCGATCGACGACATCGCGCAGGCCATCGCCGCCGCCTGACGCCATACCTGCACGTAAGTGTCTGCGGGGGAATTGCCAATCACCCCCCGCAGTCCCTATTGGCTGCCGATGGCCCGATCCCCCGCTGGCAGTCCCAATGATCCGCCCCGTTCCCCCGGGGGAGGCGATCGCTTCAACGAGGAGCGCGCCGCCTATACCGTCTCCAATGCGCAGCCTGACCTCGAGGCGGGGGTGGCGGCGATTCGTGAGATGGTGCGGGTGCTGAAGCCGAGCCCCGGCGTCTACCGCATGGTCGATGTGCGGGGCGACGTGCTGTATGTGGGCAAGGCGCGCTCGCTCAAAGCCCGCGTCGCGAACTACACGCAGATCGCCCAGCTTTCGGGCCGGCTCCAGCGCATGGTCAGCCAGACCCGCAGCATGGAGATCATCACCACCAATTCCGAAGCCGAGGCGCTGCTGCTCGAAGCGCAGCTGATCAAGCGGTTTCGCCCGCCGTTCAACGTGCTGCTGCGCGACGACAAGAGCTTCCCCTTCATCCTGCTGCGCGCCGACCACGCCTATCCGCGCATCCAGAAGCACCGCGGCGCGCGCCGGGCCAAGGGCAATTACTACGGGCCGTTCGCTAGCGCAGGCAGCGTCAATTCGACGCTGAACGCGCTGCAAAAGCTGTTCCTGCTACGGAGCTGCACCGACAGCTTCTTCAACAATCGCGATCGGCCCTGCCTGCTCTACCAGATCAAGCGCTGCTCGGCGCCCTGCGTTGGGCGCGTTTCCGAGTCCGATTACGACGTGCTTGTGAGGCAGGCGAAGGACTTCCTTGCGGGCAAATCGGGCGCGGTGCAGGCCGATCTTGAGCGCCAGATGGCAGAGGCCGCGGCGAAGATGGAGTTTGAGACTGCGGCGATGCTGCGCGACCGCTTGCGCGCCGCGACATTCATTCAGGGCTCGCAGGCAATCAACGCCGCTGGGCTCGGCGATGCCGATATCTTCGCGCTGGCCGCCAGCAAGGGCCAGATGAGCGTCCAATCCTTCTTCATCCGCGGTGGGCAAAACTGGGGCCACCGCGCGCTGTTCCCGCGCCATACGGCCGATGTCGACGAAGCGCAGGTGCTGGCGAGCGTCATGCTGCAATTCTACGAGGAAGTGCCGCCGCCGCCGACCATCCTTGTCGACCGGGAGCTGCCCGAACGCGAGCTTATCGAAGCGGCCCTGTCCGAACTGGCGGGGCGCAAGGTCAGCATCTCGATCCCCGAACGCGGCGACCGGCGCAAGCTGATGGCGCAGGCGCAGCGCAATGCTGTCGAGGCGCTCGAACGGCGGCTGGCCGAGACCGGCACGAAAGCGCGCCTCAACCGCGAGCTTGCCGAGTTCCTCGAGCTTGATGCTCCGCCGCAGCGGATCGAGGTCTACGACAACAGCCATATCCAGGGCACCAAGGCGGTGGGCGCAATGGTGGTTGCAGGGCCGGAAGGCTTCGAGAAGTCGCAATATCGCAAATTCAACATCCGCGAGGCGCAAGGCAACGACGACTTTGCAATGATGCGCGAAGTGATGGCGCGGCGGTTCCGCAGTTTTGCTGATGGAGAGGGCGAGCCGGCGGCGGATGCCAAGCCGGGTGGTCACGATACCATCATGCCTGATCTCATGCTGATCGACGGCGGCAAGGGCCAGCTGTCGAGCGTCATGCGCGTGCTCGCAGATTACGGAATCACCGACGACATCGCAGTGGTCGGCGTAGCCAAGGGGCCGAACCACGGGCGCGAGGGGCGCGAGGTATTCCACTTCCCCGACGGGCGCGAGAAGATGTTGCCGCCGGGTTCGCCCCTATTGTTCCATCTCCAGAACCTGCGCGACGAAGTGCACCGCTTCGTGATCGGTGCACACCGGGCCAAGCGTTCGAAGGCGATCACGGCGTCTCCGCTGGACGAGATCCAGGGCATCGGCCCGGCGCGTAAGCGCGCGCTGCTGCTGCATTTCGGCACCGCTTCGAAGGTGCGGGCCGCATCGCTCGAAGACTTGCAGCGTGCCCCAGGCGTGAGCGCGACGGTGGCGCGTAAGGTCTATGATTTCTACCATGCGGGCGGCTAGGCGCAGATAATGAATCTGCCCGATCCGATTATCTCTGTGGAACGACTGGGCCGAGAGGGAGAGCCCCTCGTCGTCATCGATAACTTCACCGGCCAGCCCGAGCGCCTGCGCGCCATGGGCATGGCGGCGCAATATCATACGGCTGGCGTCGACTATCCGGGGCTGCGGGCGTTGGCTGATCCGTCCTATCTCGATCTGCGGCGCGACCTGATGATGCAGATCATGGCGCGGGTTTTCGGGCTAAGCCGATCGATTCACTGCGAGATCGCCGCCTTTTCGATCGTCACCCTTTCCCCGGAGCAGCTCTCCCTGCGCCAGCGCATCCCACATCATGATCATTCGGACGCGGGGCGGATCGCGGTGATGCATTATCTCTCCGGGCCGGAAAGCGGCGGAACAGCCTTTTATCGGCATCGGCGCACCGGGTTTGAAACCATCACTCCAGCGCGCGAAACAGCCTATGCGATGGCACTGGCCGAGGATGACCGTGATTTCGGCCCGCCGCCGCCCGGATACGCGACGGGTGATACCGCCGCGTTCGAACAGATCGGTGCCGTCGAGGCACGACCTGACCGAATGGCACTTTATCGCGGGCGGCAGTTGCATTCGGGGATCATCCCCGATCCAACCGCTCTCTCGCAAGATCCGGGGTCAGGACGCCTGACGATCAACATGTTCCTGTTTGGAACGTGAGAGAAACGGGGACGGGCGAGTGTACTGGCCACTGCCCGCCCCGGTTCGCGATTTACTGCACGTCGAGCGCCTTGCTCACCAGCACGTTGACCGAGACGCGGCGGTTCTGCGCGCGGCCCGCGGCGGTAGCGTTGTCGGCGGCCGGATCGGCGGTCGCCATGCCGGTCGGCGTCAGCATGCGGTATGGCTTCCACTTGCAGACCTGCTGGAGATGGTTGACCACCGCAGCGGCGCGCTTTTCCGACAGGGTCTGATTAATCTCCTGCGATCCGGTGATGTCGGCATAGCCAAGCACCAGCAGCAGCGAGTTCTCGTTGGCGTCGGCGGCCTGCGACGCGGCGCACAACTGCGCCTTGTACTGCGGGGTCAGCGCCGCCTTGCCGGTGTCGAAGTAGACATTGGTGGTGTTCAGCAGGTTATACTTGTCGATATCGCCAAGGCGCCCGCGTAGCGCTTCGGTGGCCGCAGCGTTCTGCTCGATCGCAGCGCCCTGTTCGCCGAACTGCTGCGTAGTGCCGCCGCGGATCATCGCCGCGATCCTGCGGTCATCGGCGGTGAAGCGAACCTCGTTCGCCACCAGACCTTCGCCATACTGCGAGGTCTTGACCGTCACCGGCATACCGTTGCTGAGCGCTTTCTGATCGAAGGTCTTGTTTCCGATCCCGAGGAAGCCGCCGCGGCTGCGGATTTCGGTTTCGGGGTGTAGCGTGACCATCGTGGCGGTGCCGTCATCAGCGGTGATCTGGAGACGCGAGCCCTTGCGGGCAGTGATCATGCCGGAGACCTTCGGGCCTTCCTGCATCTCAGCAAGCGGGGGAAGCGAGCCGTAAACGGTGGTCAGTACCTCGCCCTGATCCTCCGGGGCGGGCATGGTCTGAGCCGCAAGGCCAGTGGCGGTAGCGGCACCCAGAAGGGCCGCAAGGGCGATCTTTTTCGAGAAATGCATGGTCGTTTTCACAGTTTTTGCTCCTGCGCTGCGGGCCGAGATGCCATGATCGGCCCATGATAGGTGAATGCGCGAGGGTGTGCGTGTTGACCAGCGCCTTTCTGTCAGATGAACGAAAACACCTAGGTACCCACAGGAGCGGGCCACTGGGGCATGGAATGCGGCAGACTGTGTAGTCGGCGGATGCTGACCTGCGTCTTACTTGGCAGCTTGGGCCGCGATCCAGCGGTCGATCTTGGCTTCCAGCACCGCCAGCGGCAGGCCACCGGTGCTCAACACCTGCTCGTGGAAGGCCTTGATGTCGAACTTCAGCGCAAGCTTCGTTTCGGCCCGCTTGCGCAACTCCTGGATCTTGAGTGCGCCGATCTTGTAGCCCAGTGCCTGCGACGGGATCGCGATGTAGCGATCAACTTCGGCCACGACCTCGGTGCGGGTCATGCCCGAATTGGTCAGCATGAAATCGATCGCCTGATCGCGGGTCCAGCCCTTGGTGTGGATGCCGGTATCGACTGCTAGCCGCATCGCCCGAAGCTGTTCGTCCTGCAAGGTGCCATAGCGGTTCCATGGGTCCTTATAGAAGCCCATCTCGTTGCCGAGCGTCTCGGCATAGAGTGCCCAGCCTTCGACGTACGCATTGGTGCCGCCGTAACGCATGAAGGCAGGCAGCGTTTCGTTCTCCTGCGCGAGGCTGATCTGGAAGTGGTGGCCGGGTGCCCCTTCGTGGAGGTAGAGCGTGACATTTCCCGGCGTGAGGCGGCTCGGCAGGTCATAGGCGTTGAAGTAGAATACCCCCGGCCGCTTCCCGTCGGGTGAGCCCGACAGGTAGGAACCCCCAGCCACGAACTTATAGGTGGTGGGATCGTAGGGGCGGATTTCCAGCGGGGACTTCGGGATCAGCGAGAACATCGTGCCGATCTTTGCGTCGACCTGTTTGCCGATGTCATAAAAGGACTGCGTCAGCCCCTCGCGGGTCTTGGGCTGGAACTTGGGATCAGTGCGGACATAGTCGAAGAACTGGGTGAGCGTGCCCTTGAACTTCACTTCCTTTTTGAGCTTCTCGAGATCGGCCTTGATCCGCGTGACCTCCGACAGGCCGAGCTGGTGGATGGTCTCGGCATCGAGCGGAAGGGTGGTCGATTCCTCGATCAGCCGGGCATAAAGCTTGTCCCCGCCCTTCATCTGCGAAAGGCCGATGCTGTCGCGCGAGGCCGGCAGGTATTCGTCGCGCAGGAAGTCGCGCAAGGCAGTGTTGGCGGCGTAGATCGCGCCGGTCTTGGCTTCGTAAGCTGCCGTGAGCCGCGCCCTTTCGGCATCGGAGAAGCTTTCGGGGAACTGCTTGGTCGGCGCCATGTACTGCGATTCCGCGATCGGCTGCGCGAGCTGCGTATCGAGCTGGGTGACCATAATCCCGACCGTCAGCTTGGTCTCCAACACGCCGCTTTTCATGCCTTCGCGGAACTTGCCGATCGCCCGGTCGACGAAGGCGATGTAATCGTCGTGGCGGGTGAGGTTGTCCTCGTAATTGACGAGGGTCTTGAACGGCGCGACCCCGGTGCCGCTGGCGAAGGTCGGGTAGAAGGTGTGCAGTCCGAAGAAGTGGTTGAGCGGGCGCACGTCGGTGAGCGCACGGATCTCGTCGCTATAGCCCTCGAGATTGCGCTCCTGCGTGTACTTGAAAACATCGTAGGCGAGCTGGTCGGTTTCATCGAGCTTCACCCGGTCGACTTGCGCGAGCAGTGCGAGGTTGAGCTTGATGTCGGTGCGGCTGGCGAGGAAGCTTGAATCCGTCAGCAGGTCGCCGAGGCGGCCGGCGTTCTCCTCGTCGCCGCGGAACAGCCGGCTGAGCGGGTTGAGCTCGAGATCGCGCGCGTCGGCATCGTCGAACAGCGCGAACAGCTTTTCGTGTTCAGACTGCGCAGGCTGCGCGGTGGAAGCGGCGGGCGCAGTCTGAGCGAGGGCGGGAAGCGGCGAAAGCAGCAGCGCCGTCGAGGCGGCAAGGGCAAGGCGCAGTGTCATGTCAGCGGTTCCAGGATGCAATGATGGCGACTGTGGCGGGCTACGCTGCGACCCCTACGCGCACAACCGCGACGGCGACGAGCGACGCCGGAGCTTCGACGGGTGTCGAGCCGGCGCGTGGTCAGGCGGCCGCGAAGCGCCGTGCGTGGAAGGCCGCGTCGGCGCGCAACTGGTCATGTTCGACCCACACCGAGTGCGTGCCCGAACACAGCTTATGCGGCAGCGCGAGGCGGCAGATCGGGCCTTTGGCGATGTCGCTCGCATCGAGGATCGCGCATTGCGAGGTGCCGGTGTTCTCGTCGATCAGGAAGGTGACAAGATAGCCGGAGTCTTCCGAAATTGCGCCCTTGCGAGGGATCATCGGGCTCTCGCTCGCATAGACGCCCTCGGGCAGGCGGTAGACCTGTTCCTCGCCCGTCTCGGTGTCGTGACGGACATAGCCGTTGAACAGGAACCAGCCGGGGCGCGTGGTGGTCGACCAGACGTAGCGGCTCTGCTTCATCGCGTAGCGCGGGTTGATCGTGCCGAATTCGACGATCCGTTCGCCGAGCCGCTCCTCACGGGTTTCGCCGGTTGTGAGGTTGAAGCGCCAGCGGTGGAGGCGGCTCTGGAAGGAGTGCTCGTCGACATAGGCCATCATGTGGCTGTAGCGGCCCATTTCCTCCAAGGGATCGGGCATGGGCTTGGCCTGATGGTAGCCTTCGAGCACCACCTCGTCGCCTTCCTCCCAAGCATTGGTCCAGTGCAGCACGTAGGTCGGCGCTGCCTCGAACCAGCGGATTGCGTCCGGTTGGCCGTGGCGGGGGATCAGGCCGAAGCGGGTGGGGATGCCATCATGCAACCGCGCGGCATGGATGTCGCGGGTCAGCAGCTCCTCGTCCCAGAACAGCGGCATGTCGTTGAGGATCGACCAATTGGGGGTGATCGCCATGTCGTGCGGCAGGCGCGGGCCGGGCAGGGGGACGGGGACGTAGTGCACCAGCGACCCTGTCCGATCGACCACGCCGTAATGCATAAAGGGCGCATACTTGGAGTAATTGAAGAACATCAGCTCGCCTGCGGCCTCGTCCACCTTGGGGTGGGCTGAAATGCCGTCGAGCGGCACCCACGGCGCCTTCCCGCGGCTGCCGAGCGTCACGGGATCGAGCATCCACGCCTCGCCGCACTGGTAGAGGGTCGCATAGGCCGTACCCGCGTGAACGATGATGTCGGTCGAGCCGGTGTCCTTCAGGCCCCCATGAGCGCCGAAGCCCGGACGTTTCGAGGTGCCCCACGGGTCCATCAGCCCGCCCCACAGCGATTGGCCCGCAATCTGCTCGGCCTCGAAGCAATGGGTCCGCACAAAGCGGTTGCGATAGCTTGCCTTGCCGCCGCTGATGTTGATCTGATGGATCATCGCGTCGCCATCGAACGGGTGATGCCGTCCGAGTGGCTGGTGCACCTGGTTTTCGGTGTTGCGCAGGTAGATGCCGTCGATGTCCGCGGGGATCGCGCCCTCGATTACCGGCAGCTCCGCGACCTCGACCTCTTCATGGAGCGGAGTCCACGGCCCCGTCAGATAGGGGTGGTTCGACGGCTCGAGGCTGGTCTTGACCGGCGGGTGGCGCATGATCTGCATAGGTCTCTCCCTCGGCGAGAAGATGCGCGAGCGCGGGCGGGCTGGCAAGGGCCCAGAACAGGCAGCGTATCTTGATCCATATCAAGGCCCCCCTTACTTATAAGGCCGACACATTGCTCCGACTCTGGGAGACAGGCGATGAAATCGATTCTGCTGCATATCGACCACGGACCCGCGATGACGGCGCGGCTGCGGGTGGCGCTCGACATGGCCCGCGCGACCAACGGCCACATTACCTGCTTGCAGGCGGTCAGCTACGAGATTTTCGCACCGGGAGACATGTACGGATCGGCGATGGCTGCGGCAATGCCGGTGATCAGGGAGAATGCCGAGAACCTGCGCGCCCAGATCGAGAAGGAGCTCGAGAATGAGGGCGTGCCGTGGGACTGGCGCTTCGAATACGGGATCGCGCCGCAGCGCCTGCTCGAAGCCTCGCCGCTCGCCGATATCGTGATCCTCGGCCCCGCAGAGAACGGCACGGACGGGCGAAGGCCCTCGTCGCTGGTCGGCGAGGTGGTGCTGAATGCGCCGGTTCCGGTGCTGGTGGTACCTGCCGATGCCCGCAGCTTCGATGTCGGCGCGCCAATGCTGGTGGCCTGGAACGGTTCGGCCGAAAGCGCCCATGCCCTGCGCGCCGCGCTGCCGCTGCTCGCCTGCTCGTGCCGGGTAACGCTGGCGAGCGTGATCGAGGCGAGCGACGGGGAACGCTTCGATATACCCTCGACCGAAGGCGCGAAATACCTCAGCCGCCACGGGATCGAGTGCGAGATGGTCCAGCTGCCGCGTGACGAGACGCCGATCGCGGACACGCTGTTCGCTGCGGCGCAGATGCGCGAATGCTCGCTGATGGTGATGGGCGCGTATGGCCGCTCAAGGCTTGCCGAACTGCTACTCGGCGGGGTGACGCGGCAGATGTTGAGCGATCCGAAGATGCCCATTTTGCTGGCACATTGACGGCAGGGATCAGCCTTTCACCCGCCGCCGCATCATCCCCTCTTGCGCGACGCTCGCCACCAGCTCGCCTGCAAGGTTGAAAATTCGCCCGCGGTTGAAGCCGCGTCCGCCGCCCGACCAAGGCGCGTCGGTGGCGTAGAGCAGCCACTCGTCCGCCCGCGCGTTACGGTGGAACCAGATCGCGTGATCGAGGCTCGCGCCGACCAACTCGTTCCGCATCCAGCTGAGGCCATGCGGCAGCGCGCTGGTGCCGAGCAGGGTGTAGTCGCTGGCGTAGGTGATGATCGCCCGGTGGAGCGCAGGCGTGTCGTCGGCGCCTGTGATGGGGGCGGCGACCCTGAACCAGCTGTGCGCGCGCGGCTCGCGCGGTTCGCTGCTCATCCAGTGCAGCCGGTCGGTGGTGCGCATCTCGATCGGGCGCGGGCGCAGCATCATGCGGCGCTGCTGATCGCTGAGGCGGTCGCCCCATTGCTCCGCGATCTCGCGGCGCAGATCGATGTCTGGTCGCAGATCGTCGGGCCGGGCAACATTGGGCATCGGCGAATCGATGTGCTCGAGGCCGTCTTCGGGCTGCTGGAAGCTCGCGGTGAGGTTGAGGATGGGGACCGCCGTGCCGTCTTCGCCTTCCTGGCTTGCGACCACCCGGCGGTTGGCGAAACTGCGCCCGTCAAAGTCGCGTTCGATGCGGTATTCGATCGGAGCGCCCTCGCGCCCGCCGCGAAGAAAGTAAGCGTGCAGCGAGTGCGCGCGCTTTCCATCGCTGACGGTGCCTTGCGCAGCCTGAAGCGCTTGGGCGAGCACTTGCCCGCCGAACACGCGTCCGATCCCGTCGGTCTGCGGCGGTCCGGCATAGACGTCGGCGGCGCGCTTTTCGACGGTGAGCAGGCGGATCAGGCCTGCGACCAGTTCTTCATTGGAGGGCGTGTCAGTCATGGCGAGGGGCCATGCGGCGCAGTCAGTTTCCCGTCAATCCCAGCTTGCGCAAGGCGCGGAAGGTATAGGCCTTCGCATAGTTCTGATGTGGCCAGCGGCCCGGGGCTTTTGGCGTGAGGCCGCGCTCACGCAGGATCGCGTTGAAAATGCGAGCGTCGCTCTCGCGGTAACTCCATTCGCTGCGCCAGGTGATCGACAGCGATACCGACGGCGCTGGGCCGTTTTTCACGAAGTGTGGGGCCATGACGGGCACGAACAGCGCCTCGCCGGGGCTGAGCGGAAATTCCGTGCCTTGGGCGAGGAAGCCGTGGTCCCACTTCAATTCGCGCGGGCCGCCTGAATGGTAAGTCTCGTGCGCCGCGTCAGGCACGAAGCGCGGGTCACCCGCCGGGAACTGCGTCATCACCTTGGTGCCGCGGATCTGGAGCAGGATGTTGTGCTCCGGGTCGAAGTGATAAGGCGTGACCGACCCCGGGCTGGAGACGAAGATGTAGCCCTGGGGGGTCAGCATCGCGCCGGTCGCTGCCTCGATCTCGGGGCGGATTTCATCGAGCAGGCCGAGTAGCAGGTTACTGTATTCAGGGACTTGTTCGATGTTCTTGAGCACCGCCCAGCTTTCGGCCTCGGCGACTTTGCGGATCGTCTCGGCAATGGTCAGCCCGTTCGAGCCCGGCTTGCCATCGACCCCGATCGGCAGGTCGCCGCGATTGTATTCGACGCTTTTGATCGGCAGCCGCTCGGCAAGCTGGGCCAAGGCCTCGATTTCTAGCAGCGGATGGCCGGTGAGCGCCTGGCCAAGGATATGCGGCTGTTCCGGGTAATGCGCGGCGAATTTCGCGCGCGCCGCGGTGTCGAACACAGGCGCGTCAAGCGCGTCAGCAAAGCGGGCAGGGGCGTTCACGACGTGCTCCTCTTGCGGGTTTCCCAAGCCATCAGCAGGCGGAACAACGCGCGCCGCGCGGGGCCGCCGATGGCGATGTTGCGGCTGACGATGCGGCGTTTGTCGCGCCACAGGCGTTCGATCATTGGGTGGCCTTCGGCTGCGCAGCTGTCCGCCCATTCGACGTCAGGCCGCTCGAGCAGCGCGAGGTTCTCCAGCTGCAGGAGCATTCCCGGGGAGAAGCGCGCATAGTCCTCGTCGAAGGCGGTCTTGAAGCTGAAGGCGCCGGGCGCGGTGATGAAGTTGGCGAGCATGGCGATGGCGCGGCCATCGAGCCGGAGCGCCAGCCGTTCGAGACGCCCCGCTTTCGCTGCTCCGGCCAGCGCTTCGGTGAACAGTGCTTGCGTATCGGGCGCGCTGGCGAGGGCAGAACCTGCCTTGCCTTTCCACCCGGCGGCTTCGAGCGAGAGAAATTCGGCCGTCCATGCAGCGAGGCCCTCGTCGCCCTCTAGCCGCTCGAAGGCGAGCGCGCCTTCTTCAGCGAGGCGATTGTGCTGGCGGCGCAGCTCCTTGCGCTTCTTGGCGCTCATCGCGGCGGCGAGATAGGCCTCGGCGCTGGTCTCGCCGATGAGCAGCGCGCGGTTCTCCTGCGCGGCGGCGTAGTGCGCGCGGCCCGTGCCTGCGAGCACCCGATCGAGCGCGGCATTGGCCCGGCCATCCTCTGGCAGCAGCGGCAGGTGCAGGAGCAAGGCTCGCTGCGGGCGGCGGTCGAGGTGGGCGAGGAGATCGCGCCAGAAGTCGTCCTCGTGCCCCGCGGCGATCAGTGGCACGCCGCAAAAGGCGTTGGGGTGAAGCCATCCGCGCGCATGGGGTACCGGGCGCCCGTAATAGACAGCGCTGCGCAGCATCGGGAGGAGGCCCGCCAGTCGGCCTTGCCGGAACCATGCCATGACCCGCACCTCACCGGCCGCGCCCAGTTGACGTAGCGAGGGGAGCAGATACCACGGCTCGAAGAAGGGGTTAGGCTCGCAGGCGCGCAGGGCGAGGCGCTCCCAGGAGGCCACGAAGGCGGGCTCGGCGATTTCTTCGCGGGTGAGTAGGCGCAGCGCGCCATCCGGCTGCGCGGTCGGAACGAACCGCGTGCCGCCCGCGGCGAAACCGACCGCCCGTCCCATGTCCATCGCCGTTAACCCTACCCTGCCGCGCCAATCCGGGCGCTCGCGGCGGTGATGGCACGGGGCGACTAAGAAAGCCTCAGCACCGGAAGGCGCTGTCCGAAGCGGGGACAGGGGCCCGGGCAAAGATAAACCCCGCCGGGATCGCTCCCGGCGGGGTTGAGTCTTTGCGGCCCTACCGCTTCGCTACTTGAGGGCCATAGGTGTCAGCGTTGCGTTCAGCCCGCCGCCAGCGCTGCCAAAAGCAGCAGCGCGACGATGTTGGTGATCTTGATCATCGGGTTGACCGCCGGGCCAGCGGTGTCCTTGTACGGATCGCCGACGGTATCGCCGGTCACCGCCGCCTTGTGCGCTTCGGAACCCTTGCCGCCGTGATGGCCGTCCTCGATGTATTTCTTGGCGTTGTCCCACGCGCCGCCGCCCGAGGTCATCGAGATCGCGACGAACAACCCACCGACGATCACGCCCAGTAGCAGCGCGCCTAGCGCGGCAAAGCCGTTCGCTTGCCCCGCCACCGCGGTAATCACGAAATAGACCACAATCGGAGCCGCCACCGGCAGCAGCGAGGGGAGGATCATTTCCCTGATCGCCGCTTTGGTGACCAGATCGACCGTGCGGGCATAGTCGGGCTTGACCTCGTAGGTCATGATCCCCGGGTTCTGCGCGAACTGATCGCGCACGTCCTTCACCACTTCGCCCGCTGCGCGGCCTACTGCCGTCATGCCCATCGCGCCGAACAGGTACGGCAGCAACGCGCCGAGCAGCAGCCCGACGATGACGTAGGGGTTCTCGAGGCTGAAATCGACCGT
This sequence comes from Sphingomonadales bacterium, assembly GCA_031408395.1. Lineage (GTDB taxonomy): Bacteria > Pseudomonadota > Alphaproteobacteria > Sphingomonadales > Sphingomonadaceae > Erythrobacter. The sequence goes on along the minus strand of JANNWO010000175.1, from coordinate 6,327 downwards.
CACGCCCTTGAACAGCTCGCGCAAATCGGCGGTGTAGGTGGCGAACAGCACCAACGCCGCAAGGCCGGCCGAACCGATGGCATAGCCCTTGGTCACGGCCTTGGTGGTGTTGCCGACCGCGTCGAGCGCATCGGTCTTTTCGCGCACACTATCGTCCAGCCCCGCCATTTCGGCGATCCCGCCGGCGTTGTCGGTGACCGGGCCATAGGCGTCGAGCGCCACGACCATCCCCGCCAGCGCCAGCATCGATGTAGCCGCATAGGCGATCCCCATCAGGCCCGCGAGCTGGAACGCGATGATGATGCCTGCACAGATCACGAGCGTCGGCAGCGCGGTCGATTCCATGCTGATCGCAAGGCCCTGGATCACGTTGGTGCCGTGGCCCGTTTCCGAAGCCTTGGCGATCGAGCGCACCGGGCGGTAGTTGGTGCCGGTGTAATACTCGGTGATCCAGATGATCAGCCCGGTAATGACCAGGCCGAGGAACCCGCAATAGAACAAGATCCGGCCATTGAAGACCACTTCAGAGCCCACGGCGCCGTAGGACATCGACGCTTCCATGTCGCCCAGCACATAGGAAATCGCCCACCAGATCGCGGGGACCGACAGCACGGCGGTGACAAGGAACCCTTTGTACATCGCGCCCATGATGTTCTTGCCCCCTCCGAGGCGCACGAAATAGGTGCCGATGATCGAGGTGACGATGCACACTCCGCCGATCAGCAGCGGCAATGCCATCAGCGCGGCGAGATTGTCCGCGCCTTTGAGCAGCAGCGCGGTCAGTATCATCGTGGCACCGACGGTGACCACGTATGTTTCGAACAGGTCGGCAGCCATGCCGGCGCAGTCACCCACGTTGTCGCCCACATTGTCGGCGATCACGGCGGGGTTGCGTGGGTCATCCTCGGGAATGCCGGCCTCGACCTTGCCGACGAGGTCGGCGCCGACGTCGGCGGCTTTGGTGAAGATCCCCCCACCCAGACGCGCGAAGATCGAGACCAGCGAGGCACCCAATGCCAGCGAGGTGAGGCCGATCACCACGGGGCGGCTGTCAGGTGCCAATCCACCGGGACCAGTGAGGTACCAGAAAAAGCAGGTAATCGCGAGCAGCGCGAGACCGGCCACCAGCATCCCGGTGATCGCACCGGCGCGGAACGCCAGCGTCAGGCCCTCCTGCAGGCCCTTCATCGCTGCCGCTGCGGTGCGCACGTTGGCGCGCACCGACACGTTCATGCCGATGAACCCCGCCACGCCCGAAAGCACCGCGCCGATCACGAAGCCCACCGCCGGGATCGTGCCGAGCGTCACAGCGACGATCACCGCGACAATCACGCCGACAATGGCGATCGCGGTATATTGGCGTTTGAGGTAAGCTTGCGCGCCTTCCTGAATGGCGGCGGCGATTTCCTGCATCTTGTCATTGCCGGCATCCGCGCCGAGCACCTGACGACTGGTGACGTAGCCATACACAATGGCAAGCACCCCCAGCCCAATAGAAATGAGCAATAAATTCACGAGCAATCCCCTCTCGTCTTTATATGCACTCCCAGCGGAAGCGCATGCGCCTCGTGATGGGCGCAGAGGGCATAGTCATACGGGTTCGAGATGTGCTGGCAAGCCTTTGGCAGGGCGAGAATCCCGGATTTGCGAAGGTTTCAGCAGTTTTGAGAGGATTGCCCGGGTACCCTGGCGCTCAGCCGTGGCGGTAGCCGAGGGTGGCGGGGCCGCCCAGCACCTCGCCGCCGAGGATCAGCGGGGCTTCGGCAGAGGCAGTGACGATGCCGATCCGGTGTGCCGCGACGCGGATCTGCGCTGTAGGCGGCGCGGTGAAGAGCAGCTCGTAATCGTCGCCCCACCTCATACATTCGTCCACTCTTGCCGGGTCGGCGACGGGGATGGCTTGCGGGTCGAGGGCGAGGGTGATGCCGCTTGCTTCCGCCATGCGCCAGGCATCCAGCAGCAGTCCATCCGAAATGTCCATTATTGCAGTGACTTGGGGAGCGAGCGCGATGCCCTCGGCGAGGCGGGGCACGGGGCGGTCGAAGGCGGCGCGGTGTTCCGGGACGCCCTCGAAGCCCAGCATCGCGCGCCCAACAGGGCCTGTGACATAGACCTGGTCCCCGGCCCTTGCGCCTGATCGCGAGGGCACGGGAACATGGGTCGCCCGGCCGATTGCCGTGAGCCCGAAGCTCCGCGCGCCTTGGCCCGCGACCGTGTCGCCGCCGCGCAGCGGCGCCCCGAACGCCGCCAGTGCCTCGTGCAACCCATTGAGAAACCGCGCATCGTCCCGCCCGAGCATATGCCCGAGCAGCACGCCGACCGGCTCCGCGCCCTTGGCGGCAAGGTCCGAGAGGTTCGATGCGACCAGTTTCCACGCCACATCTGCCATGTCGGCATTGGCGCGGAAGTGGGTGCCTTCGACCATCATGTCGTGGGTGATGACCAGCGTTTCGCTGCCGAGGTTCAGAACGGCGCAATCGTCCATCAGTCCCCGCGAACCGGGATGCAGTGGGAGTTGGCGCAAAGCGGCGATGAAATCTGGCTCGTTCATGGGTGGAACAGCCTTAACCCCTCGCGGCAGGTCTGTCGAAGCCGTGTTTCACGTGAAACAGTGCTGCAATGCCCTTTTGGAGGGGGTCTAACAGGGGTCTAACAGGGGTCTAGAGGGGTTTAGCAGGGGTCTGGCGCGGTCTGGAAGGGCTCTGGAAGGCGTGTGAAATACGCTCGTCAGGCTCGCGCCTCTTTCGCCACCGCATCGAGGATCCCGTTGACGAACTTCGCCTGCCCGTCGTCGAAGAACGCCTTGGCGACCTCGACATATTCGTTGATTGCGACCGCCGCAGGCACATCGGCGCGGGCGATGATTTCGTAAGTCCCGGCGCGCAGCACCTGAAGCATCGCCTTGTCGAGCCGCGTAATAGTCCACCCGGCAGCGAGCTTGCCGGCGATCAGCACGTCGATCTCGTCGCGGCGCGCGTCCACGCCGCGCACCACGTCATCGAAGAACGGCATTTCGGCATCGGCATATTCGGCATCGTCGAAATCGTCTTCGTCGATGGTGCGGCCCAGCCGGTGCTGGTGGAACTCGTCGAGCAGCTTCGCCATCGCGGTGCCCTCCATGTGCTGCTGGTAGAGCGCTTGCACGGCAGCAAGCCGTGCGGCCGAACGGGCTTTGGAACGGGCAGGAGAGTTCATTTGATCCTCAGTTCCACGGACTTGCCGTGGGCGGGTAGCCCCTCGGCATGGGCGAGGGTGGCGGCGGCAGGGCCGATCGCGTTGAAGGAAGCCTCATCAAGGCCAAGGAAGCTGGTGCGCTTCATGAAGTCGAGCACCGACAACCCGCTCGAAAAGCGTGCGCGGCGGCCGGTGGGCAGCACGTGATTGGGGCCAGCAACATAATCGCCGACCGCCTCGGGCGTCATCCGGCCAAGGAAGATGCTGCCTGCGTGGCGGATCGCTTTCAGGTAAGGTTCCGGATCGTCGACCGCGACCTCGACATGCTCAGCCGCCAGCCGGTTGGCCAGCGCCGGCGCTTCGGCGAGGAGGTCGTTGACGACGATCATCACGCCGTGCGCGTCCCAGCTTGTCCGGGCGGTCTTGCCGGTCGAGAGCTGGCCGATCTGCAAGTCGATGCAATCCTCGACCTGCCGCGCAAAGCCCGCATCGTCGGTGATCAGGATCGACTGCGAGGTCGGGTCATGTTCGGCCTGAGAGAGCAGGTCTGCCGCGATCCAGTCGGGATCGTTTTTGCCGTCGGCGATCACGAGAATCTCGGATGGTCCTGCGACCATGTATGCCGACCACGCCGAAAAGCTGGCGCTTGGCTTCGGCGACCCATGCGTTGCCGGGGCCAGTGATGACATCGACCGGACGGATGCGCTCTGTTCCATAGGCGAGCGCGCCGACTGCCTGCGCCCCGCCGACGCGCCAGATCTCGTCGACCCCGGCGATATGCGCCGCGGCGAGCACCATCGGGTTGGCTGTGCCCTTGGGCGTGGGGGTGACCACCACCAGCCGCTCGACCCCGGCAACGCGCGCAGGGATCGCGTTCATCAGCAGCGATGAGGGATAGGCCGCGCGGCCGCCCGGCACGTAAAGCCCGGCGGCGTCGACCGCCCGCCAGATCGCGCCCAATCGCACGCCCGCCGCGTCGACATAGTCGCGGTCCTGCGGCAGTTGCGCTTCGTGATAGGCACGGATGCGTGCAGCAGCGAGTTCGAGCGCGTCGCGCAACGCCGGATCGAGATCGCGATAGGCCTGTTCGCACCGCTCGCGGGTGATCAGCCAGTCGCTCTCATCGACCAGCGCATAGCCATCGAACCGCTGGGTGTAATCCACCAGCGCCGCATCGCCGCGCGCCTTCACCGCCTGGAGAATATCCGCGACCTGGCCCGCGACATCAGAGTCGGTTTCGCGCCGCGCATCGACGATGCGGTCGAAGCGGGCGGTGAAATCGGGCTGGAGCGTGGAGAGCAGGGTCACGGTCATGCGGCATTACGCTCCTGCGCGTCGCGGCGGAAGGCGTCGACCAGTGCGGCGACGCGGCGGTCGGTCTTCAACGCTGTGCGGTTGACGATCAGCCGAGCGGAAATCTCGATGATCACGTCGGTCTCGACGAGGCCGTTTTCCTTCAGCGTCTTGCCGGTCGAGACCAAGTCGACGATCTGGCGCGCAAGGCCCAGCGAGGGGGCAAGCTCCATCGCGCCGTTCAATTTGACGCATTCGGCCTGCACACCTGCGGCCTCGAAGTGGCGGCGGGTGAGGCTGGGATACTTGGTCGCGACCCGCAGGTGGCTGGCGCTGCCCGGCTCCTGCGTGTCGGAAGCGAGCCGCGCGACCGAAAGCCTGCACAACCCGATCCCGAGATCGACCGGCGCATAAAGGTCGGCGTAGTCGAATTCCTCGATCACGTCAGACCCGACGATCCCGACCTGCGCCGCGCCGTGGGCCACGAAAGTGGCCACATCGAAGGCGCGCACGCGGATCAGGCGCATGTCGGCGCGGTTTGTGGCGAAGGCCAGCGCGCGGCTCTTGGGGTCGTGGAACTCGGCGTCGGGCTCCACCCCGGCGCGCGCCATCACCGGCAGCGCCTCGTCGAGGATGCGCCCCTTGGGGACAGCGAAGGTGAGCTGTCCGGGATTGTCGTGGATGCCAGCTTGGGTCATGATTGGCCGCGCACTTAAGGCTGGCACGGCGAAAGGGCAATGGGAATGGCGGCGGGCGAGGCGGGAATCATGGGGCTGGAGGACTTTGCCGCCGCGCTGGGCTGGCAGGCGCAGCACGCCGAGGAGAACGGTGCGCCGGCGACGGCGCGGGTGATCCGGGCACTGGCCAAGGTGCGGGGCAGCGATACTGCCACCGGGCGGCGGATCGCGGCGTGGCCCGGCCTGACGCTCAAGGATGCAATGCCTTTGCGGCTGGCAGGGGGCTTTCATCACCTGCTGCTTTCTGGTGCGGATGAGCGGCTGGCGCAGGTCTATTCTGGCCAGATCACCGATCAGGCGGCGGTGGATGCGCTGGTGCTCGATTTGACGCAGCGGTTCGACGCATTGTTGCTGCCATGGCTCGATGGCCCGCCGCAGACTAACGAGGCGGGCCGCTCCGCCAGCATCATGGCCGGGCTGTTGTGGATGGCGCAGCGTGTGCGCTACCCACGCTTCGATCTGTTCGAGCTGGGGGCCAGTGCCGGGGTCAACACGATGATTGACCGCTATTTCTTCCGGCTGGGGGCGACCGAAGTCGGCCCCTCGGGATCACCGATGCGGATCGTGCCCGAATGGCGCGGAGCCTCACCGCCCGCGCCGACTGCCGGGTTCGCCATCGTCGCCGTGAAGGGTTGCGACATAGCCCCGATCAACCTTGCCGATCCTGACGCTGCGCTGCGGCTCAAGGCCTATGTCTGGCCCGACGCGTCGGAGCGCATGGCGCGGATCGATGCCGCGATTGCGCTGGCAGGCGCGCTGCCGCCCGATCTCGTCGCCGCCGATGCCGGGGACTTTGCCGCCGCGATGCTCGCGCGCCCGCCGGTGCCGGGGGTCTCGCGGGTGATGTTTCACTCGATCATGTGGCAATATATGCCCGCCGCGACGCAAGCGCGGATCACCGCCGCCTTCGAGGCTGCGGGAGCCGAGGCCACGCCCGACACCCCGCTCGGCTGGATCGCGCTGGAAACCGATCCCGCAACCTTCCGCCACGAATTACGGGTGCGGTTGTGGGACGGAGACGCCAACCACGGCGAGGAGCACCTGCTGTCCCATGCCCACCCGCATGGCGCGTGGGTGGAGTGGGTGGCGGATTAGTCCGCGAGAAACGCTTCCATTGCCGCGT
>JANNWO010000174.1:0-4854 GCA_031408395.1 Sphingomonadales bacterium | reverse complement strand
GCCGATCATCGTCTTGGGCAGGCTTTCGCGCACCACCACCTGGTCGACCCGCTCGTGCTTGCCGACCTTGGCGTTGAGCCACGCCGCCAGTTCCTCGCCGGTCGCCGTCGCGCCGTCGTTCAGCGTGACATAGGCACGCGGAACCTCGCCGCGGTATTCTTCGGGCACGCCGATCACCAGCGCTTCCTTCACCGCAGGGTTTTCAAGGATCACATCCTCGACCACGCTTGGGAAGACCTTGAAGCCGCTCACCGCGATCATGTCCTTGATGCGGTCGACGATCTCGAGGAAGCCTTCATCATCGATCCGCGCCACGTCGCCGGTGCGCAGATATCGCTTGCCGCCGCGCTCCACAAAGGTGTCAGCGTCGCTTTCGGGGTGGTTCCAGTAACCGCGCATCACCTGCGGGCCGTAGACTGCAAGTTCGCCCGGTTCGCCTTCGGGGGCGAGGCTTTCAGGGTGCTCCTTGTCGAGCAGAATAACCTGCGTCCCCGGCACCAGCTGGCCGATCGTGCCGCGCTTGCGGGTGCCTTCATAGGGATTGGCCGAGACCACGCCTGAACTTTCGGTGAGGCCATAGCCTTCCACCAGCCGCACGCCGGTCGTCTCCTCGAACCGCACATGCACCGGCCCCGGCATCGGCGCGCCGCCGGAAATGCAGACCTTGAGGCTGCTGAGGTCGGTCTTGGCCAGATCGGGATGGTCGAGCATCGCCTGAAACATCGTCGGCACGCCGGGAAATCCGGTGCAGCGATACTTCTGGATGGTTTCCAGCACCTGCTTAGTCTCGAACCGCGGGACCATCGCGATCGACGCGCCGGTGCTCATCGCGTGATTGAGCAGCGCGGTGTTGGCGAACACATGGAAGAACGGCAGCGCGCCCATGAACACTTCGCTGCTGGCGTTGCCGAAAGGATTGAGCGCGGCGACCTGCTGGGCGTTCACCGACAGCTGGTCATGCCCGAGCATCGCGCCTTTGGGCCGCCCGGTGGTGCCGCCGGTATATTGCAGCAGGGCGAGATCCTGCGGGGTCACATCGGCAGGGGTGAAGGCGCCCACCGGAGGCGTCATGTCAGCCCAGCTCCGGATGGTCGGGCCGTACGCCACATCGGCGATCTGGCTGCGCTTCAGCAGTTTGAGCGCAATGCCCTTGTACCACGGCAGCATGTCGGCAAGGCTGCCCACGACCAACGTTTCGAGCGCCGATCCGCCCAGCACCTTGGCCGCGTTCTTGTAGAGTTCGGGCACATCAACCGTCACCAACACCCGCGTGCCGCTGTCGCCGACCTGCCAGTTCAGTTCTTCAACCGAGTAGAGCGGCGAGAAGTTCACCACCACCGCGCCCGCCATCATCGCCCCGTAATAGGCGGCGGCGTAGATCGGCACGTTGGGGAGGAACAGCCCGACGCGGTCGCCCTTGACGATCCCAGCGTTGGTGAGCCCGAGCGCAAAGGCCTGCGCCTGCGCAAAAATGTGCCGGTAGGTGTAGGTCCGCCCGAGGAAGTGCAGGAACGGCGCGTCCGGGTTCTTGCGCAAGGTGCGCTCGAACATCGCAGGCAGGCTCATCGCCTCGAACTGCGTGTCTAGCGAGGTGGGGTGATGGTACGCGATGCTACTGACAGTCATGTCAGTAATTGTGGCCGACAACGCGCTAGCGCACAAGCAAAACTGTTGGGCGAATCAGACGCCCGGACCGAACAAACGAACCTGTTTTCCGGTTCAGCCCTCTCGCTTGGCGGCGCCGCGGACGTAGTGCCAAGCTTGTGCCTCAACTCTATAAATGTGAGGCTATTGCGGCATCGCTTGCAAGTAAGCTATCATTATGGCAAAATCTTTTTAGGTCGCCAAGTATTCACGATTGTGTTTATTTTAGGAGGATCTGTAATGTATAAGCTAACTTCACTAATTTTTGCCTCGCTCATCTGCCTTACACCCGCCGTGGCACAACCGACAGACGCATCCTTCTGCCAGATTGGCGGTACATGGACAATTGTTCATGCCAATGGTGCAGTGGCAGAAATGGATGTCATTCAAAAGGCGAATAAATTTACCGGCCTCGGGGCAGAAGGGCGAAACACTGGGAAGCTCACCGGCTTTATCGATGCCACCGAGGTCGAATTCGAGATCGAATGGTCGAACGGGCATACAGGACAATATCAAGGGCGCGTTAATCGAAGACAGCGATTTGCAGGAACAAACAACGACAAGGCTGATCCGACCCAGCAACAATTGTGGTTCGTAAAGCAACGAAAGTTCTGCAGCGAAGCCTTTGACTAAAGTATCCCAGCGTGGTCATTGTCGCTAGTATAGATTGACAAGTTTTTGACGCACAAGCTGGAATAAACGAAAGTCCCGATTGCACTCGCCTCCCTCTGCTCCGTGCTACACACGGAGTTGGGCATCTTTTGCCACCGCAATCGCTGCACCAATCGCGGCGGCATTGCCTTCAATACGATTGGCAATAAAGGATGTCTAATTTCCGGCCGGGCACGGGGCGTCGGTCTGATATTTTGTGACTCGCAAAACCGCAAATCGTCAAATGAACCCGCTTTCGGGATCGATCTTCTGTTCGGCAGCCTCGGCGGCGCGGCGCGCGGCGAGCCAGGCTTCGGCCTCGGCTTCCTGCGCGACCTTGCCAGCGGCCACGACGTTGGCATCACGCTCGGCGCGCAGTTCCGCGATCAGCTTTTCGCGATCGTCGCGGTCGGACCGCACAGGCGCATCGACGTCCTCGACGATCCCGGCGCGCTTGGCGGCCTTGGCGACCATCGCGTCGAGTTCACGCTGCGAACACAGACCCAGCGTCACCGGGTCCTTGGGCTGGATGTTCGAGATGTTCCAATGCGTCCGGTCGCGCAGCGCGCCGATGGTGTTGCGGGTGGTGCCGATCAGCTTGCCGATCTGCGCGTCCGACACCTCGGGGTGGTTGCGCAGGACCCAGGCGATGCCATCGGGCTTGTCCTGACGCCTGGACACCGGTGTGTAGCGCGGGCCCTTGGTGCGGGTCACTTCGACCGGCGCCTTGTGCATCTTGAGCGAGTACGCCTCGTCCGCCTGACCCAACTCGATCTCGCCTTGCGTCAGCTCGCCCGCGTGGACGGGGTCACGCCCGGTGTACTTGCTGCCCGCCAGATCGTCGGCCATTGCCTGCACTTCGAGGATGTGCAGACCGCAGAACTCGGCAATCTGCTCGAAGGCGAGCGCGGTGTTGTCCACCAGCCAGGTCGCGGTGGCATGCGGCATCAGCGGCTTGGGCTGATCCTTGGTCGCCATGGGGAAATCTCCGTTGAAAATAGAAGGGCCGCCCCTCACGGAGCGGCCACAATGGGATGCTAGATAAGCCACTGCGCGCAAAACGGCAAGGAAAAGGGAATGGCCCCCGTTTATGACCCCCCGTTCCGTCTGCATCGTGCGTCAACACGGCCGCAAATCAGTACCCTAGGGCTGCCCCCAGCGAGACGGCTTCGTCCTCTTCAAGCGCCACCAGCCCGGACAGGAACTGGCGCGTCGCCGCCTCCCAGCTAAAGCCTGCCGCATAGGCTGCGCAGGCGCCGCGGTCGCAGTAGCGGGCGGCGTCGATCGCCCGGGCAAGGTCCGGCGACATCGCGCCCACCGCGTCGGTGAGGATGTCGACCGGCCCTGCGACCGGGTAGGCGGCGACCGGCGTGCCGCAGGCGAGCGCTTCGATCATAACGAGGCCGAAGGTGTCGGTGCGGCTGGGAAAGACGAACACATCCGCGCCCGCATAGCAGCCCGCGAGATCCGTCCCGCTCCGCTTTCCGAGGAACAGCGCGCCCGGGAACTTCGCCTGCAAGGCCGCGCGCGCCGGGCCGTCACCGACCACCACCTTGGTGCCGGGATAGGGACAGGCGAGGAAGGCCTCGATGTTCTTCTCGACCGCGATACGTCCGACATAGAGCAGGATCGGGCCTTCGATGCCGGCATATTCGGGCGGCGGGGGTGCCTGCGGCGAGAAGCACGCAAGGTCGACCCCGCGGCTCCAGTGGGTGAGCTTGGTCAGGCCCTGCTCGCGCAGCTGGGCGCGGATCGTCTCGGTCGCGACCATGATCCGCTCGGCCGGACGGTGGAACCAGCGGATATAGGGCCAGAAGACCTTGGCGGGCAGGCCGGTGCGGCGCGCGAGGTAATCGGGGAACTGGGTGTGATAGGCGGTGGTGAAAGGCACCTTGCGGCGCAGGCAATAGCGCCGCGCGGCGAGGCCCAGCGGGCCTTCGGTGGCAATATGCACGGCGTCCGGCGCGATCCGCGCGAGCTGACGCCCGACCGCGCCGGGCGCGGTCAGCGCGAGGCGGATTTCGGGATAGGTCGGCGCAGGCAGGGACGGGTAGCCTTCGGGCGAGATCACCGTCACCTCGTGGCCCCAGCTGCGCAGCACGTCGCAGGTGGTCGAAAGCGTGCGCACCACCCCGTTGGTCTGCGGGTGCCAGGCGTCGGTGACGATCGCGATGGAAGCCGGGAAGGGCCCGGCGGGGATGGCCGCCGCAGTGTCGATCGGGATCGAGGTCAACCGGTTCACGCCGCCTCGCGCGGCTTTTCGTTGTCACCCGCAGGCTCGGCGATCGCTTCCTCTTCGAGGCGGCGCTTCATTTCCTCGGGCCAGTGGAGGATCTCCATCCGCCCGTCGAAATGTTCGACCAGCGCGTTGCAGCCTTCCACCCAGTCGCCGTCGTTCCAGTATTCGACGGGCTTGCCGTGATGCTCGAACATCCGGAATTCGGCGGTGTGGATGTGCCCGCACACCACCCCGTCGACCCCGCGCTCGCCAGCGGCGCGGGCGACGACTTCCTCGTATTTGCCGATGAACTCGACGGCGTTCTTGACCTTGTGCTTGGC
>JANNWO010000173.1:0-15420 GCA_031408395.1 Sphingomonadales bacterium | reverse complement strand
CGACTTCGGCTGGACCGACAGCGATTTCGGCGATCTTGCCGCAGTCACGCAGTTCTCCGCCGCCTTCGCCTTCCTGTTCACCGGCTGGCTGGTCGACCGGCTCGGCGTCAACCGCTCGATGCAGGTCGGTGCTGCGGCGTGGAGCTTTGCGGCAATCGCCCACGGCTGGGCGCTGACGACGTGGCAGGTGGTTACCGCGCGCGTCGGCCTCGGCGTCACCGAAGCGGTGCAGACCCCGCTCACCATCAAGACCGTGGCGAGCCTGTTCCCGCCCGACAAGCGCAGCTTCGCGTTCGGGTTCGCCACCATGCTGGCGGGCGCGGGGACGATTGCGATGCCGTTCGTGATCCCGGCGCTGGCACTCAGCGTGGGCTGGCGCGGCGCGCTGGTGGCAGGCGGGATCGGCGGGCTGATCTCGCTTTTCGCGTGGATATGGCTCGCGCGCGGGATTGCCCAGCTCAACGAACGCAGCAGCACCGCCACCGCCGCCGACGAAGCGGGGAGCGCTGCCTACGGCCCGATTCTGGCCAACCGCGCCACCTGGGCGATTGTCGTCGCCAAGGCGCTGTCGGATATGACCTGGTGGTTCATCAATTTCTGGCTCGCCGACTATTACCGCAAGGTGTTCGGTCTCTCGACGCTCGAGCTGGCCGTGCCGTTGGCGATCGCTTTCGCCGGATCGGGCCTTGGCGCGCTGCTGGCCGGCTGGGCCTCGACCCGGCTGCTTGAGCGCGGCGTGAGCCCCAACCGCGTGCGCAAGGGCGTGATGCTGGTGTGCGCGCTGGTCGTGCTGCCGCTGCCGCTGGTGTTGTCATTGAATTCGTTCTGGCCGGTGGCGGTGATGATCGGAGTGGTGATGGCCGGGCATCAGGGCTTCTCGCTGTCGATCTTCTCGACCATCACCGACGTCGTGCCCGGCGCCAAGGTCGGGCGCGTGACGGCGTTCGGCGCGTTCATGGGCAACATGGGCGGGGTGGCGATCAGCCTCGTGACGGGCCGCGTGCTTGATGCGGGCTTCGGCTTCGTGCCGCTGTTCGTGTTCGCCGCCGCGTCCTACCTCGTCGCGCTCGCATGGTTCCAGTGGCTGCTCCCCGTCATCCGTCGCCCCGAGGGAAGCGTAGACCTGTTTGACTGAGGCCCCGTGCGGTTGCATTGAGGGGGCCCGCGCGGTAGAGATATGACACCGCAAGACACAAACTAGGGCCAAGCTGGCATGAAGCGCAATTCGCGCCCCGATTTCGAGGCCCCCCAATTCGAAGCCTATGCCGGCGACCTGTACGGTGAGATGATCCTCGCCGACACCGCCGCTGACCTTGAAGCCAAAGCGGAGAAGAAGCCGCTGTCGCGCTTCGTGCCGGGCGCGGCGATCTGCGCCATCGCGGGCGCGGCTGCGGCTTGGCTCAGCCAGAACTACGGCGTGCCGGTGATCCTCGCAGGGCTGTTGATCGGCCTAGCCGTCAACTTCGCCGCGACCGATCCGCGCACGCATGACGGCCTCGACGCGGTGTCGCGCCACGGCCTTCGCGCCGGGATCGTGCTGCTCGGCTTTCAGGTTACCGCCATGCAGGTCGCCGCGATGGGCATCGTCCCCTTCGCCGGGCTCGCGCTGGTAATGAGCGCCGCGCTGATCGCCGCGCTGCTGGCGGCGCGCGTGACGGGCCAGAGCCCCGCCATCGGCCTGCTTGGCGGGGGCGCGACCGCGATCTGCGGAGCCTCTGCAGCGCTCGCACTATACGGTGTAATCGGGCGCGAGCGGGTCGACCAGGCGCAGTTCACGCTGACGCTGGTGATCCTCGCCGCTGCCAGCGCCATCGCGCTGATTGCCTATCCGCCGCTCACCCAGATGCTGCACTTCACCGATGCGCAAGCGGGCTTCCTCGTCGGCGCGTCGATCCATGACGTCGCGCAGGCGATCGGCGCAGGCTTTGCCGTCTCGGACGCGGCGGGCGCGCAGGCGACCGTGGTGAAGCTTACGCGGGTGGCGCTGCTCGCCCCGCTGGTGACGCTTGCCGCCTTGTGGATCGCCCGCGTCCAGCCGCTGCCTGAAGGCGTTGGCCGCGCGCGGGTGCCGGTGCTGCCGGGCTTCATCCTCGCCTTCCTTGCGCTGGTCGGTGTGAATTCGCTCGTCCCCATGCCGCCCGCGCTGGCGGGCCATGCGCTGACCCTCTCGAAGACCCTGCTGCTGCTCGCCGTCACCGCCACCGCGATGCGCACGCGCACCGACCTGTTGCTCGAACTCGGCTGGCGCTCGGTGATGCCGGTGCTGGCCGCGACCATCGCCTCGCTGGTGGCGGCGCTCGCCTTTGCCGAGTGGGTGATCTGATGCATCAGGTGTTCGACCTCGCGGTGATCGGCGGCGGCGTGAACGGCGCAGGCATCGCCCGCGATGCGGCGGGGCGCGGGGCGAAAGTGCTGCTGCTGGAACGCGGCGATCTGGCGACGGGCACCTCGTCGAACTCCACCAAGCTCATCCACGGCGGGCTGCGCTATCTCGAACATTACGAGTTCGCTCTGGTGCGGGAATCGCTGTCCGAGCGCGAAGTGCTGTGGGGGATCGCGCCGCATATCATCTGGCCGCTGCGCTTCATCCTCCCCCACCGCCCCGGCCTGCGCCCGCGCAGGCTGCAGCCGCTCGGCCTGTTGCTTTATGAACACAAAGGGGGGCGGAAGCGCCTGCCCTCGGCCCAGAGCGTCAACCTCGCGAGCCACCCCGCAGGCGCACCGCTGAAGCCGCAATACACTCGCGCCTTCGCCTATTCGGACGGCTGGGTGGACGACGCGCGTCTCGTCGTCCTCAACGCCCGCGACGCGGCGGATCGCGGCGCGGAGGTGCGCACCCGATGCGAGGTGACTGCGCTCACTCGCGAGGGCGACCACTGGCGGATCGAAGCGGGCGGAGAGACCTTCACGGCCCGCGCCGTGGTCAACGCCGCTGGCCCGCGCGTGCTCGACCTGCTCGGCCGGGCGGGCGAGCCCACCACACAGAAAGTGCGGCTGGTGCGCGGCTCGCACATCGTTGTCCGCAAGCTGTTCGACCACGAGTTCGCCTATTTCTTCCAGCTCCCCGACGGGCGGATCTTCTTTGCCATCCCCTACGAGAGTGACTTCACGCTGATCGGCACCACTGATGTCGACCACGAAGGCACGCTCGACGAGGTGAAGGCGAGCGCGGAAGAAATCGCCTATTTGTGCGAAGGGGCATCGGAGTATTTCCGCAAACCCGTCACCCCTGCCGACGTGGTGTGGACCTATTCCGGCGTGCGCCCGCTGGTCGATGACGGCTCGGGCCGGCCCGAGGCTGCGACCCGCGGATATAGCTTTGAACTCGACGGCGGGGCAGACGGTAAAGCGCCACTGCTCTCGATCTTCGGCGGCAAGATCACCACTTACCGGCACTTGGCGGGCGAAGCGCTGGAGCAGCTTGCGCCCTTCCTCCCCGCCCTCACCGCCCCCGAGTGGACCGGCAGCGCCCCGCTCCCCGGCGGCAATTTCGGCATGACCGAAGCGCCCGCCAAGATGCGGGAACTCGCCGCGCGCTACCCGTTCCTGAGCGCGCGCGAGGCGCAGCGCCTGATCCGCCTCTACGGCACCCGCGCCGCGACGTTACTCGGCGATGCTGCGAGCGCCGCAGACCTCGGCGAGGACTTCGGCCACGGGCTGACCGCTGCCGAGGTCGATTACCTGATCGCTGCCGAATGGGCGCGCTCGGCCGAGGATGTGCTATGGCGGCGCACCAAGCTCGGCCTGCATTTCACCGCGCCCGAAACCGCGCGGCTCGCCACTTACATCACCGAAAGGACAACCACTTCATGACCCGCATCGTAGCCCTCGGCGGCACGGTCAATCCCGGCTCTTCGACAGAGCAGGCGCTGCGCCTCGCCGCCAGCGTGGCCGCCAGCGAAGGGGCCGAGGTGACGGTGTTCGGCGGCGAATATCTGACCGCGCTGCCCCACTACCGCGGCCCGCTCCATGATGCCTCGCAAGGGGCCGAAATGGTGGAGGCGGTGCGCGCGGCCGACGGGCTTCTGGTCGCGGCGCCCGGCTATCACGGCACGATTTCAGGCGTGGTCAAGAACGCGCTCGATTACCTCGAGGACCTCGCCCGCGACGAGCGCCCCTATCTGGATGGCCGCGCGGTCGGCCTCATCGCCACCGCGTTCGGCGATCAGGCGTCGATGTCGACGCTGCTGACGATGCGCGCGATCACCCATTCCCTGCGCGGCTGGCCCACCCCGATGGGCGCGACGATCCGCACCTATCAGGGCATGTTCTCACCCGATGGCGAATGCTTGGACGAGCGCGCGAGGGGTCAGCTCGAACTGGTCGGCAAGCAGGTGGTCCTGGGCGCGAAGAGCTTCGCTGCCGGGCGGGACCTTGCGTGATGCGCGCGGGCTTTGACGCGGCACTTGCAGCGATTGCCGCAGGGCGGATCGTAGTCGTCAGCGGCGACCGGCTGCGCGGCGGCGACATCGACCTGATGATCGCGGCGCGGCACATCACGCCCGACGCGATCAACTTCATGGCCACCCACGGGCGCGGGCTGATCTGCCTCTCGGTGACGGCTGGACACGCCGAGCGGCTGGGCCTCAGCCTCGTGAACCCCGGCACCGCGCGCCAGACCGGGCGGCCGTTTGCGCGCTCGATCGAGGCGGGGCACGGCGTCTCGACCGGCATCTCCGCCGCCGACCGCGCGCATACGGTGCAGGTCGCGATCGCCGAGGGCGCGAGCAATGCCGACATCCATTCGCCCGGCCACGTCTTCCCGCTGATCGCGAGGCCCGGCGGCGTGCTCGAACGCGCGGCGGCCTGCGAGGCTTCGATCGACCTCGCCCGGCTTGCTGGCGCAGGCGATGCGGCGGTGATCTGTTCGATCCTGCGCGACGACGGCGAGATGGCGCGGATCGACGATATTGCCGATCTTATAGCGACTTACGACCTTGCGGTTGCGGATATTGGCGCGCTGATCGCGCGGCTTGAAGGCGCGGACGCTTGAGCGAGGGTCGCCTCACCCGCCGTGCGCTGATCGCGGGTGCAAGTGCTGGTGGTCTCGGCGCGGCGCTGGCTGGGCCGGTGCTCGCGCAGAAGATCATCGACCTCGGCCTCCCCGGCGGGCCGAGCCTCAGGCCGCTGGAGCCGCAATTCTCCGGCAAGGGCGAAATGATCGTCCAGCGCATCCGCCCGCCGCTGCTCGAAACGCCGATGGATGTGTTCGCCAAGGGCACAGTCACGCCAAATGACCGGATGTTCGTGCGCTGGAACTGGGAGATGCCCACGTCGGTGAGCGCCGCCAAGCACCGCGTCGCGGTGGGGGGAGCGGTCAAGGCACCGGTGTCGCTGACGCTCGATGACGTCGCCGCGGCGGGCGAAACCGTTGAAATTGTTGCGATCAACCAATGCGCGGGCAATGGCCGCGGGCTTTCCGAACCGCGCGTCGCCGGCACGCAGTGGGGCAACGGCGCGATGGGCTGCGCGAAGTGGACGGGGGTGCGGCTTCGCGATGTGCTCGCCAGGGCGGGCGTCGCCGGGGGAGCCAAACGCGTCCGTTTCGCCGGGCTCGACGTGCCGCTGACGGACGGCGCGCCGCAATTTATCAAGTCGATTCCGATGGATATCGCGATGCGCGATGATGTGCTGGTCGCTTGGGCGATGAACGACGAACCGCTGTCGATCCTCCACGGCTTCCCCCTGCGGATCGTCGTGCCGGGGTGGTTTTCGACCTATTGGGTGAAGATGCTCAGCACCATCGAGGTGCTCAGCAGCGAGGACGAAAGCCATTACGTTGCAGAGACTTACCGCTGGCCGACAGTGGCGGTGAAGGCGGGGGACAAGGATTTCCCCACGGTGCCGATCACCGCCATGCCGCCGCGCAGCTTCATCACCAGCCATGCGGATGGCGGGGTTGTGGCGCGGGGCAAACCGCTCACGCTGGAGGGCATCGCGATGGGCGGGGACGCGGGTCTCGCCAAGGTCGATCTGGTCGGTGCTGGCGATGGTGGGGGCTGGGCCATCCCCTGCACCCTCGGCCCCGACGAAGGCGGCCCCTATGCCTTCCGGCGCTGGTCGCTGACCCTGCCGCAGGTCTCTGATAATCTGACTGAAATCGGCGTCAGAGCGACCAACCTCAAGGGCGACGTGCAGCCCGAAACGCTCGTCTGGAACCCCTCAGGCTATGCCCGCAACGTGATCGAACGCATTACCCTGAGGGCGCAATGAGACCGGCTTTTCTCCTCCTCCTCGGCATCTTGCTGACGGGTTGCGACGCTGCGCCCAAGGTCGTTTTCGAGGATGCTTCGATCACTCTGCCGGACGATCCCATCGAGCTCCCTGAAGGGCAAGGCCGTCAGGCGGTAATCGAGAATTGCACCGCCTGCCACTCGCCCTCGACGATGCTCCAGCAGCCCCGGATTCCGCGCGAGAAGTGGGAGGCGGAAGTTGCCAAGATGATCAAGCTCTACAAAGCTCCGGTCGATCCCGAGGCCATTCCGCAGATCATCGACTACATGATGCACGTGCAGGCCCAGCAAACCGATGTTTCACGTGAAACACTGAAATAGCGGGGGTTTAAAGGGGGTCTAACAGGGGTCTAGAGGGGGTCTAGAACGCGCTAGCGGGGGGGTTTAAACCCGTCTGGACCACCTCTGGAGGGCCCTGCGCGAAACCCGCAACCCGCCCGAAGGCCCGCGCTGGCTGATGGCGGCGGCAACTGGTCGAATTTGCATCCGGGGGCCACTGCGTTCTGTAAAGATTGAAAGCATTCGAGCGGCGCGGCTAATATCGCCCCCATCCGACGTCGCGAAACAGAATCAGGAGAATATCCCCATGCGCCTCCACGCCCATGCGCTGTTGCTCGCCGCCAGCGCGCTTCCCTTCTCTGGCGCCCTTTCCGAGCCGGCTTTCGCCCAAACCGCACCCGCTCCGTCCCCCGCAGCGGCCCCGGCCCCGGCAGCCTTCACCCTCGCCCCGCTGCCCTATGCCTACGACGCGCTTGAACCGGTGATCGATGCCGAAACGATGCGCATCCACCATTCCAAGCACCACCAGACCTATGTCGACAACTTGAACAAGGCGGTGGCCGAAAACCCCGCGCTGGCCGGCGCGAAGCTTGACGATCTGGTGGCGCGCGCGGGCACGCTTACGCCCACGATCCGCAACAATGCGGGCGGGCACTGGAACCACACCTTCTTCTGGCAGACGATGGCACCGACCGCGCAAGTGGGCGCGATGTCGCCCGCGTTGACGGCGGCGATCACCGAGCAGTTCGGCGGGCTCGACAAGTTCAAGGCTGCTTTCAAAGCCGCAGGGACAGCGCGCTTCGGGTCGGGCTGGGTGTGGTTGATCGTCGCCGCAGACGGCAAGCTCAAGGTGACTTCCACGCCCAATCAGGACAATCCGCTGATGGACGTGGCCGAGGCCAAGGGCACCCCGATCCTTGGCAACGACGTGTGGGAACACGCCTATTACCTCAAGCACCAGAACCGCCGGGGCGATTACCTCGACGGGTGGTGGCAGGTGGTCGACTGGGGCAAGGTCTCGCAGCGCTATGCCGCCGCGACGGCTGCGCGATAGGCCTTGCGTTCGTGAGCGTCCCAGCGCCAAGCAACGGCATGATCGAAACCACCGCCCATCCCGACGATCCGCACTACGTCAACCGCAGCGGCTGGTTGCGCGCGGCGGTGCTGGGGGCGAATGACGGGATCATCTCGGTCGCCTCGCTGATCATCGGCGTGGCGGCCGCGACGCCTGCACCCGGCGCGGTTCTGGTCGCAGGCTCGGCAGCGCTGATTGCAGGCGCGATGTCGATGGCGGCGGGGGAATACATCTCCGTCTCCAGCCAGGCGGATAGCGAGCAGGCCGACATCAGCCGCGAGCGCGAGGCCCTCGACGAGACCCCGGCGGCGGAGGAAGCGGAACTCGCGGCAATCTACCGAGCGCGCGGGCTTAGCGAGGCGACCGCTGCAACAGTGGCGCGCGAACTTTCTGCGCACAATGCTCTCGATGCCCATGTGCGCGACGAGCTTGGCCTGTCCGAACACCTTGCTGCCAAGCCGCTGCAAGCCTCGATGGCATCGGGCGCGACCTTCAGCGCGGCTGCCGCCGTGCCGCTGATCGCGGCGTGGCTCGCACCGGCAGGCGCGATCATCGTCACGGTGGTGGCGGTCTCGATCGTCTGCCTTGCCGTGCTCGGCGCGCTCGGCGCGCGGGCCGGCGCCGCGCCGCTGGTGCCGGCGACCTTGCGCGTGGTCGGCTGGGGTATCTTCGCGATGGCGGTCACCGCAGCTGTCGGCCGCCTGTTCGGCGTGAGCGTCTGACCCGCGTCGACGAAGGTCGGGGAGCATTCTACTAGCGTGATTGGCGCGGCGCGCAGTTCCGCTAAGATGGCGTGGTAGAACTATGCTATCAGGGGCCTATTTCCATGCTTGAACTCAGCGGCGTCAGCCATGTCTATCCCAACGGCACGCATGCGCTCGACAATGTGAGCCTGTCGATCCCCAAGGGGATGTTCGGACTGCTGGGGCCAAACGGCGCGGGCAAGTCGACCCTGATGCGCACCATCGCGACCTTGCAGGCGCCCACCGCCGGGAGCATCCACTTCGGCGATATCGACGTGCTGGCCGAGCCTGACCGGCTGCGCCGCACGCTGGGCTACCTGCCGCAGGATTTCGGCGTCTATCCGCGCGTTTCAGCCTACCAGATGCTCGACCACATGGCGGTGCTCAAGGGCGTGAACAATACCGGCGAGCGGCGCGCGATGGTCGAGCATCTGCTCAACCAGACCAATCTGTGGGCGGTGCGGTGGAAGGCGATCGCGGGCTTCTCGGGCGGGATGCGCCAGCGCTTCGGCATCGCGCAGGCGCTGATCGGCGAACCTGCACTGATCATCGTCGACGAGCCGACCGCTGGCCTCGACCCGGAAGAGCGCAACCGCTTCCTCAACCTGCTGGCCGGGATTGGCGAGAATGTTGTGGTGATCCTGTCCACCCACATCGTCGACGACGTGGCCGACCTGTGCCCGCGCATGGCGGTGCTGGCGGGCGGCAAGCTGCGGCTGGAGGGCGCGCCGCATGACCTGATCCGCTCCACGCAAGGGCGGGTCTGGCAGAAGACTGTGCCGCACACCCAGCTTGCCGAGATGCAGGCGGCTTACGAGGTCATCTCGCACCGCTTCTTTGCGGGCGATATCGTGGTGCACGTGCTGGCCGATAATCAGCCCGAGGGCTTTGCGCCGGTCTCCGGGGGGCTTGAGGACGTGTACTTCGCGACCCTCGCCGAAACCCGCCGCACCCCTGCTGCACAAGCCGCGTAAGGGAGCGCCAGAGCCATGCTGACCGCCAGCCTCGCTGCGTTCGAAATCCGTTACCAGCTCAAGAACCCGGTGTTCTGGGTCTCGGTCGCGATCTTCTTCCTGTTGGGCTTCGGCCTTGCCGCCAGCGACAATGTGAGCTTCGGCGCGCCGGGCGCGGTGCATGAAAACTCGCCCTTCACCGTCGCTTTTGTGACCGGTGTGTTCGCGCTGTTCTACCTGTTTGTCATCACCTCCTTCGTCGCCAATGCGGTGGTGCGCGACGATGTGACGAAGTTTGGCCCGATGATCCGCGCCACTCCGGTGGGCCGGTCGAGCTTCCTGGCCGGGCGCTTCCTCGGCGGGCTCGCCATCGCGATCCTCGGTTACATGGCGGTGCCGCTCGGCATTGCGGCCGGCGCGGCGATGCCGTGGGTCGACCCTGAAACCGTCGGCCCCGGCGGCTTTGCTGTCTATGCCTGGCCGTTCCTCGTCATCGCCATCCCCAACCTGATCCTTTCCTCGGCGCTGTTGTTCACCCTCGCGACCGTCACCCGATCGATGCTGGCGAGCTATATCGGCGTGCTGGTGCTGGTGATGGGCTACCTTGCGGTCAGCGTCGTCACATCGGCCGATCCTGCCAACCTCGTGATCGCCGCCCGCTACGAACCGCTCGGCACCGCCGCGATCGGCGAGGCGACGCGGTACTGGACGGCGGCGGAGATGAACACGCGGCTCCTCCCGCTCGAAGGCAACCTATTGTTCAACCGCGTCTTCGCGCTGGGGCTTGCCGCGGTTTTCCTCGCCATCGCGTGGCTGCGCTTCAGCATGACCGAACGCGCGCCCTCGCGCTGGCGGCTGCGGCGGCTCGCCAAGCAAGCGGCGAAGTCGGCGAAGGCTGAAAGCGTGGCCCCGCTGGCGCTGACCGCGCCGGTGCACCGCAGCTTTGACGCGGGCTATGTGCTGGCGTCCTTCTGGATCCGTCTCAAGACCGAAGTGATGCAGGTCATCAAGAGCCCGGGGCTGATCGTGCTGCTGCTGATTGCGGTCTCCTTCACCACGCTCAACCTCGTTTCCGCGCAGACGACTTTCGGCACCCCGTCCTATCCGCTGACTGCGAACGTCATCACCACGGTGATCGGCAGCATCACGCTGTTCAGCCTGATTATCGCCGTGTTCTACGGCGGCGAGCTGGTGTGGCGCGAGCGTGATGTGAAGATCAACGAGATCGTCGATGCGACGCCGGTGCCCGGCTGGGCGGTGTTCGTGCCCAAGATCCTTGCGATCTTCACCGTGCTTATCGCCATGTCGCTGGCGGGCATGGTGTCGGGCCTCGTCTACCAGCTGATCAAGGGCAACGGCAGCATCGATGCCGGCCTGTACCTGTCGGCGTTCGTGATCCCGCAGAGCATCGACCTGCTGCTGATTGCGGTGCTGGCGGTGTTCTTCCAAGTCTTGAGCCCCAACAAGTATGTCGGCTGGGGGCTGTTCCTCGTGTGGTTCCTGGTCCGCATCTTCATGTCGAACCTCGGCTATTCGAACATGCTCTACAATTTCGGCGGCACCCCTGCCGAGCCGCTCAGCGACATGAACGGTGCCGGCGGTTTCTGGGCCGGGGCGGCCATCGCGCGCGTCTATTGGGCGTGCTTCGGCGTGCTGATCATGGTCTTTGCGCACTGGGCCTGGCCGCGCGGGACGGTGGTTGCCGTCGGCCCGCGCCTCAAGGGCATCGGCCGCCGCATCACGCTGCCCTCGGCCGGCCTCGCGCTGGCGGCGATTGCCGGGATGATCGGCACCGGGATCGTCATCAACCACAACATCAAGCAGCTCAACACCTACGAGACCTCCGACGACGGCGAGGCTCGCCTTGCCGAGTTCGAACGCAAGTACCTGAAATACGAAACTTTGCCGCGCCCGGCGGTCACCGACGTTGCCTTCGATGTCGCGATCTTCCCTGACGAGCGGCGGATGACGGTGAAGGGTCATTACGATCTGCGTAACGACAGCGGTGTTCCGATTACCGAGCTGCATATCCGTCAGGGTGACGATGCCGCCGACTTCTCGCGGCTCGACATCGCGGGCGCCAAGCTTGCGAGCCGTGACAAGCGCCATTCCTACCGCATCTACCGCTTTGCGACCCCGCTTGCTCCGGGGGCAACGACGCGGCTCGATTTCGCCTCTCAGGTTTGGCGGCGCGGCTTTGCCAATAGCGGCGCTGCGACCGACATCGTCGACAACGGCACCTTCGTGAACAATTCGGTGTTTGCGCCGATCATCGGGATGGACCGTAACGGGCTGATCCAGGATCGCACCGCGCGGCGGCGGCAGGGTCTTCCTGCCGAGCTTCGCACCGCAAAGCTCGAGGACACGTCCGCCACGAGCGAGAACTATGTCCGGTCGGACTGGGTCAATTCGCGCATTACTGTCAGCACCGCCGCGGATCAGGTGCCGATCGCGCCGGGCAACAAGATTTCGGACGAGGTCAAGGGCGGCCGCCGCATCGCGGTGTTCCAGAGCCCGGCGCCGATCCTCAACTTCTTCTCGGTGCAATCGGCCCGCTATACGCTCGCCGAGGCGCAGTCGGGGCCGATCCGGCTGAGCGTCTATCACGACCCCAAGCATGCGTGGAACGTGCCCGCGATGCTCAAGGCGATGGATACCTCGCTTGGCTACTACCAGAAGAACTTCGGGCCCTACCAGTTCGGCTATGCGCGGATCATCGAGTTCCCGGGCTATGCCAGCTTCGCGCAGGCGTTTGCCGGGACCATGCCCTATTCGGAGAGCATCGGCTTTGCCGCCGACGTGCGCGATCCCGAGACAATCGACTACGTCACCTACATCACCGCGCACGAGGTCGCGCACCAGTACTGGGCGCACCAGGTCATCGGCGCGGATATGCAGGGCTCGACGCTGCTGTCGGAGACGCTGGCGCAGTATTCTGCGCTGATGGTGATGAAGCAGCTCTACGGCGAGGACAAGATCCGCCGCTTCCTCAAGTTCGAGCTTGATCGCTACCTCGCGGGCCGCAAGGGCGACGTGCTGGGCGAACAGCCGATGATCCGGGTCGAGAACCAGCAATACATCCATTACCGCAAGGGTAGCCTGGTGATGTACCTGCTCCAGCAGCGGCTCGGCGAGGATGCGGTCAACCGCGCGCTGGCGCGCCTCGTGGCAACCTACCGCTTCAAGCCTGCGCCCTACCCGCGCAGCCTCGACCTGATCGCCGAGCTGCGCAAGGAGGCCAAGACCCCCGAGCAACAGGCGCTGATCACCGACCTGTTCGAGAAGATCACCGTCTACGACTTGAAGACCAAGGCGGTCGCGACGACCAAGCTTGCCGACGGGCGCTGGAAAACCCGCATCACCGTCGAGGCGGGCAAGTTCTACGCCGACAGCAAGGGTATCGAGGAACCCGCCAGCCTTGCCGAGAACATCGAGATCGGCGTCTTCACCGCGCGGCCGGAAGCGGGCGCCTTCAAGAAGGCCGACGTGCTGTCGATGCAGCGTTACCCGATCCGGGCCGGGAGCCAGGTTGTGGAAGTGATCACCGCGAGAGAGCCGAAGTTTGCAGGGATCGACCCCTACAACTTTACCATCGACCGGGATTCGGACGATAATCTGATGGCGGTGGACGGGCCCAAGTAGGACGGCGCTTGCGTCTGCGGCCTATTCTGGCGAGGGTGCGCCGACGGACGCTCCCTCGCCCCGTTTGAATTCGCTCGCAACAGGATCGCCATGCGCCGCATCGAAACAGACTATCTCGTCATCGGCGCCGGTGCGGTGGGCATGGCGTTTGCAGACACCATCCTTGCCGAGAGTGATGCGCACGTCACCATCGTCGACCGGCAGGCCAAGCCCGGCGGGCATTGGAACGACGCCTATTCCTTCGTCGCGCTGCACCAGCCCTCGGCCTTCTACGGGGTCAATTCGCTTTCGCTGGGCGAGAACCGCAAGGACACCCACGGCGCCAATGCGGGGCTTTACGAACTCGCCTCGGGCGCGGAGGTGACGGGCTATTACGACAAGGTGATGCGCCAGAAGCTGCTACCCTCGGGCCGCGTCACCTATCTGCCGATGTCCGAATGCCGGGGAGAGGGCCGCGTGGTCTCGCTGATGTCGGGCGAGGAGGCGCAGGTGACGGTGCGCCGCAAGACGGTGGAATCGGCCCATAACAGCCCCGTGATCCCCGCCAACCACACGCCGCGCTTTACCGTCGCGGACGGCGTGCGGATGGTGCCCCCCGGCCAGCTCGCTCGCCTGTGGCTCACCCCCGAACGGCCGGAACGCTTCGTGGTGCTCGGCGCAGGCAAGACCGCGATGGACGCGGTGGGCTGGCTGCTCGCGATGGGCACGCCCGCGGAAGCGATCCAGTGGGTCAAGCCGCGCGAAAGCTGGCTGATCAACCGCACCTGCACCCAGCCCGGCGCGGAATTCTTCGACGCAGTGTTCGGCGCGCAGCTCGCGCAGATGCAGGCCTTTGCAGCTGGCACCTCGCCGGACGACATCTTCGCCCGGCTTGAGGATGCAGGAATGATGCTGCGGATCGACCCTGCGGTAACGCCGACCATGTTCCACTACGCGACGATCTCAGAAGCCGAGATCGCCGAGCTGCGCCGCGTGACCAACGTTGTGCGCAAGGGCCGGGTCAAGGCGATCACCGGTTCAGCGATCGAACTGGAGGACGGCACCGAGCCTGCGATTCCGGGCGCACTGTACATCGATTGCACTGCCTCGGCGGTTGAACCGCGCGAGCACCAGCCGATCTTCCAGGGCGACCGCATCGTGCCGCAACTGGTGCGCGTGCCCCAGCCGTGCTTCTCGGCGGCGCTGATCGCTTTTGTCGAGACGCATTACGAGGGCGATGCAGCCAAGAACGCGCTGTGCCGCACCGTGCCCTTCCCGCAGGACATGAAGGGCTACCTCACCACCAACATCGTCAACCTGATGAACCAGGGCGCGTGGTTCGGCGACGAGAAGCTGGGGACGTGGGTCCGCCAGAGCCGCCTCGACGGCTTCAGCAAGGTCGCCGCGAGCATCGACCGCAGCGATGCCGCGCGCATGGCCGTGCTTCAGGAGATGCGTCAGACCGGGCCGCTGGCGGTCGCCAACCTGATGCGGCTGGCGAGCGCCTGAGGCGGGCTCAGGTCAGGAACAGCTCTGCCATTGCATCGATGATCGCGTTCGTATCGAGGCGGTAGGCGGCGTAGAGGTCGATGAGATCACCGGTCTGGCCGAAGCGGTCGGTGCCAAGCGGGCTGACCCGCTGGCCCTTGACCCCGCCGAGCCATGACAGCGCCGCCGGAGACCCGTCGAGCACAGTGACAAGCCCCGCGACCAGCGCCGCAGAGGTGCCGGCGCGCGACCGGCTTGCTGACCCGCTCAAAAACTCATGAACAGATTGACGGTGGCTGTATGGTCGGAGCGGTCCTCGCCATCACGGAATACGTGCTGGTTGAGGTAACCCGGCACGATCTCCACACCCTTCGCCAGCGGAACCGATACACCCACAAAGTTGCGCCAGATCGAAAGCCCCCGCGTTGCACGCTGGTCTCGTTGAGGTCGACAAACGGCTCTGTGGAGGCGACCAGCTTGTTGGCACCGCTGACCGGCACCCGCAGCTGGATGAACTGGCGCAGCCGCAATGCGGCATCCTCGCGCTCCTCAAAGGTGCGCTGCTCGAACCGCGTGCGCGAATCCAGCGTCACCCCGCCCTCGGTCGAAAACAACCGGACGTTCAGCTCTTGGTAGAAGCGATGTTCGTTGAGTTTGATAGGGCCAACCGGATCGGTGAGCACGAAGGCATAGCCGGCGCCGATGTTGACGTTCTTGTTCAACCGGTAGCCCACCAGCGAGCGCAGCAGCAGCTGGCCTAGGCGGTCTGCGTCATTGGTGAATCGCTCCTGCGCCTCGAGCCGGACATAGACCTTTTTGGTCGCATTGATGGTGGCGAATTGGCCCAGCCAGATGTTGGCATCGTCCTCGGCTGCTGCGGCAGCGGGCGTAACCAAGGCGGCGGCGATCAGCAGGCGGGGAAGGTGACGAAAGGTCATGACGATCTTCTCGATGGCAGGGTCGCGGACCGTGCGACTCTAGTGCGCGTCGGTCCGCGACCCGGCTGTTCGCTCGCAAACTGCTGGCTG
>JANNWO010000172.1:0-9368 GCA_031408395.1 Sphingomonadales bacterium | reverse complement strand
CGGGTTTCGGACACGCCGAGTTCCGCAGCGATCACCTTGATCGGCACGCGCCGGTCGATGCGCTCCATCACGGCGCGTTGTCTGTCGGTCAGCCGACGAGCGGCTCCGGACGCCATTCTCTACTCCTTGCGCAATTCATCGCGCGTAAGAAACGATCTGCCACACATCAGATCGAAATAACCCATTTCTGGGCAAACCGGAAATGCCAAAACGATTCATCATGCTGCCGAACTGTTAATCCCCACGGACTGGAGGTACCGCTTGATGTTGCGCGCCGCCTGACGCAGTCGCTGCTCGTTCTCGACCATCGCGATCCGCACATAGCCTTCGCCGTTCTCGCCGTACCCGACCCCGGGCGCAACCGCGACCTGCGCCTGGGTGAGGAGCTGCTTGGAGAATTCCAGGCTGCCCATCGCCTTCAGCGCCGGTGGCAATGGCGCCCACGCGAACATCGAGGCGGGCGGCGGCGGGATGTCCCATCCGGCGCGCCCGAACGCCTCGACCATCACGTCGCGGCGCTTGCGGTAAAGCTCGCGGTTAGTCTCGACGATGTCCTGCGGGCCGTTCAAAGCCGCGCAAGCCGCCGCCTGAATAGGCGTGAAGGCGCCGTAGTCGAGATAGGACTTTACCCTAGTCAGCGCCGCGATCAACTGGCTGTTGCCGACCGCAAAGCCCATCCGCCAGCCAGCCATTGAATAGGTCTTCGACATCGAAGTGAATTCGATCGCCACATCCTTCGCACCCGGCACCTGCATGATCGAAGGCGTGGGACTGCCGTCGAAATAGAGCTCGGAATAGGCAAGGTCGGACACGACCCAAACCTGGTTCTCCTTCGCCCAGGCGACGAGCCGCTCATAGAAGGCGAGGTCGACCGTCTCGGCGGTGGGGTTCGACGGATAGCTCACCACCAGCACCGAGGGGCGCGGGACGGTGTAGTTCATCGCCCGTTCGAGCGATTCCCAGTAGTGCTCGTCGGGCGTCGCGGGCACCGAGCGGATCGTCGCGCCTGCAATGATGAAGCCGAAGGTATGGATCGGGTATGAAGGGTTGGGCGCCAGAACCACGTCGCCGGGTGCGATGATCGCAGTGGCGAGGCTGGAGAGGCCCTCCTTCGAGCCCATCGTCACCACCACCTCGGTCTCGGGATCGAGGTCGACCCCGAAGCGCCGAGCGTAATAGCCCGCCTGCGCGCGGCGCAGTCCGGGGATGCCCTTGGACTGCGAATAACCGTGCGCATCGGGCTTGGACGCAACCTCGCACAGCTTGTCGATAACGTGCTGCGGCGGGGGCTGATCGGGGTTACCCATGCCAAGGTCGATGATGTCCTGACCAGACAGCCTCGCTGCATGACGCATGGCGTTCACCTCCGCAATGACATACGGTGGCATTCGCTTCATGCGATAAAACTGGTCATTCATGGCCGTCATCACCTCGTCACGCGCGGCATTGATGCAGCCGCCGCGACACTTCCCTTGCCGAATATTGCTTTAGCAGGGAAGCGGGTTTTCGGCGAGTTGCGATGGAGATCGATTGACGGCATTGTCGGCCATAGAGCGAGCAGATAGGACAATTTCAGGTAATGGCACAGGATACGGACCTGATGGCGGCGGCAGGCGAGGGCCTCAAGGGCTTCCTCGACATGCAGGGCGAGGCGATGCGCGAGATGATGGCGGGCAAGGGGCTCGAACCGCTGCTCGGCCAGGGCCTCGAGGTGGGTGACATGGCCGAATGGAGCGCGACGGCCGCGCAGCTCCAGAAGCTGTGGTTCGATTTCGCCACTCATCAGGCGCAGTCCGCGGCCGAGAAGGCCAGCAAGGGAGCGGGCGCCAACATGCTCGATCCCGCGCAGTGGCTGCTGATCTCGCAATCGATGCTTGGCCAGCTGCCCAAGGGCATGTTCGAAGCGCAGGC
This sequence comes from Sphingomonadales bacterium, assembly GCA_031408395.1. Lineage (GTDB taxonomy): Bacteria > Pseudomonadota > Alphaproteobacteria > Sphingomonadales > Sphingomonadaceae > Erythrobacter. Next base: position 7,457 of record JANNWO010000172.1, on the reverse strand, counting down.
CAAATTCGCGGAAGGCCAGATGCAGCTGTGGTCGGGCGTCATGCAGAGCTTCGCCGCCGGGGCAACCGGGGGCAAGGTCGCCGAAGCGCCCGATGCCGCGACCCTGCCCAAGAGCGACCGCCGCTTCGCCGATCCGGCGTGGCGCGCGCACCCCGCCTTCCTGTTGCTACACCAGACCTACCTCATGCTCGCCGACTATTTCCGCAGCGCGGTGAAGGGCATTGACGGGCTAGATAAGCCCAAGCGCCAGCAGCTCGAATTCGCGGTCACGGCGCTCGCCGAGGCGATGAGCCCGGATAACTTCCTTGCCCTCAATCCGGTGGTGCTCAAGCGCACGATCGACACCAAAGGCGCCAATCTGGTGCGCGGGATGCAGCACCTTGTGGGCGACCTGAAGCGCGGGCAGCTCACCCACACCGACCCCAACGCCTTTCGCCTTGGCGAAAACCTCGCCGCTACGCCGGGCAAGGTGGTGCACGAGACGCCGCTCTACCAGCTGATCCAGTATTCGCCTTCGACCGCCGAGGTGCTCGAGGTGCCGCTGATCATCTTCCCGCCTTGGATCAACCGCTTCTACATCCTCGACCTCACCCCCAAGAAGAGCTTCATCAAGTGGGCGGTCGACCAGGGGCTCACGGTCTTCGTGGTCAGCTGGAAATCGGCCGACGAAACGATGGGCGAGGTGGTGTGGGACGATTACATCCGCGCCCAGATGGAAGCGATCGACCATGTCAGCGCGCGGCTCGAAGTGCCTTCGGTGCACACTATCGGCTATTGCGTGGCGGGCACGACGCTCGCTGCGACGCTGGCGCTGCTCCACCGCCGGGGCGAGGCGGACAAGGTCAAGTCGGCGACTTTCTTCACCGCGCAGGTCGATTTCGAGAAGAGCGGCGACCTCAAGAACTTCATAGACGAAGGCCAACTCGACATGATCGGGCAGCTGTCCTCGCAAGGCTATCTCGACGGGCGCTACCTTGCGGCGGCCTTCAACGCGTTGAGGGGCCGAGACCTCATCTGGAATTACGTCGTCAACAACTTCATGCTGGGTGAGGACTATCCGGCCTTCGACCTGCTCCACTGGAATGGCGACGTCACCAACCTGCCCTCCAAGTGGCACAACGCCTACCTGCGCGATCTCTATCGCGACAACAAACTGGTGGTGCCCGATGCGCTTGTCGCCGATGGCACGCCGATTGACCTCACCCGTGTCGCCACCCCCAGTTTCGTGCAGGCCGGGCGCGAGGATCACATTGCGCCTGCCGAGAGCGTGTGGCGCATCACCCGCCACTTCTCCGGGCCGATGGAGTTCCTGCTGGCAGGCTCGGGGCATATCGCGGGCGTCGTCAATCCGCCGGCTGCGGGCAAATACCAGTACTGGGTTGGCGACAGCGCCGCGCCGTCCTTGAAGGCCTTCGTCGAGAGCGCGACCGAGCATCCGGGCAGCTGGTGGCCGCATTGGCTGGAATGGCTTCACCGCCAGTCCGACGCACGGGTCCCTGCCAAGGGCAAGCGCGTGCCGGGCAGCGCCGGCGACCGCGTGATCGAGGATGCTCCCGGACGCTATGTGAAAACTCGATAAACGCGGACTCGTTCAGCAAGTATATGCGGAACGGTAGGATCAACAAACTGAACTTGAACGATTTCCTACATTTTGGTGCACTGCACAAAAAGGCTTGACTTCGCATTCGCACTCGCTATTTTGTGCAGTGCAACATGAAGCGAGGTTATCATGTCCGAAGTTGAAAAAACTGCTGCTGCCCCGGAAACGCCTGCCGTGAAGGCTCCCGTCGCGAAGATCGATGCTGCCGCTGAGAAGGCTTACGCCGAAGCTTCGGTCAAGGCCGCCGCTGCGCCGAAGCCCGCTGCTCCAGTGGCTGCGCCCGCACCCATAGTCGCCGCCAAGGTTGAGAAGGTCGCGCCGGCCCCGAAGCCGGCCGCCAAGATCATCGCCGCACCCAAGACTAAGACCCCGGTCGCCAAGAAGGCGCTGAAGGTCACCAAGGTTCCAGCCAAGACCGTCACGAAGACGGCCAAGAAATCTCCGGTCAAGAAGCCCGTGCTGGCCAAGGCGGCTAAGACGCCCGCCGCCCCCAAGACCAACCTCATTCTCAAGATCAAGGATACCATCATGACCACTGCCAAGAACACCGACATCGCCGCCACCGCCAAGGATGTCTTCGCCGACGTCCAGACCCGCGCAAAGACAACCGCAACCACTGCCTACGCCAAGAGCACCGTGCTCGCCTCTGAGGCGACCGAGTTCACCAAGGCGAACGTCGAAGCCGTCGTTGAAAGCGGCAAGATCTTCTTTGCCGGCGCGCAGACCCTGCTGAAGGACAACGTCGAAACCGGCAAGACCGTGATCGAGACTGTGACCGAAGACGCCAAGAAGATGGCCGCCGTTAAGTCGCCGACCGAACTGATGCAGCTCCAGGGCGAGCTCGTCCGTCGCAACTTCGACGCAGTGGTCTCCTACGGCTCGAAGCGCACCGAAGCCTGGGTGAAGCTCTACAACGAAGCCTTCGCCCCGATCACGAATCGCGCCAGCGTCGCTGTCGAGAAGATCAAGAAGGCCGCGTAAGCGTCAAGAGTTTCTGAGCCGGGCCTCTCTCCTCTCTCTCCCAACCCGGTTCACGAAAGCGCGCTGAAAAGCGCGGGCCGGCCAGACCCAGCGTCTGGTCGGCCCTTTTTTTTGCGGCGCGGCGCCAGCCCACCCTAAATGAATCACACCAAGCGCTTGCACCTTGGCGAGCGACTCCCATAATGGATGCCTATGCCCGCACAGACCCTCTCAACCCGCGCGACAAGCGACGCGCTGCCCCTGCTGGCGACCTTCCCCGTGCGCGCGGAAGACGAGGATGGCGGCAAGGACGGCGGCGGGCAGGGTCAAGTCGGCGTCGCCACCAAGACCCGCGCCAAGGCCAAGAAGCCGAGCCAGTACAAAGTATTGATGCTCAATGACGATTACACCCCGATGGAATTCGTGGTGCTCGTTCTCAAGCGCTTCTTCAGCATGGATCTCGAACAGGCGACCCGCGTGATGCTCCACGTTCACCAGCGCGGTGTGGGTGTATGCGGAGTATTCACCTACGAGGTCGCCGAGACCAAGGTGAATCAGGTGATGGATTTCGCGCGCCAGAACCAGCATCCGCTGCAATGTACGCTGGAAAAGGCCTAGGCTCAGAGGCGTGAGCAGGCAGTCGCTATGAGGCAGGCACACCACCCCGAGCCCAACCCCGTCCTCCCCGGACAGGAGAGCGTCTGGGACTACCCGCGCCCTGCCATTGCCGAATCGACCCCCCGCCACATCCGCATCGTCCACAAGGGCCACGTGCTGGTCGACACCCGCGCCGCGTGGCGCACGCTCGAAACCTCGCACCCGCCGACCTACTACTGCCCCCAGAGCGACATCGCGATGGAGCACTTGCGCTCCAACCCCGCGCGCTCGATCTGCGAATGGAAGGGGCAGGCGGTCTATTGGGACGTGCTCGTCGGGGCCGAACGCATCGCAGGCGCTGGCTGGTCTTACCCCTCGCCCACCCCCGACTTTGCGGGCATCGCGGGCCATATCGCCTTCTACGCTGCGCCCTTCGACGAGGTAACGGTGGATGGCGAGCAGGTCACGCCCCAGCCCGGCGGCTTCTACGGCGGATGGATCACCAGCCGCGAGGCAGGGCCGTTCAAGGGCATTCCCGGCAGCCGCTTTTGGTAAATCCCGCGTCCACCCGCATACGTGTCACAGCAATTGGGGGCATGACGCGCGGACGCTAAGCCGCTAGGGCTGGCGACCCATCGCGCAAACGACGGACTTTCGCCCCTTGCTCAACCGCATCTCCAGCATCGATCGCTACATCCTGCGACTCACGGTCGTGCCGATGCTTGGCGTCTTCGCGCTTGCGGCCTCGCTGCTGACGCTCGACAAGATGCTGCGCCTGTTCGATTTCGTCGCGGTCGAGGGCGGGCCGGTGGGCGTGGTGTTCAAGATGCTGGGCGCGCTGGTGCCCGAATATGCGAGCCTCGCGATCCCGCTGGGCCTGCTGCTCGGCGTGCTGCTCGCCTTCCGGAAGCTCGCTACCTCATCCGAGCTCGACACGATGCGCGGTGTGGGCCTGTCCTACAATCGCCTGCTGAGGATGCCCTATGCGATCACGCTGGCGCTGGTGGCGGTCAACGTCGCGCTGGTGTTCTACATCCAGCCGGTCAGCCGCTACTATTACGAGCAGATGGAATACGAGCTGCGCTCCGGCGCGCTCGGGGCCTCGATAAAGGTCGGTGAGTTCACCACGCTGGCCGACCGTGTGGCGCTGCGCATCGAGGGGAGCGAGGACGACGGGCGGCGGCTGAACGGGATCTTCGCCCGCGTCGCCAACGCCAAGGGGCAGGTGCTGTCGATTTCCGCGCGCGAGGGCGCGTTCCTTGCGACCCGCGACAATCCCGACACGATCATCCTGCGCCTCACCGAGGGCACGATCATCCAGGACACAGGCATGACAGGGCAGACCCCGCGGGTGCTGTCCTTCAGCCGTCACGACCTGCCGATCGACCTGCCCGCGATCGAGAAGTTCCGCGCCCGCGGCAACGAGACGCGTGAATACATCCTGCCCGAACTCCTCAGGATGGGCTGGAGCCGGGAAAGCCCCGCCGAGGCGCGCGATGCGAGCGTTGCCAGCTTCAATTTCCGCTTGGTAGAAGTCGTGATGATGCTGCTGATGCCGCTGCTCGCGGTGGCGCTGGCGATCCCGCCCAAGCGATCGACGAGCGCGCTGGGCGTCTTCGTCTCGATCGTGATGGTGGTCGCCTATCATAAGGTGAACCAGTACGGCGAGGACGTGGCAGCCTTGGGCCGGGTCGATCCGGTGCTGGCGCTGTGGGTGCCCTTTGTGCTCTTCGCAGCGCTGATCCTGTGGATGTATTACCGCGTCGCCTATGTCCCCGGCGGGCAGGCGATCGGCGCGCTCGAGACGGCCTTCGCCAAGCTCGCCAAGCAAGTGAGCAAGCTGTTTGCGCGCCGCACGCCACATGAGCGCGCAGCCCTGACGGCACAGGCCACTCCGGCGGAATAGGCGAGAGATGCAGTTCGATTTCTTCCCCTCGCGCACGCTGACGCTCTATCTGGCGAAGCTGTTCGTGGTGCGCATCTTCGCGGTGCTCGTCATGCTCGTGCTGGTGCTGCTGGCGCTCGACCTGCTGGCGGCGACGGGCGACATTCTTGCGGTAAAGGGCAACGGGCAGGCGGAAATCATGCAATATGCCAGCCTGCGCGGGCCGCAGCTTGCTTCGCGCTTCCTGCCCTATTCGGTGCTGCTGGCGACGCTGATCACTCTCGTGGCCCTGAACCAGAACAGCGAGGTGGTGGCGATGAAGGCCGCTGGCCTTTCGGCGCATCAGGTGCTCGCCCCGCTATTGCTCACCGCGGCGCTGGTCTCGGCAGCGAGCTTCGTCTTCAACGAGCGGATCGTGACCCGCGCCAACGCCACGCTCGATGCGTGGCAGGCAGTCGAGTATGGCGCGATTCCGCAAAAGACCGCGACGGGCGACGTGCGCTCCAACCTCTACCTTGTCGATGGCGAGAACATCCTTGCCGCCGCGACGCTGACCGGCGCGGGCGAAGGTCTCGTGATGTCGAACGTCACCTGGTACGTGCGTGCGCCGGGCGGGATCATCCGCGAGCAGATCCGCGCGCCCCGCGCGACCTTCGCCGCGCCCGGCTGGCGGCTCGAGAATGCGGTGAGGTTCGATGTCGCTGGTGCCGTGACCGAGCGCCTTCCCGCGCTGGTCGTCGGCAAGGCGCTCACGCCTGAGCGGATCATGCTGCAATCGGTCGACGTCGATGCGGAGAGCTTCTGGGAGCTGAAACAATCGATCGACGCCTACGAGACCGCCGGGCGCAATACCGACGAGATGCGCGCCAAGTGGTGGCATCGCCTTTCGGGGCCGCTCTCGGCGCTGCTTATGCCGCTGCTGGGTTCGATCGCCGCCTTCGGGCTTGCGCGTTCAGGCAAGCTGTTCGTGCGCGCGATCATCGGCATGGCGCTGGGCTTTGCCTATTTCGTGGTCGACAACGCGGCGCTGGCGATGGGCAGCTTCGGCGGCTACCCCCCGCTGCTCGCTGCTTGGGCGCCGTTCGCGCTGTTCCTGCTGCTTGGCGAGACGGTGCTGATCCGGACCGAAGAGTGAACAACTGGTCGCTCAGGCTGGCACGGCCTCAGGACGCCGAGGCCATGCCAGCCATCGAGCGCGCGGCGGCGGTGGCCTTCGCGGGCGAGCCGACAATCGACCCCGCCCGCACCCGCTCCGAAGCCGACTATGCGCGCCTGATCCGCAAGGGCCATTGCCTCGTCGTCCATGTCGGCGAGGTCATGGCCGGGTTCCTCGCGGCCGAACCCTTCCGTCGCGAGCTGCATATCTGGGAGATGGATGTCCACCCCGCCTTCCAGCGGCGCGGGATCGGCGCAGGGATGGTGCGCGCCGCGCAGATCGATGCGCGCAACACCGGGTTCAAGGCGCTGACCCTCACCACCTTCCGTGACTTGTCATGGAATGGCCCGTTCTATGAGCGCCTCGGCTTCGAGGAAGTCACCGCGCTCGATGCGCACCTGCGCCTTTCGGGAGAGTTGGCGAACGAGGTCGACGACGGGCTACCGGCAGACCGGCGCTGCGCGATGATCTGCTTTCTGGATTGAGGAAGAAGGAGCGGCCTAAGCCGCCTTCCTTCCCATCGTGCTGCGCGCAATCCGCCCGACCAGCACCAGCAGGCCCGGGTGGTTCGCGCCTTCGTAGGTCGATCCGGTGCCGAGTTCGCGCGCCAGACGGCGGTGCGCTTCGGGAAGGTCGTGATAGGGCATCGAGGGCATCAGGTGGTGAAGCGCGTGATAGCGCAGGCCCACCGGCGCCCAGATCTCGCCGGCAAAGCCCGGCGGGGGGACGTTGACGCTGTCGAGGAACTGCGCGGTCACGGTCATCGCCTCGCCTTCGTTCTCCCACAGATGTGCAACCAGCGTACGCAGTTGGTTGAGCACCGCAGCGAGCGAGAGGATCGCAAGCGCCGTGGCGAGCGGCTGCCAGCCGATCACGAACACGCTGGCGATCAGCGCGATGGCCCACAGGCTCGCGCCCGCTTGCTGCCACTGCACCCGGCCCACGAAATCGCCTTCTGGCGCCTTGCGGCGGAACTCGGGATTGATCGACAGCGCCGAGAAGCGCTCCCAGGTGAAGGAGCGCACCGCCGGGATCACGAGGCCGAGCGGATAGAGCACGCCGAAGCGCACGATCAGCGCCACCGGCAGGAGCATCGCCACGAGAACGAACAGCGGCAGGCTCCACGGCTTCATCAGCGCCAGCGGCAGGTATTCGGGATCTTCCACCGTACCGTATTGTGTGCGCTTGTGATGGATCACGTGCACGCCTTCATACATGAAGCTCGGGGTGAGCATCGGGATGCCGACGAGCAGATTCCA
>JANNWO010000171.1:0-36429 GCA_031408395.1 Sphingomonadales bacterium | reverse complement strand
CCCTCGAAAAGCGCTTGCGTGCGCTTGAGCACCACTTCGGGGGTGAGGCGCGGCTTCATGCCCCGGAACACGCCCAGCACCACATCAGGTGCGGCGACGGTCTCACGGATATCGACGGCGTTGACGAGATTGTCGGCGAGGGTCGAGCCCGCCTGCACGCTTTCCTGCTCGACCTGGTTGGCGAAGACCACGTCGAACTGCGCGACCTCGCGGTCGATCTCTTCCTGCGTCGGCGGATTGACCAGCGCGTCAGCGATCACGCTGCGCACATCAGCGAGCGCGGCCTGCCAGTCGGCGCTGAGCGGGGCAAAGGTGACGAAGGTCGCGTCCGTGGAGCGCGAAACGTCGTCCTGCTGGACCTGCGCATAGAGGAAGCTGCCGCCCCCGCGCGCGCGGCTTTCGAGCCGGCGGTTGATGATCGCCTGCGCCACGGCATCGGTCAGCAAGCCCTCGTTATAGACGATGGTGTCCGTCACCTGCCGCCACGGACGCATCACCGCGTAGGTGAGGCTGCGCGGAAGATCAGGCTCGACCCCGATGGCCAGCTCGCCGATCGGGGTAGCGGGGTCCGCCGGAACCGCAGCGCCCTTGGGCGGCAGGGGATCGCCGAAATTGGGCGCGGCGCCGGGCTTGCCGGTCCCCTTCCAGTCGCCGAACCATTGCTCGACCAGGCCCGCCAGCACCATCGGATCGGCATCGCCCGCGACCACGATCACGGTGTTTTCAGGCCGGTAATAGCGATCATAGAAGGCCTTTACCGCCTTGCCAGTCGCCGCTTTTAAGGTCTGGTCGGTACCGATCGGGTTGCGTACCGCGAGGCGCTGGCCGGCAAAGAAGGTCTGCCGAGTGAGGTCGGCCATGCGGAGTCCCGCCCCGCCGCGCTCGCGCTTTTCGGCGAGCACGATCGGGCGCTCTGAAGCGACGTTGGCGTCGTTCAAAACCGGTTCGCGGATCATGCCCGAGAGCAGCTTTACGCTTTCCGAAAGCTTCGCCTCGTCGATGTTCGGTATGTCGAGCTTGTAGGCGGTATGGGTCGGCGACGTCTCGGCATTCGCATCGCTGCCGAAGGTCGCGCCGAGGCGCTGCCAAGCGGAGATGGCCTCGGCCTGCCCCAGATACTTGCTCTCGCGAAACAGCAGGTGCTCCAGCAAATGCGCAAAGCCCTGCTCGCTGTCGTTCTCGTAAAGCGAGCCCGCGTCGATCCGCACCCGGATCGAGAGCTGGCGCGGCGGCACGCCGTTGCGGCGCACGGCATAGCGCACCCCGTTCTTCATCTGACCGAACAGCCACTGGTCATCAGGAGGAATGTCCGAGCCGCGATAGAGCCAAGTCTGGTCCTTGGCCTGCAGGAACTTAGGCGCGGGAACGGGCGGCAGGGCCGGAGTCGGCGCACGCGCGGGATCTGGCGCGCTGGCGGGCGGGGCATTGCGCTGCGCCTGCTCGGCGAGGAGCGGCTGGAAAGCCACGAGAGGGGCAAGGAAAAGGGCGAAAGCGCGGCCCGCGCGGGAGAACAACGTCATGTCCAGCATATAGGGGGGCGAATTGTGAAGCGATAGTGAATGCTTGAGCCAATCGCCGCGCCAAGGCACCTTGTCGCTTGCCCCCGGCACCCCTAGATTAGATACCATGTTCATCGAGACCGAGACCACCCCTAACCCCGCCGCGCTCAAGTTCCTTCCCGGCCAGTCCGTGATGGTAACGGGCAGCCGCGAGTTCTCCACACCCGAAGCCGCCGAAGCGAGCCCGCTCGCCCAAGCGATCTTTGATACCGGCGAGGTGGTGAACGTATTCTTCGGCCAGGACTTTGTGTCGGTCACCGCCGCACCCGGCGCCGATTGGAGCGCGCTGAAACCGCAGGTGATCGCGATCCTGCTCGATCACTTCGTTTCCGAGGCCCCGCTCTTTGCAGGCGGCACCGGCAATGGCATCGCTGTCCCCCCGCCCGAGGATGATCTCGTGGTGGAGGAACGCTCAGAAGATGCCGAAGTGATCGCTGCGATCAACGAACTGCTCGAAACCCGCGTACGCCCGGCCGTGGCGGGTGACGGCGGCGACATCGCCTATCGCGGCTTCCGCGACGGTGTGGTCTATCTCACTCTGCAAGGCTCCTGCGCGGGCTGCCCATCGAGCACCGCAACATTGAAGCAAGGCATCGAGGGCATGCTTAAGCACTACGTCCCCGAAGTGAGCGAAGTGCGCGCCGCATGACCATCCAGTTCCACGACCAGTTGTTGTCGCAAGAGGCGCTCGCCCAACTGTTCAATGAAGCGCGCAGCTACAATGGGTGGCTAGAGCGCGCGGTGACCGACGAACAGCTCCACGCGATCTGGGATCTCGTGAAGATGGCGCCCACCTCGGCGAATATGCAGCCCGCGCGGATCGTGTGGGTGAAGTCGCCGGAAGCCAAGGCGAAGCTCGCCGATTGCGTGATGGAGGGCAACCGCCCCAAAGTGCTTGCCGCCCCCGTCACCGCAGTGATCGGCTATGACATCGACTTTCACGAGGAGCTGCCCTGGCTTTTCCCCCACACCGACGCCAAGAGCTGGTTCGAGGGCAACGAGGCCGGGCGCGAAGAAGGTGCCTTCAGGAACTCGTCGCTCCAAGGGGCATATCTCATGCTGGCAGCGCGCGCGCTTGGGCTCGATTGCGGGCCGATGTCGGGCTTCAACCCTGCCGCCGTCAATGCCGCATTCTTCGCCGATGAACCGCGCCACCGGGTCAATTTCATCTGCTCGGTCGGCTACGGCGATCCCGCCAGCATCTTCGATCGCAGCCCGCGGCCCGACTTCGACCGCTTCAACCGCATCGCCTGACCCCACAATCCCCGGCTTGCACCCGCGCACGCCCTGAGGCAGGGCGCGAGGAAATGCGGATGCTCGCGATCGAAACCGCCTCCGAGGCGTGCAGCATCGCCCTTTTCGAGGGCGGGGAGATGATCGCGCACGACCACCGCGTGATCGGACGCGGCCATGCCGAGGCACTGGTTCCGATGATCGGCGCGCTGCCCGGCAAGGGCAAAGCCGCCCGCATCCTAGTCTCGCTCGGCCCGGGCAGCTTCACAGGTGTGCGGATCGGCCTCGCCACCGCCCGCGCGCTTGGCTTTGCCTGGGGCGCCGAGGTGCTGGGATACCCAACCCTCGCGCTGGTCGCTGCTGAAGCGCAGGCCGCTCGTCCGCAAAGGCTGGTGACGGTGTGCATGAACGGCGGACACGGCGAGTGGTTCGTGGCTGACTTTGGCGCAGTCGGCCTGCCGCTCGGTGAGACCGCCTCGCTCACCCCCGATGCCGCGCGCACGCGCACGCGCCGCAGCCTCCTCGCCGGCAACCGCGCACCGGCATTGGCCGCGCTCGATCCGGCGCTTCCCGCTGAGGTGATCGACTGCGTGCCCGACGCGCGCAGCGTGCCGCTGCTTCCTGCGGCGCTTCTCACCGGCAATCTCGCCCCGATCTATGGCCGCGGGCCGGACGCCACCCCGATGGCGGAGCGGGTCAAGGCATGATCGCCCAATCCCCCGCCCCGGATCCCGCGCTCATCGACGGGATCATGGTGGTCATGGAGGCCGCCTTCGAGCCGGCCTATGGCGAGGCCTGGAACCGCAGGCAGGTCAGCGACGCGCTGACGCTCTACAACACCCATGCGCTGGTGATCGATGCCTTGGGCGCGCCGATCTGCGAGAGCAATACAGGCGCCGGGGAGCCCGCAGGCTTCGTCCTCACCCGCCACGTGCTCGACGAGGAGGAGCTGCTGCTCATCGCCGTAGCTCCGCACGTGCGGCTGCGCGGGGTAGGTGCGATGCTGATCGAACAGCTTTTTACCGCCGCCCGTAGCCGCGGGACGGAGCGCATCTTTCTCGAAATGCGGCGCGGCAACCCAGCCATTCATCTCTATCGTAAGTTCGGTTTCGAGCCGATCGGCGAGCGGCGTAACTATTACCGCATGGCGAACGGCGAGCGGGCCGATGCAATTACTTTCGCGTGTTCAATCTAGTACGTCACGATTCAGCGCAAAGTGGCAACTACGCAAAGCAACCCGGTTGCCAGAATTGTAATAGTCCGCCATGGCACAAAAATGGGGGCAAGTTGAACGACGTCTGCGAGGAACTTATGCAAGAACTGGAAATCGATGTGAAAGAAACGCTTATCACGCTTACCAGCGATATCGTCGCTGCGCATGTCAGCAACAATGATGTGGCCGTGGGCGACCTGCCTTCGCTCATCACCAACGTCTACAACGCGCTCGCCAACCTCGGCGAAACGCCGGTCGTGGAAGAAGTCAAGCCGCAGCCTGCCGTCGCGGTGCGCAATTCGGTCAAGCCCGATTACATCGTGTGCCTTGAAGACGGCAAGAAGCTGAAGATGCTCAAGCGCTACATTCGCACCAATTTCAACCTGTCGCCCGAAGAATACCGCGCGCGCTGGGGCCTGCCGGCCGACTATCCGATGGTCGCGCCCAACTATGCTGAAAAGCGCCGCGATCTCGCCAAGAAAATCGGTCTCGGCCGCAAGCCCGGCACCGTCATGACTCCCAAGCCGCGCCGCGCCGTCAAGAAGCCCGCGTAAGCACAGCGTCGTGCCGCCCCTGTTGAGAGGGCGGACGGCCCGCTTGAGCAAGCAGCCTCGTCCCTGTAGGGGTGGGGCTGTTCTGCTTTTGGACGGTCCCAGCCCTTCAGGCAGCGCCCGTGCGTGGCAATGGAGCTTTGCGTGACCCAGAAAATCGATCTCGAACAATTGTGCGCCGAAAAGGGGCTGCGCATCACCGAACAGCGCCGCGTGATCGCCAAGGTCCTGTCGGATAGCGAGGACCATCCGGATGTGGAACTGCTCCACAGCCGTGCAGCCGCCGTGGATCCGCGCATCTCGATCGCCACGGTGTACCGCACCGTCCGTCTGTTCGAGGAAGCGGGAATTCTGGACCGCCACGATTTTGGCGACGGCCGCTCGCGCTACGAGCCGGTGCCCGAGGCGCATCACGATCACCTGATTGATGTCGAGACCGGCAAGGTCGTCGAATTCGTCGATCCGGAAGTCGAGGCCTTGCAGCGCCAGATCGCCGAACGGCTAGGCTACCGCTTGGTCGATCACCGCATGGAGCTCTACGGCGTGCGCCTTTCGCGCAATGACTGATTGGGAAGTCCGGCAGGCCGCAGCGCGCGGCGAAAGTACGCCTGTCAGCCTCGCAGGCTGGCTGCGGCTGACGACGCGCGCCGCCGGGCTGATCGGCCTGCTGCTAGTCTTCGTGCCGCTTCACTACCTCTACCGGGTGATCTCTTACGGTTCGCCGTTCCCGATGCTGTTCCTGCGCTATACCGCGCGGGTGTGCGGCGCGAAGGTCGAAGTGATCGGCACGCATCTGAAGCGCGACGTGTTCTACGTCGCCAACCACGTCTCGTGGCTCGACATTCTTGCGCAGGCCGGCGCGAGCGGGACCGCCTTCGTTGCCAAGGCGGAACTTGCCGAGGCGCCGGTGGTCGGATGGCTGGCGAGCCTCAACCGCACGGTCTTCGTCAAGCGCGAGCATCGCATGGGCGTGGCCGAGCAGATCAATGCCCTGAAGGAGGCCCTCGTCGACAACTGGTCGGTGACGGTCTTCCCGGAAGGGACCACCACCGACGGGCAATCGCTGCTGCCGTTCAAGACATCGATGCTGTCGGTGCTGGAGCCGCCCCCGCCCGGCGTGCTCGTGCAGCCGGTGATCGTCGACTACGGCGCGGTTGCGGAATGGATCGGCTGGATCGGTGTCGAAGGCGGGCTCAACAACGCCAAGCGGGTGTTGTCGCGCAAGGGCAGCTTCAAGGTGCGGCTGCATTACCTTGAACCCTTCAGCCCCGAAGATTTCCGCGGCCGCAAGGCAATCAGCATCGAAGCGCGCCGCAGGATCGAAGAAGCCTTGACCGATATCATCGGCAAGCCGCTACGCCCCTTCGCGCACATCGTGCCCCCGGTTCGGTATGAACCGAAAGTCGAGGCGGCAGACTAAAGCCCCGCGCGTACCAGCCAGTCATGGAAGATCCGCACCGGGCGGCTTTCCAGCGCAACCGGCTTGCACACGAACCAATAGCTATAGGGGCTCTCCACCGGCGCGCCGGGGAGGTTGACCAGCCGGTTGTCGTTAGCGCGGCGCAGGTGATCGTCATGCATGATTGCGATGCCCAGGCCTTGCGCCGCCGCTTCAAGCATCAGCGCCCCCGAATCGTAGTGATCGATCGCGGCCGGATCCATCGCATCAAGTCCATTGGCCTTCTTCCACGCCATGAAGCTCTCGGGCAGCTCGTTGTGGATCAGGAAGGTCTGCTTGGTCATGACCTCGGGGGTGATGTCCGGCCCGATGTTGCGCGCGGTGTCCTTGGAGCAGATCGCATGGACGAGGTTGTGGTCTAGCCGCACGGCGTGAAGCCCGCTGGCAGGCCCGCGCGACAGGATGATCGCGGCGTCAAGCGTATCGCCGACCCGGTCTTCCAGGTGCGGCGCGGTATCGATGTCGATGTGCAGCAGGGGGTGGCGCTTGCGCAGCTCGCCCAGCCGCGGAAACAGTCGCTGGCTGCCGAACATCGGCAACACGCCAAGCCTCAGGCGCAGCAATGCGATATTGTCGGACTGGCTCTCCACCGCGCGGGCGAGGGCCTCCATGTGCGGGTTCACCGCCTCGTAGAAGGCCTGTCCCTCATCGGTGAGCTGCATCGACTGGCGCGCGCGGGTGAACAGCTTTTTGCCAACGAACTCTTCCAGATTGCTGATCCGACGCGACAGCGCCGAGGGGCTGAGCCCGATCTCCTCCGCCGCTGCCCGGGCCGAACCAAGACGAACCGTGCGCATGAAGGCTTCAAGCGCGCGCAGAGGGGGTAGGCGACGTGAAGGCATGAACTCTCTCCTTGGTAGAGAGGATACGCGCCAGAAGCTGATCGGATGCAAAAAATCGAAGAAAAAAGACGAGGGGACGCGAAAAGTTGCGCTTACTGCACTTCACCCTCGATGACCGGGGGGTGCAGTCGCAGCCGGGTGACGTGGGTTTCATCGCCCGCTGTCACTTCGATCCGCCAGCCGCTCGGATGTTCAAGCACAGTGCCGATTTGCGGCACCGCCTCGGCCAGCACGAAGGCGAGCCCGCCCAGTGTATCGACCGATTCCGCAACCTCGGCGAGGCGCGGATCGATCAGCTTGGCGATGTCGTCGAGCTCGGCGCGGGCGTCGCAGTCCCACATCCCATCGCCAATCTGCGTGATCAGGTCCTCCGGGGTCTCGTCGTGCTCATCCTCGATTTCGCCGACGATTTCCTCGACAAGGTCCTCGATGGTAATCAGCCCGTCAGTGCCTGAGAACTCATCGAGCACAATCGCGAGGTGGACGCGCTGCGTGCGCATGTCGGCGAGCACGTCCAATGCGCCGCGCGACTGCGGCACGTACAACGGCTGGCGCATCAGAGTCGTCCAGTCGGCGGGCGGCATGGCGGCGTTGGCGAGGTAGGGGAAGACATCCTTGATGTGGATCATCCCGATCACGTGATCGAGCGTGTCGCGGTATACTGGCATGCGCGAATGGCCGTGCTCGGAAAAGGCAGCAACCATCTCCGCCCAGCTGATCGAGGCATCGACCGCGATAATTTCGCCGCGTGGCACGGCGACGTCGTCGGCGTCATGTTCCGAAAAGTGCAGGAGGTTGCGCAGCATCTGCCGCTCGACCCGCGACAGGTCTCCGCCGCTGCTGCCGCTAGCGTCGGAACCCGAGGCGCCGTTCTCGTCCTCGTGCTCGTCGATTGCTTCCTCGAGCTGTTCGCGCAAGGAGCGCGCGGCTTCGAGCCCGAGGATCTTGCGCAAGGCAGGCCACAGCCCGCTGCTACTGTCCGCGTCTCCGGTTTGAGATGCGGACGAAAGGGAATCGGCCATAGCCTTCAAAACTGCTCTCGTTGGTGTCAGTCGCCATATGGGTCAGCGATGCCCAGTTTGGCAAGCATCGCGGTCTCCAGCCGCTCCATCGCCTCGGCCTGTTCGTCGCTTTCGACGTGGTCGTGCCCCGCTAGATGGAGCAGTCCGTGGACGATCAGATGCGTGGCATGATGTTCCAGCGTGACGCCCTTCTCCCCCGCCTCGCGCGCGCAGGTCGCGTAAGCGAGCGCGATGTCGCCGAGCATGGTGGGCGGGCTGCCATGATCTTTGGCGCGCGCAAGGTCTTCCAGTTCCTCGCGCTCCAGCATCGGGAAGCTCAGCACGTTGGTCGGCTTGTCGCGCTCGCGCCATTCGCGGTTGAGGGTGTGGACCTCCTCATCCGAAGTGAACAGCACGCTGGCAAGAAGTCGCGGGTTGGCGAGCAGCGGCTCCCCCTCGCCTGCCACAAGCACGGCGCGGGTCGCCAGCGCCTCCCAATCGCCGGGAGGCCAACCTTCGATGTCGATGTCGAGCCGCATGATGCACCAGCCCTTAGCGCGGTTTGGACGGTCCGGAAACGGCGCGCCGCCCTAACCGCACAACATAAGAGAGATCGCGTGGGGACCGATTTCCAATTGCCGCGATGAAACCACTGTTTACATTTAATCGTGATCAGGTTTTCATCATGTTCATCAATTCTCAGGAAATGCTCTGATTTTCCGAGGAAGGCCAAGGCGATGCGACCTCTCTTGCGCACCATCCCGATAACCCTCGCGCTGCTCATCGCAGGCTGCGGGGGCGATGACAGCGGCGGCGGCACTCCGCCGCCGGTCAGCGCTCCCCCGCCGAGCCCCACGCCGACACCCTCGCCCTCGCCCACACCGACCACGGCTGCAGTTACGCAGCGCACCGTCGCCGCCTTCATCAACCCCTGGGCGATGGTCTTCCTACCTGACGGGCGGCTGCTGGTCACTGAAAGGCAGGGCGCGTTGTTCCTTGTCACCACGACAGGGACAAAGACTCAGGTTTCCGGCGTGCCTGCGGTCATCTTTTCAAGCCAGATCGGATTGCACGACATCGTGCTGGACCCGTCCTACGCCACCAACAGCCGCGTGTGGCTGAGCTATGCCGAGGCGGCCACAGGCGGCCAGCGCATCGCGGTCGCTTCGGCGACCCTGAACCTGACCGCAGGGCCCGCGCTCCAGAACCTCTCGGTCGTGTGGCGCAGCACGCCGGCGACAACCGGCGGACACCTTGCCGCCCGGCTCGCCTTCTCACCGACCGGACAATCGCTGTTCGTAAGTACTGGCGATCGCCAGCAGGGCGCACCGGCGCAGGATCTTACCACCACGCTCGGCAAGATGATCCGGCTGAACCTTGATGGTTCGCCTGCTGCGGGCAATCCCTTCGTCTCGACCCCGAATGCGCGGCCCGAAATCTTCTCACTCGGCCAGCGCAACCCGCTGGGGATCGCCTTCGCGGCGGACGGGCGGCTTTTCTCGAGCGAGATGGGCCCGCAGAACGGCGACGAATTCAATCTCATCGCAGCCGGCAACAATTTCGGATGGCCGCTGGTGTCGGAGGGCAACAATTACGACGGCTCGGCCATCCCCCGCCATGCGACCAACGCCTCCTTCACCGCGCCGCTGGTGTCGTGGACGCCGACGATCGCGCCTGCCGGGATCATCCAGTACCGCGGCACGCGCTTTGCGGGGTGGACCAATGACTTCGTCATCGCGGGGCTCGTCCAGCAGGGTATCGTCCGCGTGCGGGTGAGCGGCAGCACAGCGCAGGAGGTCGGGCGGCTCTCGCTCGGCGCACGCATCCGCGAGGTCGAGGAAGGCCCCGATGGTCGCATCTGGGTGCTACAGGACGGCGGCACCGCCAACCTGATCGAGCTCACACCAAGCTGATCGCGACGGCTCTTAAGCCACCTCGCCCTCGCCGTTGCCTTCATAAGCCTCGACGATCCGGCCGACGATCGGGTGGCGCACCACGTCCGCCACAGTAAAGCGGATCGTGCCGAAGCCGTCGATGCCTTCGAGTTTTTCGACCGCATCGTTCAGCCCGCTCATTCGCGGACCGCCGGGAATGTCGACCTGCTTGGGATCGCCGCACACCACCATCCGGCTGTTCTGGCCGAAGCGGGTGAGGAACATCTTCATCTGTTCCTTGGTGGTGTTCTGCGCTTCATCGAGGATGATGAAGCTGTCGGCGAGCGTGCGTCCGCGCATGAAGGCGATCGGCGCGATCTCGATCTCGCCGTTGGCCAGCCGCCGCTCGACCTGTTCGGGCGGCATGCAGTCGTTGAGCGCGTCGTAGAGTGGGCGCAGGTAGGGGTCGACCTTCTCCTTCATGTCGCCGGGGAGGAAGCCAAGCTTCTCCCCGGCTTCGACCGCTGGGCGCGAAAGGATCAGGCGCTGCACGCTGCCGGAGATGAGCTGGCTGACGGCTTGCGCCACCGCAACATAGGTCTTGCCCGTCCCCGCCGGGCCGAGCGCGAAGATGATGTCGTCCCTGGCGAGGCTGCGCATGTATTCGATCTGCGTCGCCGAGCGCGGCACGATCGTCTTTTTGCGCGTGCGGATCATGATCGGCGGCGCGCCCTCGTCGCCCGAGATGATCCCTTCGAGCGTCGGTTCGGCTGACATGGCGATCAAGGCTTCGATCGCGCCACTATCCAGCGCCTCGCCGCGCGCCAAGCGGTCGTACATGGTTTTCAGGGTCTCGCGGGCGCGGCCGACGTCGTCCTCCGGTCCCTCGATCACCACCTGATGCCCGCGCGCGTGGATGAAGACCCCCAGCCGGTTCTCAACCTGCACCAGATTGGAGTCGAACTGTCCGAACAGCGGCCCGAGCAGCGCCTGATTCTCGAAGGTCAGATCGATTCGAGCACGCCGCAGGGCCGGAATGCCGCGCGGATCAGGCGAGAGTGCCGGGTGCCCGGCACGTGAGGGTCGTCGGCCCATAGGTTCCTTTCATGCTTGCCTGTGAACATGGATCATTTGTCGGCGATAGCAAGCAGCATGATGTCATTGGTCGGATGGCATCGACCAGTCGTGCAGTGGGCTTATCGACATGAAAATTACGCTGAATTAGAGGAATTCGTCGCAGCCTGAGAAAGACCCGAAAATGTCTCCCATGACCACTAGAATGATCGGTACAGCGCTTGCTTTCGCCGTGGGCCAGCCGCTGTTTGCGCAGGTCGATCCGGAAGCGCAGACGGACTCGGGCATCCTTGTCACCGCCGATCGCGCGAAGGATGAGGCCGCGGTGCAGGGCCTCGCGCGCCAGATCACCGGCCGCCTTCCCTTCGACCGCCCGATCGCGCGGTTCCAACAGCCGATGTGCCTAGCGATCGCGGGGGTTAAAGACGCTTTCGTCGACGGCTTCGCCGCGCGCATCGTCGATAACGCCAAGCTTGCGCGCGTTCCCATCGCGACCGGCGATTGCAAGACCAACGCGCTGGTCATCTTCACCAGCAACACCCGCAAGGAATTGGAGCAGGCGCGCAAGAAGAACCGCTGGATCTTCGGCAATCTCGGACCCGCCGCGCTCAAGAAAATGCTGGAGTCCCGCGATCCCGCCTATGCCTGGCGCGCCACGCAGGTGCTGGGAACCAACGGCATGCCGGTCCAATACGACGACCGCGAAATCCCCCAGAACCGCACCATCGAGATGAGCGGAAGGCTCAAGCAGCCGATCATGATCGGCGTGACCGGCGCGATCGTGATCATCGACCGCGACGCCGCCGACGGGAAGACCGCGCAGCAGCTCGCCGATTACGCGACGCTGCGGCTGCTCGCGCCGACGGCAGAGGTTCGCGAGATGACGCCGGGCGCGCCGGACACGATGATGACGCTGTTCCTCGACCCCGCCAACGCGCCGGCCGAGCTCACAGAATTCGACACCGCCTTTCTGCGCGGAGTCTACGCGATCGCCGGCAACGTGCCCGCCAGCAATGTCTACGGCGAGGTCGTCAACAGCCTCGTGCGCGGAAGATAACGCCGTGCCGAGCATGATTGAAGCCACAGCTAACCACACCGAGTGACCGGACAATCCGCCAACGAAGTCATAGATATGAGACGGCTCAAAGGTTACCATCGTGCTCCTAGCAGCGCAGAGCGAGGATGATGATGAACAGCTTCTCCAGAATTCTGACCGCGGTCGGCCTTGTGCTCGGCCTGTCTCAGCCCGCATTCGCCCAGACGTTAGAGGGCGAGCCTACCAGACTTCAGAAACCGGAAATCACCGATAACGCGGATAGCTCAGAGGAGGAGAAGCTTGATCGTCGTGCGCAGCAGAAAGTGGTGCGCGATTTTATGCGTGAGGTCACCGGCCGCCTGCCCTCCAGCCGGCCTGTCGCGCGCTTCCACAGGCCGCTCTGCCTTGAAGTGGCGGGCATTAATCTCAATTACGCCGATGATTTCGCTAACCGTATCCTCGACAATGCAGAAAAGGCCCGCGTGCCTCTCGCAACCGGAAAGTGCGATGCCAACGCGCTGGTAATCTTCACCGGCGAAAGCCGGCAGGAGCTGCAGCAGGCGCGCAAAAAGAACCGTGCGATCTTCGGTGAACTCGGAGCGAGTGGGGTCAAAACGTTAGTCGAATCACGCGACGATGCTTTTGCCTGGCGCATGACGCGGATGGTCGGCTTAACCGGGAGGCCGGTTGGCATGGACCTGTCAGAATTTTGGGATAACGACGCCACTGGCTACCCCTCCAGGTTTACGCCAGCGATCAAGATCGACGTGGCCGGAGCGATCGTCCTGATCGATCGCGATGCGACCGACGGCATGACCGCCCTGCAACTCGCAGACTATGCCACGCTGCGCCTGCTTGCGCCGACCTCGGAGATTGAGGAGAAAGAAGAGGGAGCACCGGCGACGATCATGACCTTGTTCCTCGACCGCGAGACTGCCCCTGCACAGCTGACCGAATTCGACCTCGCCTTCCTGCACTCCGTCTATGCAAGCGCAGACAACTCCCTCCCGAGCTCGCTTTACGGCGAGGTAATAAGCAAGCTCGCCCGAAGGGAATAGCCCTCGGTCGCTAGGTCGGCAGGGTCTCGCGCACGAGGCCTTTCAGCGAAACCGGCCCCGCTGCGGCGAGGGTAACCTCGACCATATCGCCGATCGCCGCGGGGGCCTCGAACCACACCGATTGCAGCCAGGGCGACTTGCCGAGCCACTGGCCGGGATCCCTCCCGGTGCGCTCGACCAGAACCTTGCAGCTTTTTCCGACACTTGCCTCGTTGAACGCATATTGCTGCTCGGCGAGGCGGGACTGGAGGCGCTGGAGGCGCTCGGCCATGACCTCGGGTGCGATCTGGCCTTCCATCAAGGCAGCGGGGGTGCCGGGGCGCGGGGAGTATTTGAAGGTGAAGCACGCGGCGTAGCGGGCTTCGTCGACGACCCTCAATGTCTCCTCGAATTCGGCCTCGGTCTCGCCGGGGAAGCCGACGATGAAATCTCCTGCAAGCGCGATATCGGGCCTGACGGCGCGGAATTTCTCGATGATTTTCAGATAGCTGTCTGCCGTGTGCTGGCGGTTCATGGCCTTCAAAACCCGGTCGCTGCCGCTCTGTACGGGGAGGTGCAGGTAGGGCATCAGCTTGTCCACTTCGCCATGCGCTGCGATCAGCGCCCGGCCGTCATCGGTGTCCATGTCGCCGGGATGGCTAGTGGTGTAGCGGATGCGCTCCAGCCCATCGATCCGGGCCAGAGCTTGGATCAGACCCGCGAGGCCCGTTCGCCTACCCTTGTCGTCCTCGCCGCCCCATGCGTTGACGTTTTGGCCGAGCAGCATGATCTCCTTCGCGCCGTCATCGACCAGACGCTGCGCCTCGGCGATCAGGTCCTTGAAAGGCCGCGAGATTTCCGCGCCGCGGGTATAGGGCACCACGCAATAGGTGCAGAACTTGTCGCACCCTTCCTGCACCGTGAGGAACGCGGTCGGGCCGCGTTTCCGGCGCGGACTATCCCTTGGGGGCAGCGCGTCGAACTTGGCGTTGGCGGGCATGTCGGTATCGGTCGCGCGCTCACCTTTTGCTGCTTTTTCAAGCATTTCGGGCAGACGGTGATAGGCCTGCGGGCCGACTACGATGCTCACCGCAGGCGCGCGCTTCATGATCTCATCGCCCTCGGCCTGCGCGACGCAGCCGGCCACTGCGATCAGCGGCGCCCTTCCGCCCTCGGCCTCCGCCTGCTTGCCCGCCAGCACCAGTCGGCCGATGTCCGAATAGACCTTTTCTGCTGCCTTTTCACGGATATGGCAGGTGTTGAGGATGACCAGATCGGCCTCCTCTCCCTCGCTTGCCGGAGCGATCCCCTGCGCGCCCAGCAGCTCGGCCATGCGTTCGCCGTCATAGACGTTCATCTGGCAGCCGAAGCTCTTGACCCGGTAGGTTTGGGGAGGCGCGGAGGGTTTCATGAGGGGTGCGCCTGTAGCGCCGATGCCAGCCGGGTTCAATCGCCGCGGATGACCCCCGAACGTCGATGTTTCACGTGAAACACCGTTTTGGCCCCATTCTGGAGGGTGTCTGGAGGGGGTCTAAACCCGTCTAAAGGGGGTCTAACAGGGGTCTAGAGGGGGTCTAACAGGGGTCTAGAGGGGGTCTGGACCGATCTGGAGCCGGTCTGGAAAAGTCCAACGCGCCCCCAACTCGGCCCCAGCCTGCGCCTATTTCTTCTTCTTCTCGTCCCGCACACCGACATGCACACAAGGCACCGGCGAGCGTGTCTGCTTGCCGGGGTGCTGCTTGTCCTCCGGCCCGCACTCCACCGCCGGTTTCTTCATCCCATTGGCCTTCACCATCGCCAGCGCATCCTCGCTGGCATAGGCCGCGATCCAGGTGATGCAGTCGGCCAGCGGGCGGACCTTATGCTTGGCCAAGGTGTTCTTCTGCGGCCCGCAATTGACCGTGAACACGTCCGAGGCAGGCGCAACGTCATAGCGTTCAAACCGCCGCAGTACCTCGCCGCGCTCGTTAAAAACGGTGCGCTGCACGTCGTTCACATCCACATCGTCGAGCCGGAAGGGAGAGGTGTTGAACATATAGGCCTGCACGCTGCGATACTTGACCGACACCTCGGTCGCCAGCGCCCCGCCGAGCGAGTGGCCGGTGACGACCCACGGAATATCGCTACCCGAACGCGCCCGCTCGGCATCGAAGTAGCGGATCGCCAGTTCGATCTGGTCGGGGCGCAGCGAGCCGTAGAAGATGTCGCTCAGTCCGCTCAGATCGGTCCCGCGGAAGGCCATGATCCGGGCAATCGGTTTGCGCCCTTTGTCGCCCGCGCTGCCCGGCGCATATTGCGCGAAGATCTCGTAATTGAAGCCCTTTTTGGCGTCTTCCTCGGAAATCGGCAGGTGGGTGAGCAGTTCGAGCTGTGGACCGAGGTCGGCGAACAGCTCATCGTCACCGGTATAGGCGTTGGTCGCAGCAATCGCGAAGGGCCAAGCCTCCACCGCGCCATCGCGCAGAAACGCGCACCACCCGCCCGGCTGCGTCCGGCAGGGCGAGCGCGACTGCGAGATATCGGGATAGGTGGTGACGCAGCCCGAGAGCAGCAGCGCGCCGAGCAGCAGGACGAGCGGGCGCAGGGTCAGGCGCAAGATGAGCCGCAATCGGTGTAGGTGTGTGAGGGCGCGAAAGATGTCATGAGCCCCAACTTCTAGCGCCGATGGTG
This sequence comes from Sphingomonadales bacterium, assembly GCA_031408395.1. Classification (GTDB taxonomy): domain Bacteria; phylum Pseudomonadota; class Alphaproteobacteria; order Sphingomonadales; family Sphingomonadaceae; genus Erythrobacter. The sequence goes on along the minus strand of JANNWO010000171.1, from coordinate 20,880 downwards.
GCGGGGTCAATCGCGTTGCAGAACACCGCGCGCCCATTGCTGCGCCCAAATCTTGGCATCAGCCTGCGCCATTACCTGCTCGGCCAGTTCGCGCTCATAGGCGCCCAGGGCAGCCGCGCCCCCGCTCCGCAGAATATCTTGCCGCTTGAATATCTCGCTGGCGAGCTCCTCGCGCCCCATTTCGCGATAGGGGTGGAAGATCAGATGGATGTTGAACGCTTCGCCCAATGACGCTTGCAGAAAGCGAAGCGAGCGGTCCGGGAAATAGTCACAGTGAAGCGTCAGCAGTTCGGCCAGTTCCGCCTCGGACAGGTCGGTTACAGGCGGCACCGCAATGGCGTAATCCTCGGCCATTTCTTCGGGGCTGGTCCAACCCCAAAGTTCGAAAAAATCGCGGTCCTGCCAATCTGTTCCGGTTTCCTCGCGAGCGAGGGCCAGAACCGGCTCAACGGCCTCCGTTCGATCATTTACAGCACATTCGCACCGACTGAAAATCGCGGTCAGCGTCCCGACACGCTGGGGATCAGGCGCGGCTGTCAGTTGATCGAACAGAGACCGGGCGCGGGATGTCACCCCACAGTCGCCTTGACGATCTTGCCCGGGCTGCGCGGCGGTTCGCCCTTGGGGAGGGCGTGGACGTGTTCCATGCCGCTCGTGACCTGGCCCCATGCGGTGTACTGCTTGTCGAGGAAGCGCGCGTCGTCGAGGCAGATGAAGAACTGCGAATTGGCGCTGTTGGGGCTTTGCGAGCGGGCCATCGAGCACACGCCTTCGACGTGCGGTTCGGCGTTGAATTCAGCCGCAAGGTCGGGCTTGTCGCTGCCGCCCATGCCGGTGCCGGTCGGATCGCCGCCCTGCGCCATGAAGCCATTGATGACGCGGTGGAAGATCACGCCATCATAAAAGCCTTCGCTCGCCAGCTCGGCAATGCGCGCGACGTGGCCGGGGGCCAGATCGGAGCGCAGCTTGATGACAACGTCCTTGGGCTCGCCGTCGCCGGTGTCGAGGGTGAAGGTGAGGGTCTCGGCCATTATGAATCTCCTGCGGGAATTTGCCCCGGCTTTTAGCAGGCAAAACCCGCCTGTCACCCTCCCCGGCTTGCTTTTCAGTGTCCCCTCCGTAAACGCCTTGGCATGGCCGACGACCGCATCCCCGAAGACGATGTCATGATCGCCGATCCGGCAGATGCGGGCGCGCGCCCGGACGACCGAGTCGATGACGAGCGGCACGACGGGGAAAACCGGCTCAAGCCTTCGTTCGTCAACGCGGTTCACATTGCGCTGGCAGCCCGCGACAAGGGCGCGGTTTACGATCTGGTCGAGCCGCTTCATGCCGCCGACATCGCCGACTTGATCGAACTGCTCGAACCGCGCGAGCGTGCGCAGCTCGCCTCCACGATCAGCGATCTGATGACGGGCGAGGTGGTCGCCGAACTCAACGATTACGTCCGCGAAGATCTGATGGACACGCTGTCCGCGCAGGCCGTCGCGGTCATCGCCGAACAGCTCGACACCGACGATGCGGTCCAGCTGATCGAGGACCTGGACGAAGCCGACCAGCGCGCGGTGATGGCCGAGCTGGAGCCGGAAACCCGCGAGGCGGTGTCCAGCGCGCTCGCCTATCCTGAAGAGACCGCCGGGCGGTTGATGAGCCGGCACTTCGTGGCGGTGCCCGAACATCTCAGCGTCGGCGATCTCATCGATTTCCTGCGCGAGGACGGCGATCTCGACCACGATTTCTTCGAGGTCTTCGTGATCGACGAGCGGCACCATCCGGTCGGCACCTGCGCGCTGTCGTGGGTGCTGACGACGCCCCGCAACGTCCGCCTCACCGATCTGATGAAGCGCGACCAGACCCTGATCCCGGTTTCGATGGATCAGGAAGAAGCGGCGCTGATGTTCCAGAAATACGCGCTGATCTCGGCTGCGGTGGTGGATGATAGCGGGCGGTTGGTGGGTCAGATGACGGTCGACGATATCGTCCACATCATCTCGCAAGAGGCCGCCGAAGATGCGCTGCTGATGTCGGGCGCGGGCGACGGCGACATCAACGAGCCGATCCGCGAGGCCTATGCCGCGCGCGTGCGCTGGCTGATCGCCAACCTGGGCACGGCGGTGGTTGCATCCTCGATCATCGCCTTCTTCGGCGCGGCGATCGAGCAGCTGGTGGCGCTCGCAGTCCTTATGCCGATCGTCGCCAGCATCGGCGGCAATGCGGGCACGCAGACGATGGCGGTGGCGGTGCGCGCGATTGCGACCAACCAGCTCACCCGGTCGAACACCAAGCGCATCTTGCTGCGCGAGTTTCGCGTCGCGCTGCTCAACGGCGGCACCATCGCGCTGTTGATCGGTCTGGCGGCGGGCGTATTGTTCTCGCCGCTGATGGGCGTGGTGATCGCGCTGGCGATAAGCATCAACATCGCGGTGGCGGGCCTTGCCGGTGTGCTGGTGCCGGTGATCTTCGAGCGGCTGGGTCAGGATCCGGCGGTCGCCTCCAGCGTGTTTGTCACCATGATCACGGATTCGATGGGCTTCTTTGCCTTCTTAGGTTTGGCAGTGGCGATGGGTCTGACCGGCTGATAGCCCCTCTCTTCAAACACAAGGGGAGAGAGTGATGGCAGGACGTGTGGCAGGCAAGGTGGTGCTGTTGACCGGCGGCGCGATGGGGCTTGGCAAAGCGGCGACCAAGGCCTTGATGGCCGAAGGCGCGACCGTCATCATCACCGACATCGACGAAGCTGCGGGCCGCGCCACGGCAGCCGAGCTGGGCTGCGGCTACTTGCCGCAGGACGTCACCGACTGGGCGCGCTGGCAGGAGGTGATCGCCGAGGTCGGGGCGGCGCATGGCCGGCTCGACGTGCTGGTCAACAACGCCGCGATCACGGTGTTCGGATCGATCGCCGACATCTCGCCTGAGGATTTCAAGCGCTGCTACACGGTCGACGTGGATTCGATCTTCATGGGCTGCAAGGCGGCGATCCCCTTGATGGCGAAAAGCGGGGGCGGGTCGATCGTCAACTTCTCGTCGGCCGCGGGCAACAAGGTCTCGCCAGACCTCGCCGCCTACAACAGCGCGAAAGCAGCGGTGGTGACGCTGACCAAGAGCATCGCGCTGTATTGCGCGCGAGAGCAGAACAACGTGCGCGTGAACAGCGTGCAGCCCGGCACGATCCTCACGCCCAACGTGGAGAGCGTCATCGCCGGAACCCCCGACCCGGATGCGACCCGCGCGGCGTTCTCCGTCGCCCAACCCATCGGCCGGATGGGCGAGGTCGACGATATCGCGCACCTCGTGGTCTATCTCGCCAGCGACGAGAGCAAGTTTGCCACCGGCGCGCCGTTTATTGTGGACGGGGGCCTATCTATCGCTTGATCGGATGGGACGGCCGCGCGTTAGTGGAGGCGCGGAGCCGCGGGGGCATGTCCCGAGCCCTTCGCCAAGGCAACAAGCCGTATTCGAATGCGATCCAGACGCTGAATGCGCTCTCTGGTGTTCACTTCCTCGAGCGGGATCGGTTCGCAGATGATCAGGATCTCTTGCAAGATGCTATCCGCCTCGGGCAATCCAAGAGGCTCGAGAACCTTGATAGCGTCATTGCGAAAGTCGCTTTCAGCCCTTCGCAGACGGTCCAGCTTTCCATCAAGGCGCGCAAGTTCAGCCTGCCCGAGGTACCACGTTACTGTTTCCACTAACGGTGCCAATTGATCTCTCAAGCGCATGGCGAAGCGAATTGCATGTCGATGCACGTCGAGTCAAACCGTTGACTCCCGCACGCGGGTGCCGGAAAGCCGCACCATGCCGCTTCACCTGACCAAGATCGCCTTCGGGGCCAAGAGCTACGAGCATCTCGAAGGCTGGTATCGGGGACGGGAAGCCATCGCGCTCACCACCCGCAACCGCCCGACGCGGCACGAGGAATGCGTCGGCGGCTCGCTGTTCTGGATCATCAACCACGCGATCGTGGCGCGTTCGGCGATCCTCGGTTTCGAGAAGACCGAGGACGGGCGCTGGGACATCGTGCTCGAGCCCGTGCTGATCCGCGTCCACCAGCAAGCAAAACGTGCGCATCAGGGCTGGCGCTACCTCACCGAAGAAAAGGCCCCCAAGGACGTGCCCGAGGGCGAGGACATCGGCGACGCGCTGCCGGGCAAGCTGGCGATGAAGCTGGAGCGGCTGGGGCTAGTTTAGATCAAGCCGCGACACAGAATTCCGATATTGCAAATCGCGTTGAAGGGGACGGAACATGACACGATCAAACATGCTTGGAGTGCTGGCACCGGCCCTGATGCTGCTCACCGGAGCCTGCACGACCACCCCGGCGCCCGTCGCCCAAGCGGCATTGGCGGCACCAGCAACCACCACAACGACCAAGCTTACCGCCCCTGACGGACGGGTCATTGAAGTGACAGTGATCGCGCCGTCCGCGCCGCGCGGCGTGATCCTGTTTTCGCACGGAGGTGGAAGCTCCCCGTCGGATACGCCTAGCCTGTACGCACGACTCACCGAGCGCGGCTTTGCAGTGATTGCTCCGATGCACACGGATTCGCGATCCCTGCCAGCCGAACAGCGCACCGATCTTCGCGCGGCCTTCATGACGCGGATCGCCGACATGCAGATGGTGGCCAGCTATGCAGACAAGGCCTTTCCCGGCCTGCCGACCGCACAATTGGGATATAGCTATGGTTCGGCTACGTCGTTGATCGGTGGCGGTGCGTTTGCGAGCATGATACCGGGCGGCAATTCTGCGGTGAAGGCGGTGGTGATGTACTCCACGCCCGGGCCAATTGCGCCGTTGACGTCCGCGCCCGGGGCGTTCGACAAGGTGAAGGTGCCGACGCTGCTGATCACTGGTGATGCCGATACGGTACCGGGGTTTGTAGACGACCCGGCGGCGCACCTGATATATTTCAATCAACTGCCCGCAGGCGATCACACCGCGCTGATCGTTACGGGTGCAACGCATGAATTCCTCGCCGGAAAACAGCCCGGAGCCGGCGAAGTCACAGCGATGATGGAGGATTTTCTGCTCGGCCGCGTGCTTGGCGATCGAGCCGCAAATGCGCGCTTCGATGCGGCCGCCAGTAGCGCATTGGTCGCGGTCAAACGGCGCTGAGCGCGCAAATCAGGCCCGGCTCTTCTCCGCCACCCGCCTGAGCGCATTCACATAGACCTCGGGGGCCTGCGCGCCGGGGATCATGAACTTGGCCCCCGTTTCATTGGCAACGATTATCGCAGGCACGCCCGAGATGTTCATGTCCCACGCCTGATGCTCCTCGGCCAGCACGCGGGCTTCGAGATCGGGGTCGTCCAGCGCCGCCTTTGCCGCGGCGCGGTGGAGGCCCACGGACGCCGCGATGTCGAGCAGCACGTCGCGGTCCGACAGGTTCTTGCGCTCGTTGAAATGCGCACGGAACAGCGCGAGTTTCAACGCGGTCTGCACCTGCGAGCCTGCCTGTTCGAGCGCGAAGGTCAGCAGCTTGTGGCAATCGCGGGTGTTCCACATCATCGCAGGCGGTGCTTCGCCCCCCTCGTCATTAGCACCCTCGTAGGACAGCGATACGCCCGCACCTTCCGCAATCGCCTTCATCTGGCCGCGCAGCCCTGCGCCTTCCTCGGCGGAGCGACGGTATTTGCGCTGGAGATGCGCTTCCTGCTCCTCGCCCTCGCGGGCCATGTCGGGGTTCAGCTCGAAGGGCCGCCAGCGGATTTCCGCCGCGATCTCGCCTTCCAATTCCTTCAATGCCTTGGTCAGCTGGCCATAGCCGATCAGGCACCACGGGCACATGACATCGGAATAGATGTCGATTGTGAGGTGCTGCGGGCTTTGGGCGTTCACTTGTCGAGCCACCATACCACGAGGTGATGTGCGATGGCGAAGGGGCGCGGGAAGTACAGCAGGTCGGTCCCCGCCTCGCCCGCCGCGCGCGCTTCTTCGAGTTCCGCGCGGGTGAACCAGCGCGCGTCTTCCAGCTCGGTGGTGTCGATGGTGATTTCCGGATCGTCGCACACGCTCGTGCAGCCGATCATCAGCTGGCTAGGGAAGGGCCACGGCTGGCTGGCGATGTAGCGCACATCGCGCACCCGCACGCCTGCTTCCTCGTGGATTTCGCGCGCGACCGCTTCCTCGATCGTCTCGCCCGGTTCGACGAAGCCCGCGAGCGCAGAATACATCTTGGGCGGGAAGCGCGGCTGGCGGCCGAGCAGCAGGCGGTCCCCAAATTCTTCCGAGGTGTGTTCGACCAGCATGATCGTCACCGGATCGGTGCGCGGGAAGTGGTCCGCGCTGCAAGCGTCGCAGTGCCGCTGCCAGCCGCCCTTGACGAGCTTCGTCGTGCCCCCGCAGCGCGCGCAGAAGCGGTGGCGCGCGTGCCAGTCGGCAAGGCTGCGCGCGCAGCCGTAGATCGCCAGATCGGGCGGCGAGAGCTGGGTCATCAGCTGCCACGCGCGCGGCATGGCATAGGCGGGGCCCTCGGCGCCCTCGCCCGGCACCGGGACAAAATGCGCCTTGCCGTCCATCATGCCGAGGAACACCAGTTCGGCGTTCTCGGCCACATCGGCGAGGCTGCCCCAGATGAGGCCGCCAGACTCGTCCACGCCGGGGAGCAAGCCATCGAGCAGCAGCACCTTGGCGCGCCAGTTCATCAGGCCCGCCAGCGCCGCGTCGTCCACCCGGATGTGATCGGCGCGGTCGAGCGGCGATCCGGCGAAGGCCATTGCCGTTGAAGGCGCGGCAGGCGCGTGCATTACGCGGCCTTCTTGCCCATCTTGGCGCGCATCGCGGCAAGATCGGCATCGAGCGCGGCGAGGAATTCATCGCGGATCGGATAGGCCTCGGACGGCATGTACTGGGTCCAAAGGGCCGTGCGCAGCTTGAGGTCGAAGTCGACCGCGCCGAGCGTGCCCGCAGCCCCGCCCCAGCCGAAGGTCGTTGCCGTGGCGCGGCCGCCCGCGCCGTGGCCCTCGCCGTTCACATAGGTACCCTTGGTGTCGACGGTCGCGGGGAGCAGGTTCGAGGTGCCGACCCGCACCGCTTCCTCGCTCATCACGAACTTGCCGTCGATCCTGCCGTAGCCGAGCAGCATGCGCAGGAAGCGGTCGTAGTCCTTGGGGCTGGAGACAAGCCCGCCGCCGCCGCTCGGCACCTCGGGTGCGTCGAGGTAGATCGAGTTTGCGGCCGGATCGAGCGGGAAGGCGTTGCCGCCGACGATGCCGTAATTGTCGGTGAGTCGCCCCACTTCGCTCGCGGGGACCTGCATCCAGGTGCTGGTCATGCCGCAAGGCTCGAAAATGCGCTTCTTGAGGAAGGCTTCGAATTCCATGCCGCTCACCACCTCGATGACCCGGCCGAGCAGGTCGAGCGAGCACGAATAGCTCCACTTGGTGGCCGGCTGATACATCAGTGGCAGCTCAGCCAGGCGGTCGGCCCAGACCGCAAGGCCGGGCGCCGGGGTGACCGGCGGGAAGCCGGGGATCGGCGTACGGCTGACCCGTCCGCCAACCAGTCCCGCATCATTATAGGCCTTCCGCAGCGGCCCCTTGTTGACGATCTGGTAGCCGAGGCCCGCGGTGTGGGTGAGCAGATGGCGGATGGTGATCGGCTGGTTGGCCGGCACGGTCTCGTCGAGCGAGCCTGCCGGGTCAATCAGCACACGCATGTTGCGGAACGCAGGCAGGATCTCGTGGACCGGCTGGTCGAGGCCGAGCTTGTTCTGGTCGATCAGGATCATCGTCGCCATGCCGGTGATCGGCTTGGTCATCGAATAGATGCGGTAGAGCGAGTTTTCGTCGACCGGGGTTGGCTTGGCGAGCGAGAGCGTGCCGCCGCCGACGGTGTGGGGATGATCCTCCTGCCTCCAGCCGAAGGTCAGCAGCAGGTTGGCGACTTTGCGCTGCGAGACATACTTGTCCGCCATCGCCGCGACATTCGCCCAGCTCTCGTCCACGTTATGTGCAAAGGCCGCGCGGCCGAACGGGAGGCTGGTGATCATCGCGCCGCCTGCAAAAATCGCGCTGTTGCGGATCAGGGAGCGGCGCGAAAGGGCTGGTGATGCAAGGTCGTGGAAAGGCATGGGGGCAGAATCTCCGAAACGGGTCGCGCGCTTGTCTGCGGCAGGCCGCTCTTCTGGTCAATCGGGCTAGTCAAATGGGGGCGCACGGCATCTTGCAGACCGTTGGTGTGTTGCCTATATAGGACACATGCTCAACGTCCTTGCCTATCTCGTCGGCCTCGTCAGCCTCGTCATCGTCATCCCCGCGCAGATTCCGCTGCTGGGGTGGGCCAACTGGTTCGCCCTGCCGTTGATTGTGGTCGGCATCATCCTCGGCGCGCTATCGTCTAAGGACGGGGGGCGCAATTTCTGCCTGATCGTGCTGCTGGTCGCGGCCGTCCGGCTGACGCTGGGCGGCGGCGTCCTTTAGGCAAGCGCCAGCGCAGCGGCCTTGGCGAAGAGGGTCGCAAGCCCCGCCTCGCCGATCCGTTCAACCGGCCACCACGCGCCCTCGCCTTCCGGCTGCGCATCGGTTTCGATCCCCCGCACTTCTAGCGTCAGATGCGCATGGGTGAAGCCGTGCCGCACCGCGCCGCAGCTTTGCCATGCGCCCTCGAACGGCGGCTCGCCCGACCCGTCGGCGCGCGCGGTCCAGCCGTCATCCGGCAGCGCGCGCATCCCGCCGAGCATTCCTGTGCCCGGACGAGTGACGAGCCAAACCTCCGCGCCATCTCCCCGCGTGATCCAGAACGCCGTCCCCCGCCTCTCAGGCACCGCCTTTTTCGCAGGCTTGACCGGCAGGCGCTCGGGCTCGCCAGCCTTGCGGCCCACGCAGTCTCCGGCCAGCGGGCAGAGCAGGCAGCGAGGGCTCCGGGTGGTGCAGATGTGCGAGCCGAGGTCCATCATGGCTTGCGCAAAGTCGCCGGAGCGGGCCTCGGGCGTGATGGTGTCGGCGGCGGCGCGGATCGCTTTTCTTGCCCCCGGCAGCGGCTCGGCAATCGCGAACAGGCGAGCGACCACCCGCTCGACATTGGCATCGACCACCACAGCGCGCTGGCCGAAGGCGATCGCAGCGACCGCGGCGGCGGTGTAATCGCCAAGGCCGGGGAGCTTTCGCAACTCCGCCTCTGTTTCGGGAAAACTCCCCCGCTCCGCCACAGCGCGCGCGCATTTCACGAGGTTGCGGGCGCGCGAATAGTAGCCCAGCCCCGCCCATGCCGCCATGACGTCATCGTCGCTCGCGGCTGCCAGCGCCCCGACGCTCGGCCAGATGGACGTGAACTTCGCGAAATAGGGCTTCACAGCGGCCACGGTGGTCTGCTGGAGCATCACCTCGGACAGCCATACGCGGTAGGGCCAATTGGGATCGTCCGGCAGCGCGGTTCCGGGCGCTGCGCGCCACGGCAGGTCGCGCGCGTGCGTGCCATACCATGCGAGCAAGGAAGCGGAGATGCTGGCGGTCACGCGCGGCCTATGGCATGGCAGCGGCGATCATGGGAAGCGACAAGAAACCACCGGCCTCAGGCAGCGAAGCGGTAGGCCGCAAAGGCGCCTCAGGCAGCGAAGCGGTAGGCCGCAAGAGCGCCACCGCGAAACCCTATACCCGCCCGCGCGGCAGGGGCGCCCGCGCGATCGGCGATCTCATGCCCGAAATCGGCCGCACCGCCTTCCGCCGCTTCGGCTTCGTGCAAAGCTCGGTCGTCACCCGCTGGCCCGAGATCGTCGGCCCGCGCCACGCCCGCATCTGCAGCCCCGAAGCGATCCGGTTCCCCCCCGGCGAGAAGGCGGAAGGTATCCTCCAGCTTGTCGTGGTGCCCGCCCATGCCCCGCTGATCGAGCAGGTGATCCCCGAGATCATCGAACGGGTGAACCGCTTCTTCGGCTACCGCGCCGTCTCCCGCGTCAAGCTGCGGCAAGGCGCCGTCACCCCGCCGGTGGACGACCGGCCCGCCAAGCCGCCGCCGTCGCTGAAGCCGATCCCTCTGGAACTCGGCGACAGCTTGCGCGATATTGGCGATCCGGAACTGCGCACCGTGCTCGAATCCCTCGCGCGCAGCCTCACTAACAGCGAAACCCCGGCGCAATCGGAAGACGACACGTGATGATGAAGCCCCTCCTTCTTGCCGCCGCCACCGTCGTGCTGGCCGCCGGCGCCGCCACCGCGCAGCAAGACCTCTCCCGCCCCGGCAGCACCTTTGTGCCGCAGGAGAACCCCGGCACTTGGCAAACCACCGTCACCCGCACCGAGCGCGGTTACGTGATCGGCAATCCTGCGGCCAAAGCGAAGCTGATCGAGTTCATCAGCTATACCTGCTCGCACTGCGCAGACTTTGCCGCGCGCGGCGAGCCGCCGCTTGAAATCGTGCTGCTCGCGCCGGGCAAGATGACGCTGGAGGTGCGCCCGCGCCTGCGCAATGGGCTCGACGTGACCGCGTCCCTGCTTGCGCAGTGCGGCGATCCGGCCGGGTTCAAAGCCCGACATCAGGCGCTGATGATCAATCAGGCGGTCTGGCTCGGCAAGGCCCGCAACGCGCCTGCCACGCAGCAGGCGATCTGGGAGCGTGCCGACAAGGCCGGGCGGATGAACGCTGCCAGCGCGCTCGGCCTGACCGCGATGCTCGCCGAACGCGGGCAGTCCAAGGCCGAGCTCGATGCCTGCGTGTCGAACGATGCCGCGGCCGCCAAGCTGATCGCCGCCGAGGATGCCGACACCGCCGAATTCGGCGTCAACAGCACGCCGAGCTTCGCGCTCGATGGCAAGCTGCTTGCCGACGTGCACAACTGGGCGACGCTCTACCCTGTGCTGTCCGCAAGGTTCGCACCCCCGGCTCCGGCCCCGGCCAGCTGAATTCAATTTGTTCACAGCCCGCAACGACGCGCTTGCTGCAAGGGCGCGTGAGCGGCTATCTTGCCTGCTTCATCTTTTCGAGGATTGCCCCCCGATGACCATGACCCGCCTGTTCTCGCTCCCCCTGATCGCGCTCGCGCCGCTGATGCTGGTCGCCTGCTCAGACGATGCCACCGAAGGCAGCGCGCCCAATGGTGATGCGCTCCCGGCAATGGCTGCCCCGGCCGGCGCCAGCTGGGCCGACACCGTCACCATCACCCCCGAAGGCGGCTACGTGGTCGGCAACCCCGACGCGCCATTGAAGCTCGTCGAATACGCCTCGCACACCTGCGGCCACTGCGCGGACTTCTCGAAGGCCGGAAAGCCAGTGATCAAGGACAAGTATGTCCCCACCGGCGTCGTCAGCTTCGAACAGCGTGAGGTGTTCCTCAATCCCTTCGATCTGGTGATCGCCGGCCTTGCCCAGTGCGGCACCAAGGAACAGTTCCAGCCGCTCTCCGATCAGGTGTGGGGCAACCTCGAAAGCGTCTTCGCCGGCCTTCAGGGCAACCCGCAAGCGGTTGAGGCGGCTGGCGCCCTGCCGACCAATCAGCGCTTTGCCGCGATCGCGCAGGCGACGGGCCTGCTCGAATTCTTCGCCGCGCGCGGCGTGAGCGCGGATCAGGGCGTTACCTGCCTGACCGATGCCGCCAAGATGGAGGCGCTGGTCAAGACCACCGAGGCCAACTCGGCCAAGGACCAGATCCAGGGCACGCCAACCTTCTTCCTCAATGGCAGGAAGCTCGAAGGCACGACCTGGGAAATGATCGAGCCGCAGCTCCAGCGCGCCGGCGCTCGCTGAGACTGACAGGCGGGGGCGCACCCGAATTGTTCACAGCCGCAAACGGGCGCTTGCTGCAAAGGCGCGTGAGCGGCTATCTTGCGCACCTTCGCATCCTGAGGATTGCCCCTCGATGACCGTGACGCGCCTGTTCTCGCTCCCCCTGATCGCGCTCGCTCCGCTCATGCTGGCCGCCTGCAATGACGCCGCCGCCGGCCCGGCCTCCAGCAGCGAACCCCTGCCGATCATGGCTCCTCCGGCGGGTGCGAGCTGGTCGCAGAAAGTCGCCGCGACATCGGATGGCGGCTACCTCATGGGTAATCCGGACGCCCCTCTCAAGCTGGTCGAATACGGCTCGCTCACCTGCCCTGCCTGCGCCCGCTTCGCCGGAGAAGGCATGGAGCCGCTGAAGTCGACCTACATCAATTCGGGCCGCGTCAGCTTCGAGTTCCGCAGCTTCCTGATCCACGGGCCGCTCGATCTTGCGCTGACCCGTTTGATTGGCTGTTCGAGCCCTGAGGCGGCGCTACCGCTCGCGGATCAGGTCTGGGCCAATCTTCAGCCCATTCAGGAACGCGCCTATGCAGACCAATCGGCAATCGCGAACATCAACGCCCTTCCCGAAAACCAGCGCTACGTAAAGTTCGGCGAACTCACCGGTCTCTTCGATTTCTTCGCCGCCCGCGGCATCAGTGAAGATCAGGCGCGCACGTGCCTCGCCGATTTCGCCTCGCTGGAGCGTCTTTCGAAGCTCTCGGAAGGCTATTCCGCAAAGGGCATCAACCAGACGCCGACCTTCCTGCTAAATGGCAACAAGCTGGACGCAGGCTCGTGGTCGGAGCTCGAGCCGCAGCTCCAGCGCGCCGGCGCGCGCTGACGCTGGCGGGCGGGGGCACACCGATAACCTGATGCAGATTCACCGGCTCAAGCTCAGCGGGTTCAAGAGCTTCGTCGAGCCGGCGGAATTGCGTATCGAGCCCGGGCTGACCGGCGTTGTCGGCCCCAACGGCTGCGGCAAATCCAATCTGCTCGAAGCGATCCGCTGGGTAATGGGGGAGACCTCAGCCAAGTCGATGCGGTCGGGCGGGATGGAGGACGTGATCTTCGCGGGCACTTCGACCCGCCCCCAGCGCGACTTTGCCGAAGTGGTGCTCCACGCCGAGGATGACAGCGCTGAAGAACTGGTCGTCACGCGCCGGATCGAGCGCGGCGCTGGCTCGGCATACCGGGTCAACGGCCGCGACGTGCGCGCCAAGGACGTGGCGCTGACCTTCGCCGATGCGGCCACCGGCGCGCACTCGCCCGCGCTCGTCAGTCAGGGCAAGATCGCGCAGGTGATCGCCGCCAAGCCTGCCGAACGCCGCGCCATGCTGGAAGAAGCGGCGGGGATCGCGGGGCTGCACGTTCGGCGCAAGGATGCCGAGAGCAAGCTGCGCGGCGCGGAGGTGAACCTCGCGCGGCTCGAGAATCTGATGGCGGGGCTCGACGCGCAGATTGCCTCATTACGGCGGCAGGCCAAGCAGGCGGAGCGCTACACGGAGCTGACCCAGAAGATTCAATCCTCCGAAGCCCGGCTGCTGTTCGCGCGCTGGCGCGAGGCGGCAGCGGCGGCCAAGGCGGCGCGCGCTGCGGCCGAGGCTGCCGAAACGAAGGTCGCGCAGGCGCAGGGTCTCGTCGAGGTTGCGCAAAGCCAGCAGGCCGAAGCGGCCCACGCGCTCGCCGATGCGCGCGACGAGCTGGCCGACCGCCGCGACGATGCCAGCGCCCACGGGCACCGCATGGCCTCGCTCGCCGAGAAGCTCGATGCCGCCGAGGCGCGCCTTGCCGACCTTGCCCGGCAGCGCCAACGACTTGAGGAAGATCGCTCCGATGCCGACCGCCTGACCGGCGCGGCGGTCGAAGCGCTGGCGCGGCTCACGGCCGAGGTTGCCGCCAGCCGCGCGGCGGTGACCGCCGCCGCAGCAGCGCGCCCGGTCCTCGCCGAAAAGTCCGAGGACAAGGAACGCGCCAGCCGCGCCGCCGAACTCGCGCTGGCCAAGGCGACCGCCGATCAGGCAGGGGTCGAAGCGGAATGGCGCGTCGCCGAAGCTGCGGTCGACCAAGCGGAAAACCGCCTCGCGCGGATCGAGGCCGAGGCCGCGCGCATTGCCCGCGCCCGCGCCGAACTTGCCGCCAGCACCGACCCCGAAGGCGACGTTATCGCCGCGCGCGAAGCTGCCGAGGATGCGGCGGAGGAAGTCACCCGGCTGCGTTCGAAGCTCTCGGCGGATGAGGCGCGTAAGGCCGAATTGCAGACCGCGCGTGACGAGGCCGCTTCCGCGCTCGCCGCCGCCCGCGCCGAACTTGCGGGGATCGAGCGCGAGCACACTGCGCTGGCCCGCGACCGCGTGGCCCGCACCAAGCGTGAGGCCGGGCGCCGCGGCATGGCGACCCCGCTCGACCGGGTGACTGTCGCGCCGGGCTACGAACGCGCGCTCGCCGCAGTGCTGGGGCGGGACGGCAAGTCCCCGCTCGGCGCTCCCGCCACCGCACAAGACGGGCGCTTCTGGACGGGCGCTGCTCCACCGCAGCCGGTCGCCGAGAGCCTGCTCTCCCGCCTCTCCGCCTGCCCCGACGAACTCGCCGCGCGCCTCGCGTTGGTGCACTGTGTCGGAGCCGACGATGGCCGCGCGCTGGCTCCCGGCGAGTGGCTCGTCACCCGCGCGGGCAACCTCAGGCGCTGGGACGGCTTCGTCGCCCGCGGTGAAGGCGCTGCCGAAGCCGCGCAGCTTGAAGCCGCCAACCGCTTCGCCGAACTCGAAGCAGCCCTGCCCCCCTTGCGCGACGCTGCGGCAAGCGCCGAGGCCGAGGACAAGGCTGTGCGCGAGGAACTCGCGGCCTTGCAAACCGCGCTCGTCGCGCAGGAACGCGGGATCGCCGGCGCCATCGAGGCCGAGCGCCACGCCTTGCGCCGCCTCGACCAGGCCGAGGCCGCCAAGGAACGCCTCGCCGCGCGTCTCGCCGAACTGGCTGCCAGCAACAGCGACCTCGAAACCCAGATCGCCGCCGCCGCCGCCGAGGTCGACACGGCCCGCACCGCACGCGAACGCCTCCCCGCCCGCGATGCGGGCCGCGCCGCATTGGAGGCTGCACAGGCAAAAAACGCCGCCGCCCGCGCCGCGGTGCAATCCGCGCTCGCCGAACTTGCCGCGCAGGACCAAGCGCTCGCCGTCGCGCGTGAGCGGCTCGCCGCGCAAGGCGCCGACCACGCCGGATGGCAGGCCCGCGCCAGCGACGCCGAGCGGCGCATGGCCGAAACTGCCCGGCGGTTGTTGGAAATCGCCGAGGATCACGCCGTCCACGCCGCCAAGCCTGCCGCGCTCACCGCCGAAATCGAAGCAGGCGAGGAGACACGCTCGCGCCTCGCTGCCGAACTCACCGCTGCCGACACGGTGATGCGCGAGGCCGACACCCGCCAGCGCGCCGCCGACGCCGCCCTCGCGTCATCTACCGAGGTGCTTGCCCAGGCCCGCGAAAGCCGCGCCAGCCTTGTCGCCCGCGCCGAGAACGAGGAGCTGCGCCGCGCCGAGATGGGCCGCATCTCGGGCGAGCGCTTCCAGTGCTCGCCCCCGTTGCTACCTGACCGATTCGGCTTCGCTGAGGACGCGCTTGCGCCTGCCACCGAAGAATCCGCCGAGCTCGAAAAGCTCACCGCATCGCGCGAACGGATCGGCCCGGTCAACCTCGTCGCCGCCGACGATCTCGCCCGGATAGAGGCAGAGCACGGTTCCAGCGCCGAGGAGCAGGCGGAACTGGTCGAAGCGATCGCCCGGCTGCGCGGCTCGATCGGCAGCCTCAACCGCGAGGGGCGCGAGCGGCTGCGCGCTGCCTTCGAAGCGGTCGACGGGCACTTCCGCGTGCTCTTCACGCGCCTGTTCGAGGGCGGCGCGGCGCACCTCGCGCTGGTCGACAGCGACGATCCTCTGGAAGCGGGCCTCGAGATCTACGCCCAGCCGCCGGGCAAGCGGTTGCAATCGCTCTCGCTGTTGTCGGGCGGCGAGCAGGCGCTGACCGCGACTGCGCTGATCTTCGCGTTATTCCTCACCAACCCTGCACCGATCTGCGTGCTCGACGAAGTCGACGCGCCGCTCGACGATGCCAACGTCGAACGCTTCTGTGATCTGCTGGATTCGATGGTCCGCACCACCACAACGCGCTACCTGATCGTCACCCACAATGCGGTAACGATGAGCCGGATGCACCGCTTGTTCGGAGTGACGATGGCGGAGAGGGGCGTTTCGCGGCTGGTGAGCGTTGACCTTGGCGAAGCCGCGCTGCTGGCGGCGGAGTAGGCCTAGGTCTGAAGCGCAGCGGCCAGCTTTGCGCGCACCGCCTTCAGCCCCGCGATCACTTCGGCCATGTCCGGCCCTTCAGAGACCATCAGGCGCACGCCCGGCGTGTCGGCGTCCTCGGCATTGGCGCGGCGGTCGCCGGTGCGGCGCTCGTCCTCGCGTCGGTCCATCGGGGACTTGGCAGCAGCACGCAACACCGCTTCAGCGCCCTTGAGGGTATAGCCCTCGCTGTTGACCAGCCGGTCGATCGTCCGCACCATCTCGATATCGGCCGGGCGGTAATAGCGCCGACCGCCACTGCGCTTGAGCGGCTTCAAAAGCGGGAACTGTGCCTCCCAATAGCGCAGCACGTGAGGGCGGATGCCCAGCGCGTCGCTGACTTCGCCGATGGTGCGCAGCGCGCCCTCGTCCTTGCCGTCACCGAATGCTGTCATTGCATCTCACCTTTGCTGCCTCACCCCTTGGTGATGCGTTCCTTGAGCAGCTGGCTCGCACGGAACGTCATCACCCGGCGGGGTGTGATCGGCACTTCGATCCCGGTCTTGGGATTGCGGCCGACTCGCTCGTTCTTGTCACGCAGCACGAAGCTGCCGAAACCCGAAACCTTCACGTTCTCACCCTTGGCGAGCGCGTCGCTCATCTTGCCGAGGATCTCCTCGACCATATCGAGCGATTCAGCCCGGCTAAAACCCATCTTGCGATTGATGGTCTCTGCCAAATCGGCGCGGGTCAAAGTGCCAACCGAACGCATCATCCGAAATCTCCTCAGCGGCGCGACCCTTAAGATGCGCAACCGTTTACGGGATTTCTGGCGCTATTGCAAAGCGATGCCGCAGTTTCCCGCAACTTTTCAGCAATTGTGTTAGGGATAGGGACAACTTCCCCGCCCACCTCACATCCGGATCAGGCTCGCGCCCCAGGTGAATCCGCCGCCCATCGCTTCAAGCATGACGAGATCGCCCGCCTTGATCCGCCCGTCCTTGCGCGCCACGTCGAGCGCGAGC
Organism: Sphingomonadales bacterium; assembly: GCA_031408395.1. Taxonomy (GTDB): domain Bacteria; phylum Pseudomonadota; class Alphaproteobacteria; order Sphingomonadales; family Sphingomonadaceae; genus Erythrobacter. The sequence continues at coordinate 3,889 of JANNWO010000171.1, read as the reverse complement.
GGCACCGAGGCGGCCGAGGTGTTGGCGTGGCGATCGACGGTGACGATGACCTTGCCGGGCGCGATGCCGAGCTTGCGCGCGGTCGCATCGAGGATCCGGGCATTGGCCTGATGGGGCACGATCCAGTCGATCTCACCGACCGAAAATCCTGTGTCCTCAAGAACTTCCTTCAGAACGTCCGACAGATTGACGACCGCGTGGCGGAACACTTCGGGCCCGCGCATCCGAAGGTGGCCGACGGTCTGCGTGGTCGACGGGCCGCCATCGACATAGAGCAGTTCGTGCTTGTCGCCGTCCGCATGGAGGCGCGTGCCGATGATGCCGGGGCGATCCTTGTCCGCGCTGTCTCCGGAGGGAGCTTCGAGCACCACGGCCCCTGCCCCGTCGCCGAACAGCACGCAGGTGGTGCGGTCTTCCCAGTCGAGGATGCGGCTGAAGGTCTCCGCGCCGATCACTAGCGCGCGTTTGGCCATGCCAGTGCGCAGCAGCGAATCGGCAGTCGCGAGCGCGTAGAGGAACCCCGAACAGACCGCGGCGACATCGAAGGCGACCCCGCCCTGGCAGCCGAGCGCGGCCTGCACCTTGGTGGCGGTGGCGGGGAAGGTGTTATCGGGTGTCGCGGTGGCGAGGACGATCAGGCCGATCGAGGACGCCTCGATCCCCGCATCTTCAAGCGCGGCGCGCGCCGCGGCAATCGCGAGGGTCGAAGTCGTTTCGTCATCGCCCGCAATGTGGCGTTGGCGGATGCCGGTGCGCGCGACGATCCACTCGTCGGAGGTGTCGACCTTCTCGGCAAGTTCGGCATTGGTCACGATCCGGCGGGGGAGCGCGGAACCCGTTCCGAGCACGCGCGATCCGTTCACGCGCGCCTCGTTCACGAGGCCGTCTCGCCGTCACCTGCGTCGGCCTGCGGCGCGGCGGCAGGCGGGCGTCCATTGCGGCCCAGCGCCTTCTCACCGAGCTGCGCAAGGTCTTCGGCGATCCGCTGCGTCAGCTTGTTCTCGAGCAGCCGCGCGGTCACCGCGACGGCATGGGCGACGCCCTTGGCGTTGGCGCTGCCGTGGCTTTTCACCACCACGCCGTTGAGGCCAAGGAAGACCGCACCGTTGTGGTTGTTGGGGTCGAGATGGTGCTTCAGAAGCTCGGTCGCGGGGCGCGAGACGAGGAATCCGATCTTGGAGCGCAACGAAGACGTGAAGGCCTGGCGCAGCAGATCCGTCACGAAGCGCGCCGAACCCTCGATCGCCTTCAGTGCGATATTGCCTGAGAAGCCGTCGGTAACGACCACATGGGTCTCGCCCCGATTGATCTTGTCGCTCTCGACAAAGCCGTCGAACTGCAGCGCCAGCCCGCCATCGGCCGAGGCGGCGATCAGCATGGCAGCCGCATCGCGCAGCTCCTCGGTGCCCTTGATCTCTTCGGTGCCGATGTTGAGGAGGCGCACGACTGGCTTGTCAAAGCCGGTGACGATCCGCGAATAGGCCGCGCCCATCACCGCATACTGCACGAGGTTACGCGCGTCGGCTTCGGTGTTGGCGCCCAGATCGAGCATCACCACGTCATGCGCCTGCAAGGTCGGCATGATCGCGGCGAGCGCGGGGCGGTCGATGCCCGGCATGGTGCGCAGCGCAAGCTTGCTCATCGCCATCAGCGCGCCGGTGTTGCCCGCGCTGACCGCAGCGCCGGCATCGCCGGTCTTCACCGCGTTGACGGCGAGGCCCATCGAGGTGGTCTTGGCGCGGCGGATCGCCTTGCTGGGCAGCTCGTCGCCGCCCACCACATCGTCGCAATGGAGGATTTCTGAGGCCGCCCGAAGGTTTGGATGGTTCGCGAGCGCGGCCTCGATCCGCTGGCCGTCGCCGACGAGCAGAAAGTTGAACTTGTCGTGGTCGCGGCGCGCAAGGGCAGCGCCTTCGACCATGACGCGCACGCCTTCATCGCCGCCCATCGCATCGATAGCGATACGCGGGAGGTTCATCGTGCGTTACTCCGGTCTAGGGTGAAGGCCACCGGCTATCAGCCGACAGCGACGACCTGACGCCCGTTATAGTGGCCGCAATGACCGCAGATGTTGTGCGGGCGCTTGAGTTCGCCGCAGTTGTTGCACTCACCGAAGGCTTCGACCCTCAGCGAATCGTGCGAGCGACGCATGCCGCGACGCGAAGGCGATGTTTTCCTCTTGGGGACAGCCATGGTGGCACCAATTCCTCAAATAAATGCAGTTGTTCGCGCTGTCAGCGCTTTGCTTATTGACAGCGTGATTCTCGAAGGCCGCCCTTACGGCAAGGACGGGGCACGCACAAGCCGAAGCCGCGCGCGCTTTCCTTGGCCAACAATGGCGGGAAGGCGCGCGATATAGCGGAAAATTCGCGCGTTGCAAGCCGTGCGAGGCGGCCCTAGCAGAGGCGCCTATCAACGAGGGGATCTTTTCCATGACCGTGCTTCCTGTAACGCTCGCTGCCGCGGCGGCTGCCGCTGTGCTCAATATCTGGCTGGGGATCCGCATCGGCGCCCTGCGCACCGCGCTCAAGATCAGCATCGGCGACGGCGGGAGCGAGCCGCTCCAGCGCCGGATGCGTGCGCAATTGAACTATGTCGAGAACACCGCCTTCGTGCTGGTGCTGATCGCTGGCATCGAACTTGCGGGCACGGGCAGCTGGTGGCTGGCCTATGTCGCGGCGGCCTATATGATCGCCCGCGTGGCGCATGGCTTCGGCATGGATGGCGGCAAGGCGCAAGTCGGGCGGTTGATCGGCACGATCACGACGCTGCTGGTGCAGCTCGGGTTGGCGATTGTGGCGGCGCTGACGGCTGCGGGGGTGCTTTAGACCCGCTCGAGCGGCTGGAACGGCGGCGCGGGAAGTTTGACGCGGAGCGTGTCACCCGCCCGCACCGTGCCGCCCGCGAGCACGATGCTCATCACGCCCGACTTGCGCAGCAGCGTGCCGTCGGGGCGTTTTTCGAGCACCGCTCCTAGCAGACCGGGCTGAAAGGCCTCGATCTGCGCGCAAGGGTTGCGCAGGCCAGTGACCTCAAGCCGCACACTCTCGCCGATCGCCAGCACCGCGCCGCGCGGGAGACCTAGCAGGTCGAGCCCGGCGGTGGTGATGTTCTCGCCGAGATCGCCGGGGCTGACGGCGAAACCCTTCTGCGCGACCTCGTCGAACAGCTCGGCGTGGATCAGATGCACCTGTCTGAGGTTCGGCGCGGTCGGATCGGCTCTCACCCGCGAGCGGTGCTTGACCGTGGTGCCTGCGTGGGCATCGCCCTCGACGCCGAGGCCGGGAAGGATGGTGATCGCCGCGACCACCTCCTTGGAGAAACGGTGGCCCGCGCCCCGCGCAACCGCGATGACGCGCCCCTCCATCGCGCTCAGCTCAGCGCGTAATCGCTGACAAACGCGTTGGTCTTGCGCTCGCGGCCGAAGGTGCTCGTCGGGCCGTGGCCGGGGATGAACATCACGTCCTCGCCGAGCGGCCAGAGGCGCTGGGTGATGCTATCGATCAGGTCCTGATGGTTGCCGCGCGGGAAGTCGGTGCGGCCGATCGAGCCCTGGAACAAGACATCGCCGACAATCGCGAAGCGGCTGGGCGCGTGGTAGAACACCACGTGGCCGGGGGTGTGGCCGGGGCAGTGGATCACATCGAGCGTCAATTCGCCCACGGTCACCGTATCGCCCTGCTTCAGCCAGCGGGTCGGCTCGAAACTTTTGGCGACCATCCCCCAGCGCGGGCCGTCATCGTCCAATTGGTCGATCCAGAAGCGGTCGGCCTCGTGCGGGCCTTCGATCCTTAGGCCGAGTTCCTTGGCGAGTATGCCGGTCTGGCCGCAGTGATCGAGGTGGCCGTGGGTAAGCAGCAGCTTCTCGAGCGTCACCCCCGATTTCTCG
>JANNWO010000170.1:0-15011 GCA_031408395.1 Sphingomonadales bacterium | reverse complement strand
AAGCGCCTGATCGAGCTGCGCGCGCCGGACATCATCGTCCGCAACGAAAAGCGCATGCTGCAGGAAGCCGTTGACGCGCTGTTCGACAACGGCCGCCGCGGCCGCGTCATCACCGGCGCCAACAAGCGCCCGCTGAAGTCGCTGTCCGATATGCTCAAGGGCAAGCAGGGCCGCTTCCGTCAGAACCTGCTCGGCAAGCGCGTCGACTACTCGGGTCGTTCGGTGATCGTGACCGGTCCGGAACTCAAGCTGCACCAGTGCGGCCTGCCCAAAAAGATGGCGCTCGAACTGTTCAAGCCGTTCATCTACGCGCGTCTTGACGCCAAGGGTCTGTCGATGACCCTGAAGCAGGCCAAGAAGTGGGTCGAGAAGGAGCGCAAGGAAGTCTGGGACATCCTCGACGAGGTGATCCGCGAACACCCTGTGCTTCTGAACCGCGCGCCGACGCTGCACCGCTTGGGCATTCAGGCGTTCGAGCCCGTGCTGATCGAGGGCAAGGCGATCCAGCTTCACCCGCTGGTCTGCTCGGCCTTCAACGCCGACTTCGACGGTGACCAGATGGCGGTCCACGTACCGCTTTCGCTGGAAGCCCAGCTTGAAGCGCGCGTGCTGATGATGTCGACCAACAACATCCTCTCGCCCGCCAACGGCAAGCCGATCATCGTGCCTTCGCAGGACATGGTTCTGGGGATCTACTACCTCTCGATGGAGCGGCAGGAAAAGCATCCCGAGTACATCGAGGAAGCCGACGGCACCAAAATCGAGAAGCTGCCCCGCTTCTCGGATATGGCCGAAGTGCACCAGGCGCTCGAGGTCAAGGCGGTCACGCTGCACACCCGCATTCTCGCCCGCGTTCCGCAGGCCGATGAAAACGGTATGGTGGCGATGAAGCGCTTTGTGACCACGCCGGGCCGGATGCTGATTGGCGAATGCCTGCCGAAGAACCACAAGGTGCCCTTCGACATCATCAACCGCCTGCTGACCAAGCGTGAGATCGGCGACGTGATCGACCAAGTCTATCGTCACACCGGCCAGAAGGACACGGTGCTGTTCGCCGATGCGATCATGGCGCTGGGCTTCCGTCACGCGTTCAAGGCAGGGATCAGCTTCGGCAAGGATGACATGATCATCCCCGACGCCAAGATCAAACTGGTCGACGATACGAAGGATCTGGTGGCCGGTTACGAGCAGCAGTACCAGGACGGCCTCATCACCCAGCAGGAAAAGTACAACAAGGTGATCGACGCCTGGTCGAAGTGCGGCGACATGGTTGCTGACGCGATGATGGCCGAGATTAAGGCTCAGCCGATCGATGCCGAGACGGGCAAGGAAGCCCAGATCAACTCGATCTACATGATGAGCCACTCGGGCGCCCGTGGTAGCCCGGCGCAGATGAAGCAGCTCGCGGGGATGCGCGGCCTGATGGCCAAGCCTTCGGGCGAGATCATCGAGACGCCGATCATCTCGAACTTCAAGGAAGGTCTGACCGTTCTTGAATACTTCAACTCGACCCACGGTGCTCGCAAGGGCCTCGCGGATACCGCGCTGAAGACTGCGAACTCGGGTTACCTGACCCGACGCCTCGTCGACGTGTCGCAGGATTGCGTCATCGTCGAGGATGATTGCGGTACCGAGAACTACCTCGAGATGCGCGCGATCGTTCAAGGCGGCAGCGTAATCGCATCGCTCGGTGAGCGTATCCTTGGTCGCACGACCATGGAGGATATCGTAAACGCGACGACCGGGGAGATCATTGTTCCGAAGCTGACCTTGCTCGACGAAGCAATGGTCAAGGCCATCGAAACGGCCGAAGTGCAGTCGGCGAAGATTCGCAGTCCGCTGGTCTGTGAAGCGGAAATGGGCGTGTGCGGCACCTGCTACGGCCGTGACCTTGCTCGCGGGACGCCGGTGAACATCGGCGAAGCCGTGGGCGTCATCGCGGCGCAGTCGATCGGTGAACCCGGCACCCAGCTGACGATGCGGACCTTCCACATCGGCGGCGCGGCGCAGCTCAACGAAACCTCGCACCTCGAGGCGATCTCTGAAGGCCGCATCGAGTATCGCGAGATGCAGACCATCTCCGACAAGATGGGCCGCATCCTGAGCCTGTCGCGCAGCGGTGAGATCGCGGTGATCGACGCCGAAGGGCGCGAGCGCGAGATGCACAAGGTGCCTTATGGGACAGTGATCAAGTTCAGGGACGGCGATCACGCCAAGATCGGCGATCGTCTCGCCGAGTGGGACCCGTTCACCTTGCCGATCATCACCGAACAGTCGGGCGTGGTGCGGTATGTCGATCTGTCCGAGGGCATCACGCTCGAGGAACAGATGGATGATGCCACCGGCATTGCGCAGCGCGTGGTGACCGAGAACCGTGCGACGGGCCGCAAGAAGAAGGAAGACCTTCGTCCGCGGCTCACTCTGCTGGCGGAAGGCAGCGGCGAAACCGAAGCGGCGCGCTATATGCTCGCTCCCGGCACAACCCTGTCGGTTGAGGACGGCCAGACGGTTGCAGCGGGCGACATTCTCGCCCGTGCCAGCCGCGAAGCAGCCAAGACCCGCGACATCACCGGCGGTTTGCCGCGCGTTGCCGAACTGTTCGAGGCGCGTATGCCCAAGGACGTCTCGGTCATTGCCAAGATTTCCGGGCGGATCGAATTCGTCCGTGAATACAAGGCGAAGCGCAAGATCGCGATCATCCCCGAGGAGGGTGATCCCGTCGAGTACCTGATCGCCAAGACCAAGGTGATCGACGTGCAGGAAGGCGATTACGTAAAGAAGGGGGACACCCTAGTTTCCGGATCGCCCAACCCGCACGACATCCTTGAGGTGATGGGCGTCGAAGCACTTGCCGAATATCTCGTTGACGAGATTCAGGAAGTCTATCGCTTGCAGGGCGTGAAGATCAACGACAAGCACATCGAGGTGATCGTTCGCCAGATGCTGCAAAAGGTTGAGATCACCGATGGCGGGGACACCACCTTGCTGCCCGGCGAGCAGGTCGACCTTGCGGAGATGCTCGAGATCAACGGCAAGCTCGCCAAGGGCAAGCAGCCCGCGGAAGGCAAGCCGGTTCTGCTCGGCATCACCAAGGCCTCGCTCCAGACCCGCAGCTTCATCTCGGCGGCCTCCTTCCAGGAAACCACCCGCGTGCTCACGCAGGCGGCTGTCGAAGGGAAGAAGGACACGCTGATCGGTCTGAAGGAAAACGTGATCGTCGGCCGCCTCATCCCGGCCGGTACCGGCGCGGGCATGAACCGCCTGCGCGTCACCGCCAACAGCCGCGACGCCGCGCTCAAGGCCGCATGGAAGAAGCAGCAGGACACCCTGGCTGCCTCGGGCCAGCGCGAAGCGGAGCCTGCGGCCGACGCCGTCGGCTCGGAAGAGAAGATGAAGGCGGCAATGGCTGCGATGGCAGCTTCGGCTCCGGCGCCTGACATGGAAGACGCCGGCGAGGAGTAAGCCCCCTCTGCCTGCGCCACCGCGCCAAGCCATGAACAACCCCGCTGGAGCTTCGGCTCTGGCGGGGTTTTTCGTGAAGATCGGCAGGGGTAGCGATCGCCCAGATCATCGCTATTGCAAATCACTCGCAGTAAATATAGTCATGCCTCTTCCCCGCCAGTCTTTGCGAGATTTCATGCCAGGCCATCGCCCACCGTCCGCCACGACCCGTAACACGATTTCCGCGCTGGGCGCTCCGCCGCGGATTGAGACATTGGGACCGATCGCCGGGCGCTTCCTCCATGCGCTCCGGTTGATCGCGCTGCATGACCGGATGGGGCGCGACCCGGTGCCCGAACTGGCGGCAAATCTCGGGAGCGTCGATGTTGCTGCTAGGGCGCTAATCCTCGCTCAAGCGATAGCCGCCAGCTGGCCGGAGAACATCGCCATCTCGCGCTTCTGCTGCCGCTTGATGAGCCATGACGAGGCGACCATCGGCGGTTTCGTCGATGCTGCCGCGCATGGCGACCGCGCGGGCTTCGAAGCGGCGCTGTCAGGGCTGATTCGCGCCGACCGCACACATCGGCTGTGGGAGTCAGCGCTGGCGCTCGCCGCTGCAGAATTGCGCGCTGTGTGAGTGCTTGCGGGCGTGCCGCGCGCGCTTTAACGCGAGCGGCATGACCATCACCCGCTTCGCTCCTTCGCCGACCGGCCGGCTGCACGTCGGCAACATCCGCACTGCACTCCACAACTGGATGCTTGCGCGGCAAGCGGGCGGCACCTTCATCCTGCGCATTGACGACACCGATGCCGAGCGCAGCCGTGAGGATTACGTCGACGCAATCCGTTCGGACCTCACCTGGCTCGGGTTGGAATGGGACCACGAGGAGCGCCAATCCGCGCGGCTGGAACGTTACGGGGTAGCCTTCGACCTCCTGCGCGCGGCGGCGCGGATTTACCCCTGTTTCGAGACTGCGCAGGAACTCGACGTCAAGCGCAAGATCCAGCTTTCGCGCGGCCTTCCGCCGATTTACGACCGCGCGGCACTGAAACTGACCGACCCCGAGCGGGCGGCAAAGGATGCTGAAGGCATCGCTCCGCATTGGCGTTTCCTGCTCGATCATGCCGAGCCGATCGCTTGGATTGACGGCATCCGCGGCGCACAGAAGTTCGAGGCCGCGCAGCTGTCCGACCCGGTCGTCCGCCGCGCCGATGGCTCGTGGCTATACATGATGCCAAGCGCGGTTGACGACATCGATATGGGCGTGACGCAGGTGCTCCGCGGCGAGGACCATGTCTCCAATACCGCTATTCAAATACAGATCTTTACCGCACTTTATGCTGCAGGATATGCTGCGGCGGATGGTGCAGCAAAAGTGCTCCCGTCCTTTGCGCACGAGGCGCTGCTTGTGGGCCGCGAGGGCAAGCTTTCGAAGCGCCTCGGATCACTCGGCTGCGACGCTTTTCGGGAACGCGGGATCGAGCCAGAGGCGATCATCGCATTGCTGGCGCGGCTTGGCACGTCGCAACCGGTTGAGCCGATTGCGGATCGTAAGGCGTTGATTTCACGATTCGATCTTTCGACTTTCGGGCGGGCTCCGGCGAAGTTCGACGAGGAGGATCTCGAGCGGCTCAATGCGGGCATCGTCCACCAGCTGCCTTACGAGGCGGTTGCGGCGCGACTGCCGGACGGGATGAACGCCGCCGGATGGCATGCGGTGCGCCCCAACCTGGCGCATATCGGCGAGGCGGCGGACTGGTGGAAGCTCGTGACCGGGCCGATCGCGCAGCCCGAATTCTCAGCCGAAGACAAGGCGTTCCTCGGTGAGGCCCAACAGCTGCTCGCATGGGGCGAGGATCCTTGGGCCATGCTCACCGGCGCGCTGAAGGACGCCACGGGGCGCAAGGGCCGCGGACTGTTCATGCCGCTGCGCCGCGCGCTTACCGGCATGGACCATGGCCCCGATATGGGCGAGCTATTGCCCCTGATTGGCGAGACCGAGGTGCGGGCCCGATTGGCGCAGGCAGCCCGCTGACCGCGCCCGCCAGATCCGGTGTTTCATGTGAAACATCGGTTTTGGAGGGCGTCTAGAAGGGGTCTAAAGGGGGCCTAACCGGGGTCTAGACGCCTTTGGAGGGGGTCTGGACGGGGTCAAAACCGCTTTGGAACACCCCTGAAATCGCCATCAATCCTCGCCATAGGCATGGCTGGCGAGCGCCGCGCGGTTGCGCACGGCCACCCTGCCATAGCTTGTCTCGATCCATCCAGCATCGCGCAGCCGGCACAATACGCCGTTCGCCACGTTGCGCGACACATTCGCCATCTCGGCGACCTGCGACTGGGTCACCACGATGCCCTCGCTGCCAACCCGCGCTTCGGCGCTGTCGGGCGCGGCGATTCGCAGGATGATCGCGGCGATGCGGCGGGTCGAGGAGGGGATCAGCAGTTCCGCTGCGACCCTGCTCGCAACATCGTGGCCGATATACGCCAACGCGCCTATCGCCCGCGCATATTCCGTCCGGGCGTTCGACATCTGCTTGACCACCGGCCCCGGTACCATCAGCAATTCGCACTCGCTCACCGCACGAAACTCGAGCGAGCGCAACTCCCCGTTCAGCACCGGGCCGACCCCGACCCACGTGCCCGGTCCCATGATGTTGATGATTCGCGGCGCGAGGCGCGGCGGGCCGACCATAACAGCGATTGCGCCTGACATCAGCCCGCACAAGCTCAGCCCCGGGTCCCCCTCGCGGTAAATCGCCTCGCCGCGCCGCGCGGTGACGATCCGCCCCTGCGAGAAGCATTCCTCGCGAAAGTCGGCCGGCTGCTTCGCCAGCCACCCCACTTCGCTGAAGATACCGAGGCTTTTTTCCTTAACCAGCATTAGTTATATCGTGACAATTCCTGTGAACAAGTCTGCCCATATCTGGGCAGTCAAGGTCAGAGCGGCAAGACAGGGCAAATACGGTTCCGCTTTATGACAACCAGCGCGCCGCCAGCACCGCTCCGCCGCCCGGCTTGCGCAATACGAGCGCATAGCGGTCGGCGCCGCTCACCTTCAGCTGATCGGGAGCAATGGTGACGCTGCCGCCGCCGCCGCGGACATCCGCAATCTTGTGCTCGGCGCGCAGCACGTTGGCATAGCCGACCTTGCGGCCGCCGTTCTCGCCGCTGCCGATCACGACATCGGCATGCCGGGTGACGGCGAGCAGCACGAGTTCGGCCGCGTCTGTGCCCGCGCCGGTCAGAACGGCGGTGTAGCCTGCATCCTTGCCCTTACCCCCGCGGACCTCCAAACGGATCGACGCATCGCTCTTGCCGCCGAAGCGTTTGACCCCGTCAGCGACATTATCGGCCTGCGAGCCGACTGTGCCGAAGTTGCCGTTCACGACCACCTGCGGGGTGTAGACCCCGTTATAGCCGGCAAGGCCCCGGCGCGCGTAGCTCTGCTGAAGCGCCGTATTGCTCTCGCGCGCCAGCGTGTCCTTCCAGCCGAGCCGGTCCCAATAGGTCACGGGCCGGGAGATCACCACCAGGCCGGGCTGGCGGGACAGGGTTTGGGCGAGCTTGTCGGCAGGCGGGCAGGACGAGCATCCCTGGCTGGTGAACAGCTCGATCAGCACCGGCTTGTCCGTGGCTGCCACGACCGGCGCGGCGGCGGCGGGCGCGGCCACGGTTCGTGTGCCCTTCGGCAAGGCGAGCGCTGCCCCGCCGAGCAAGCCGACGGCGCCAATAAGGGCAAGAAAAGTATGGGTGCGGGTCATGGCTGGGTCGTCCTAATCTGGTGGATCGACAGGAGGTTCGTGCCGGAGCATTGCCCGGTTACGCGCCGGACTGCGATCTTTGCGCCGCTTCGCGCGCGGCCGACCATTCGTCGCAAAATCCGCTGCAAGGTTACACTTGTGGGGAATTCTTTTCGCACTAATCCTCGCATCATGCACATGCCCAGCCAGTCGGGATCCACGGTCACGCATCCGCTGTCGTGGCGCGATTGGGCATCATCGCCGCGCACTGTGTCGAGCGAACCGCGGGCCATTGCCGGGGCGATCGTGCAACGCTGGGAAAGCAGCGCGCGGCGCATGACGCAGCCGCCGCTCGATCATCACTACCTTGTGGTTCATCTTGGCGGGGACAAGCGCGTGACGCGGTCCCACGGCGGGCGCTCTCACTCAGTCGACGTGCGCAACCGCGGTTTTACGACTGTCGAGGCTGGCAGCGAATACAGCTGGCGCACCGAAGGCCCGATCGCTTTCGGCCATGTCTATATCGAGCCCAATTGGTATGCCGAGTTGATCGGCGAAGGCTTTGACCGCGACCCGGCGTCCGTCACGCTGGACGAGGAGGTGGGGGGGTACGACCCGCTGATCGGGCATTTGCTCACCGCGCTGGTGCAGGCGACCGAGACGGACGATGTCTCGCTAATGCAGCAGCAGGCCGCGCTCGAAGCGGTGCTACACCGGCTCTTCGAGCATCAGGCCGCCGTGCCGCAGCGCCAATCCCGGATGCTGATCACCTCCACCAGCGTGCGGCGGGTCAGCGACTACATCGCCGAGAATCTGGGCGAGGTCATCACGCTCGATGAACTGGCGCAGACTGCCGGCTACAGCCGCTTCCACTTCGCGCGGGGTTTTCGCGCAGCTACCGGCATGCCGCCCTATGCCTTCGTGATCCGCCAGCGCATCGCGCGGGCCTGCGAGCTGCTGGGCGAGCGGGACATTCCGATCGGCAGGATTGCTGCCGCCACGGGCTTTGCTTCGCACGCCCAATTCTCCAGCCGCTTCCGGCAAATCACCGGCCTCGCGCCGAGCGCATTTCGCTCGGTGTTGCTCTAGGCTGCGTCGGTTGACGCTGTGTTCGGGGTGCCCGGTGGGTTCTCAGGCGCGCACCGCGCGGCGGTAGCGGCCCGGCGGAATGCCCAGCTCGCGGCTGAAGGCGGCGGTAAAATGGGCCTGGTTGGCAAAGCCGCATTCAAGCGCCAACTGCGCCAGCGGCATGGAATCGCCGGAGAGCAATTGGCGCGCCCGCTCGAGCCGCCGTTTGCGCAGGAAGTTGTAAGGCGTCTCCCCGGTGGCGAGTTTGAACACGCGCAGGAAGTGGTTGGACGAAAGCCCCGCCGCCTCGGCCAGATCGTCCAGCCCGATGCTCTCCTGCAGATGGGCTTCGATGAAGTCGATCACCCGCTTCAGTTTGGGCGGGGAGAGGTAGATGCGGTCGCGGTTGGCAGGCTCGGCCGCCGCATCGCGGGTGGTGACCAATCCGGCAATGGCGCGCAGCAACCCATCGACCATCAGCCGCGAACCGAGGCTCGGGCGGCGCAGCTCGCTCTCGATCAGCGCCATCAGGTGCGCAACGCGCGGAAGCTGCTTGCCAAGGATCGGGGCGATCGCCTCGGCGCTCTTGCCCTCGCTCTCGACCAACGAACCGATCACGCCGGGGCGCAGGTAGAGCAGGAACGACCCGGTATCGCTGCCGAACTGCATGCGGTTGTCGGCGCCAGCGGGAAGGAAGCAGCACAGGTCGCGGTGGAGCGGCCGTTCGTAATGGGTGCCGTCGAAGTCGATCCCGAGTTTGCCCGATCCGTTGCGGTTGACGGCCAGCAGGTCCCAGTCCTTGTCGGCGGGCGCGTCGGCGATGATCTCGACAGGTCCGTCGGTGATCGTGCGATGGTGGCGGAGCGCGAAGATCGGCAGCGACGCGGTGTCGAACACGGTCATATCGGGCTGCGCTGACCAATGGATGTGGGACAGGAAGTCGGCCGCAGCGTGTTCGCCGACGCGATAGGTCGATTGCGCGATCAGCGTCATTGTCTTGCCCTCCCGAGGACATAACCGGAAGGAGTGTCCGGCCAGATTGACACTGGCGATAATACGCACCGAGGCTTGCGTTGAACAGGCGAGCGGCCGTGCCGCGTGAGAAAACCGCAAGAAATCATAAGACGGATTGCGTGTCAGACAAGTAAGGCGCGGCCGTGAATGCGGGCGTTTATTGCAGAACGTTCCGCCCGGCCTTGTCCATCCTGAGCGACATCGCCGCGCGGATATCGGCTGTCGCGAGCCCTGCTGCGACCAGCGGCAGCTCGGCTATCTCTTTGCGCATGTCCCCGGGCGACTGGATGCACAGCAGCGTCAGCTCGTCCCGCTCGCTGCTGGCGAGCGCGAGGATGAAGCGGCCCATCCGTGCCCATTCGAGCAAGGCGTCGTATTGAGCGCTCTGGTAGAACCCGACCTCGTCGCTCATCGCGGCAGGCGCGATGCGCAAGGTCACCAGCGTCACAGGCATGTTGGGGGCCAACGACCCATCGGGACGCCCGGAAAACCTCTCGATCCACCTCAGCCAGGTCATGTGCGGGACCACCTTTCGCCCATGGCCTTACGCCGCGACCCGCGCGCGCGCTTTCGAGATCTTGCGCAAGGGTGCCCGTGAGGCGGACGCTTTCGGGTGTCAGCGGACGAAGACAGCGATCAATCCGATCCCCCCGGAGTTATTCCTCCGGCGCGAACAGACTTCCCAGATCCATCCAGTCGTCCTCGCCAATCGGGTCGCCCGGCGGCACGTTCACCGCGCGTGGCAGGCTGGCGGCGAGCTTCTCGCGCTGCTCGGGGTCGAGCAAGCGGCGCGACAGGCTGAGCGCCCAAGCGCGCCCACTGCCCCGCTCGCCGCCGTTTACCTTGCGCTTGGCGAGGTCGCGGCCGATGTCCTCGAGCCGCTGGTCGAGCGCGGCGGCGACTTCGGGGGTGGTGTCGGGGCGGCGGGCGACCTGCGCCATCGTCACCAGCGTACGGTAGGCGATGCGGCGGCCGAGGTCGTCGCCTGAGTTGGCGAGCGTCGCGCCGAGCACCGTGCCCATCAGCCGGTCGAGCACTTCGGCCACCCCCAGCGCGGCAGGATCGCCCTGCTGCTGCGCCACCAGCCGCGCGAGGCGGCGCGGCGCGAGCAGCGTCTGCGCGGTGAGCTGCGCGGCGGCGTCGGCTGCGACCAGCGGGTCGAACACCGGGCCCCCGGCGGTGGCGAAGATTTCGGTATCATATTGCCGGTCGCTGTTGCCGTTCTGCGCTGCCGAGAGCAGCGGCAGCAGCGCGGTCGGCACGCGCAGCGCCTGAGGCTTGAGCGTCGCCAGCACCGCATCCAGCGCGGCGCGTTGCTGCGCCGGGGCAACCGGAAGGGCCGCCTCACGCCCGCTGCCGTTGACGGCATAGGTGAAGTCGGACCCGCCCACCTGCTTTGCCGCAGCGACAAGCTGGTAGCGATGCAGCAGCCACAGCGGTACGAAGCGGCGGCGCAGGTTCGCCACCGGTTCGCCGGGGGCGAGCGCGCCCAGGCCGAAGCGGGAGAGCGCGGCGGCGCGCACCTGCATCATGCGGGTGAGCTCGGCGACCGGGTCGGCCCCGTCGTCCCACAGCCCGCCCCATGCGTAAGCGGTGTCGGCCGCGCGGGCGTTGTCATCCTGCACGAAGCGGAATGTCGCCGCCGCCCGTGCCACGTCAGCCTCCCCTGTCTCGCCGTAAAGCCAGCGCACCGTCGCCGTGTCCCAGCTGCCGATCCTCTTGGCATAGGCGTCGGACAGGTCGGGCTTGCCATCGACGAGGCCGATGCGCGGGGGCGGGTAGTCCATCACCGACGCGCGGTCTTGCGTGCTTGCCGCGAAGTTGTGCGCGAAACCCAGCGTGTGGCCGACCTCGTGCGCGCCCAGCTGTGCGAGCCGGTCGAGCGCCGCGCGCACGGGGTCGTTGGGCCCGCCGCTCCCCGTCTCGCCCGCGCCGACCAGCGCCTGGAAAATCTGGATGTCCTGCCGCGCGCGCAGTGAGCCGAGTACCACCATGCCTTTGACGATTTCGCCAGTGCGCGGGTCGACGATCTGTTGGCCGTAAGCCCAGCCGCGCGTCGCCCGGTCGACCCAGGTGACCATGTTAAAGCGCACGTCGAGCGGGTCGGCGGCTTCGGGCAGCAGCTCGACCTTGAAGGCATCGATGAAACCGGCGGCATCAAAGGCGTCGGCCCACCAGCCGATTCCATCGAGCAGGGCGGGCCGGATTTGCTCCGGCGTGTTGCGGTCGATGTAGTAGACGATCGGCTTTTTCACCCGCGAACGGGCGGCCTGCGGATCGGTCTTCTCCAGCCGGAAGCGGTTGGCAAGATCGGCGACGACGGGCGCGCCAAGCGGGGCGGCAAAGTCCACCACCTGCGTCGCAATGCCGCCGATGCGCGGATCGAACGCCAGCGGTGTGAAACCCGGCGCGGGCAGGCGCACGAAGCTGTGATGGACGCTGAGCGTGACTTTCTTGGGGTCGGGTACGATGTTCTCGACCTCGGCCCCCGGATTGTCCGAGACGTAGGTTTGCAGCGCGTCCACCTCGAGGTTGTCGGGGAACAGCTTCACGGATGAAGGATCGGCAAGGCTGAGCTTGTCCTCCAGCCGGAAGCCCTTGCCGCCGATCGAGGCCGAAGTACCGATGCCGAGCGAATCCTGCTCGAGGTTAAGCGAGGACGCGATCCCGAGCGTGTCGAGCGCGAGGAACGGCGCGATGTCGATCACGATGCGCCCGTCGGCGAGGGTCTCGGCAATGTCGGTGAGCCACACGGTCGAGATGCCGAAATCGCTCGCTACAGCCTTTTGCCGGCCTGTATCGCCGCTGCTGTTGCGGAAGCGCGGGTTCTCGAACTGCACCGCGATCTTGCCGCCGATCCGGCGGAAGGCGAGCAGCTGGGTGCCTCCGGTCTTGCCGCGGTCGAGCACCAGCGGCGCCGATCCGAGCCCGGTTCTGAGCGCGGTGGTGTAGAGCACCCGTAATGCCACGCCGTCATCTGCTGGGCGGGGGAGGGTGAGCAGGATGCGGCCCTTGGCGGCCTCGGTACCGACCGGCACCAGCCCTGCCTCGCCCGAGGGCACCCCTACTTCCTGCGGGCCGGTTTGCGCGGCGAGCGGCGCGAGCGGCAGGGAAAGGGCCAGCAACAGCGCCCCAAAGCGCATCCGGCGCGGTGTGTTCATGCGGATTCCCCTGTCACTGCGTGGCCGCCTTGGTCGGACGAAATGCGGCAAAGCTCAAGCCGCAAAAGCGCGGCGTTCGCGGATCAGGAAGCGGGCGGGGCAGGCTGGCGGGCCTCGATCGAAAGGTCTGCCTTGCGCCGGTCCCCCTTGCGCGGCGGCGCCTTGGGTTGCGCGCCAAGACCAAGGCGCGGCACGGCTGCCCAGGCGGTCTTCTTCTTGAGGAAGTGCACCACGCCGCGCAGCCGGTAGTACTGGATCAGCTGGCGATAGCCGAAATTCTCCACCACCGCCGCAATCAGCAGCCAGCCGAAATCGCGCACGCCGAACACGGGGCGCGGCTGGCATTCCTCGATGATCAGCACGCCTGCGGTCATCAGCGAGCCGAACACGCATGTCAGCAGGAAAAAGACCACCGCCATTTCGGGATTGAGCAAGCCGAAAATGAGCCCGACGATCATCAGAACATAGCCCAGCAGCTCGACAATCGGCCCGATCAGATCCTCGAGCGCCAGCAGCGGAATGGCGAGCATTCCGAGCCGTCCGTAACGCGGATTGAAGAGCAGCGTGCGATTCTTGAAGAACACCTGCAGCCCGCCCTGCTGCCAGCGGGTGCGCTGGTTGCGCACGCCCTCGATGTTGTAGGGCACCTCGGTCCAGCAGCAGACCTCCGGCAGATAGGCGACCGTGTGCGGCCGACCATTCTCGCGGGCGATGCGTTGCAGGCGGACGAGCAGTTCGAGATCCTCGCCCAGCGAATCGTGCTGGTATCCGCCCGCCTCCATCAGGACATCGCGCTGGAACAGGCCGAAGGCGCCCGATATCAGCAGCAGCATCGAAAGATGCGCCGAAGCGACCCGGCCGCCAAGAAAGGCGCGGAAATATTCGAGCGTCTGGAACATCGGCAGCCATTCCCGGCTGACGCCGACCTCCACGACATGACCGTCGCGAATTGTGCAGCCGTTGGCGATGCGGATGCTTCCGCCCACGGCGATCACCGTGCCGTCTCCCTCGATGAACGGCTGGACCGCGCGTAGCAGTCCTTCGGGATCGATCACCGAGTCTGCATCGATGATGCAGATGAGTTCGCCGGTGGAGTAGCTGATGCCGGCGTTAGTGGCGTCGGCCTTGCGCCCGTTCTCCTTGTCGACGACGAACAGGTTGTCGTGGTCTTGCGAGGCGTAGCAGCCGACGACGCGGGTGTGGTGCAGGGCCCGGTCGATTGCGCGCTCCGCCGGGACCAGTGCGAATTCGTCGTGCAGGATCTCCATGGTCCGGTCTTTCGAGCCGTCGTTGACGACGATCACCTCAAGATCGGGATATTGCAGCGAAAGCAGCGAGCGGATGCTCTGCGCGATCGACAATTCCTCGTTAAAGGCCGGCGCGATGACCGAGATGCGCGGCGCGCGCGCTTCGGTGCGCTGCCACAGGTCGAAGGCGTCTCTGGTCGGCTGGGCCTCGCGCCGGGTCGCATACAAGGCAACCGCGAGCTGGATCACCGCCCAGCCATTGCGCAGCACCACGACCACGATGCATATCGCCACGAGCGTTTCGTACATGGCCAGACCCACCGGGGCGAGGGGCTGGATTTGCGCCAGCATCACGCGGCCCTGCGCGAGGGTGCGAGCGGCGCGCGCAGACGGGCCGCGGCTCCCATCAAGGGCAGCGGATGGTACAGGTGGTCGTGCTGGACGGCGAGCACGGCGAGTTGTTCCTGGAACGCGCGGTTTTCGACAAGCCGCGCCAGATGCGGCAAATCGCCCGGCAAGCGATCGGCGATCAGCTGGAACAGGGCGAGGTGCCGCGGTGACAATTCGGGGCCGGTGTCGTCGATCCACGCGGCGAGCGCCACCTCCGACGGCGTGCTGCCCATGACGATGAAGGTGTAGAGCGCCTCGACCCTGACGAGCGGGCCCGACCCCCGGATCGCCTGCCTCAGCACCGCCGACCGGAAGCGCGGTGCGCGTGCAAACTGGAGCTGCTTGAGCGCCTCGATCTCACGCGAAACAATGCCGCAGCCCAGTGCTTTCAGCGAAAGGTCGAACACGCCGGCAAGCTCGGCCTGCGCGATCACCACAGCCTGCGACGCGCCGCGGTGCAGTCGCAGGAATTGCAGGATCGCCGCCGTGGGCGTGTGCTCGAGCGTGTTGCGCAGGTGATCGAGATCGACCGGGCCGTCACCAACGACGCAAGAGGTCAATTCGCGCACCCCGAACAGGTTGGCCGCCTGGCTCGAACGGTGCCGCAAGGCGGCCACAACGCGCCGCACCAGCAGCCACGCGCTGATCGCCGCCAGCAGCGCGCAGCCGCCTGCCACAGCCGCCACCGGCCCTGAAGGGAGCTGCAAGGGCGGCAAGCCCTCGATCAAGGTCCAGAACGGTGACATTGGTAGCTGCGCGTGCTCCTCAGAACCGCTTTTCGAGGCCGAGGCTGATCGTGCGGGCTGTCCAGGTGCCTTCGAGCCGGGCGTGTTCCGCCGTGATCCTCAGGCCGATCCCTTGCCCCAGTTCGCGCCGCATCCCGGCGAAAAACGAGCTCAGTTGCCGCACCACGCCCAGTTCGTTCTCGGGGTAGCGCGATGCGCCG
>JANNWO010000169.1:0-12027 GCA_031408395.1 Sphingomonadales bacterium | reverse complement strand
ATCGTTCGGCAGGCCGATCCCGAGATCGTGGATACCGGCCGAGGCGCCGACATAAAGCTCGGGGCCCTGGGTGGTGGCCGTCTGCGCCTGAGCAGCGGCCGGGATAGCGACTGCGCCGAGAGCGGCGAGCGTGGTCAAAGTGAAGGTTTTCATGGTTCTGTTTTCCCTTGTTTTATTCGGCGCCCGTGGGGTCGCGCGCCGATGGGAAAGCACCTATGAACCTATCACTTTCGGTAGGATGAACCGCCTGTAAGGTCGGCGTTCAGGCTCGGCGAACGACTTGGGAGACCGACAAAAGCCCACTCCTGATCGACCAGTGAAAACTGCCGGGGGACCGCATGGCGGTCCCCCGGTGTCTTGTGATGCTTCAGAACTTGAAGCCGACGCCAACCGTGCCGCGCAAGGTGTCGAACGCAATGGTGTCGACATTGGCGCGCAGCACAATCTTGCTCACCGGCACTTCGACGCCCACACCGACGAGGTAATCGCCGCCGACATCGTCCACATTAATGTTGTTTTCGTCGAGGAAATCCTCGCTCACACCGGTCAGGTTTTGGACGTCGAGATCGACCCACTGGTAGCCGCCGCGCGCGTAGATCTTCGCGCCGCCATCGGTACGGAAGCCAAGGCGGGCCGACGCGCCGTATTCTGATTCGATCGGGCCGCTGCCGAAGTGGAAGTTGCCTTCGGCGCCCACAAACAGATTGGTGCCGAGCGGGAAGTCGACCGCGGCAAAGCCACCGTAGATTTCGGCGCTGTCATCGATGTTGAGGCTGTCGAATTCGCCATTGTCAGCGTCGAAATCGCCGAGATCGACACCGAGGTCATGCAGACCAACCGAGGCACCGATGGTGATGTCGGGCTTGGTGGTTTCGCTCTGTGCCTGGGCGGCAGCTGGGAGAGCAATCGCGCCGATCGCGGTAAGCGAGGCGAAGACGAACTTCTTCATGTTTTTGCGTCCTTTTCAGATGCGCCGCGGAGGGTGCGACGTCGGACGGGCATGTAGGAAGTACGTCTTTGCTATGTAATGAACGAAGGTAACTGTTTCCGTTAATGTCTGCTTGATGGTGCATTATGTCCGATGAACGCCATCATGTTACAAACATAGGTTACTCGCGAAGGCGCCATCCGGTCCGGAAAATCACCGCGATCACTGTGACGCAGACGGTGAGAAAACCGAGCGTCAGGCCCAAAGACACCTCTATCGGCACGTCCGACACTCCGTAGAAGCTGTAGCGCAGCCCGCTCACCAGGAAGGCGATCGGGTTCGACAGCGCGACCACGTCCCACGGCGCGGGCAATTCGCGGATCGAATAGAAGGTGCCGCCCAGAAACGTCAGTGGGGTGAGGATCAGCATCGGGATCACCCCGAGCTTCTCGAAACTGTCAGCCCAAATGCCAAGGATAAAGCCGAACAAGGCGAAACTCGAAGCCACCAGCATGATATAGACCACCGCGAGCAGTGGGTACGCGATCTCGTAATCGACGAAAAGCCGCGCGGTGCCGAGGATGATCGCGGCCAGAATAAGCCCCTTGGTGGCCGCCGCGCCGACGAACCCGACGAGCGTCTCGGCGACGCCTACGGGCGCAGACAGCAGTTCGTAGATCGTACCGGTGAAGCGCGGCATGTAGATGCCGAAGCTGGCATTGCTGGTGGTCTCGCCGAGCAGGGTGAGCATCAGCAGGCCGGGGATGATGAAGGCCCCGTAGGGCACCCCGCCGACCGGCTCCATCCGCGCTCCGATCACCGATCCGAAGACGACGAAATAAAGCGACGTGGTCAGCACCGGCGCGAGAATGGACTGGAAGGCAGTGCGGAAGGCACGGCCCATCTCGCGGCGGTAAATGGCATAGGCGCTGCGGACATTGAAATGCATCACGCCGCTTCCCCCTGATGACCGAGCAGGCTGACGAAGATGTCCTCAAGCGAACTGTCGTGAATGTCGAGGCTGGTGAAGGCGATGCCGGCGCGGGTCAGGGCCTGCGCCAGCTGCGCCACCTCGGCGCGGCCTTTGCCCTCTCCATTGCCACCGCGATAGATCATGCGCGTCCCGCCCTCGGTAAGCTCCACGCCGAAGCTGGCGAGCGCGGGCGGCACGTCGGAGAGCGGCACGGCGAGGTCGATCACCGCCTCGGTGGTGCCAAGCCGCTCCATCATCGCGCGCTTTTCATCGACCATCAGGATGCGGCCACCCTGGATTATGCCAACGCGGTCGGCCATTTCCTCGGCTTCCTCGATGTAGTGGGTGGTGAGGATGATCGTAACGCCGCGCTCTTTCAGCGCCGCGATTTGCTCCCACATCCCCTTGCGCAGCTCGACATCGACGCCCGCGGTCGGCTCGTCGAGGAACAGCAGTTCAGGCTCATGCGCGAGCGCCTTGGCGATCAACACGCGGCGCTTCATCCCGCCGGAGAGCGCGCGGATTTGCGTGTCGCGCTTGTCCCACAGTGACAGGCTGCGCAGGATTTCCTCGATCCGCGCAGGATCGCCCGGCTTGCCGAACAGGCCGCGCGAATAGGCGACCGCGCGCGTCACGGTCTCAAACATGTCGGTGGAGAGTTCCTGCGGCACCAGACCGATGCGCGCCCGCGCCTTGCGCCAATCGCGCGACAGATCCTGCCCGAAGGCGGTGATCGTCCCCGCGCTCGGCCGCACCAGCCCGCACACCGCCCCGATCAGCGTGGTCTTGCCCGCGCCGTTAGGGCCGAGCAGCGCGAAGATTTCACCCTGGCGGATGTCGAGATCGACCGAATCGAGCGCGCGGACGCCGCCCTTATAGACCTTCGAAAGGCCGCGGATCGACAGAATGGGTTCGCTCATTGCTACCGATTACGGGAGCAGCAGCGAGGAGTCACCATAGGAATAGAAGCGGTATTCATTGATGATGGCGTGCTGATAGGCCGCCATCATCCGCTCGCGCCCCATCAGCGCGCTCACCAGCATCATCAGGGTGGACTTGGGCAGGTGAAAGTTGGTCATGAGGCCGTCAACAGCCTTCAGCTTGTAACCCGGCGTGATGAAGATCGCGGTGTCGCCCGCGAAGGGCTGGATTACCCCGTCTGCGTCCACCGCGCTTTCGAGCAGGCGGAGCGAAGTGGTGCCGACCGCGATAATCCTGCCGCCAGCCGCGCGCGCTGCATTGAGCTGATCGGCGGTCTCCGGCGAGATGCGACCGAACTCGGCGTGCATCCGGTGATCGTCGGTGTCATCGGCCTTCACAGGCAGGAACGTGCCCGCGCCGACGTGGAGCGTCAGCATCGCCCGCCCGATCCCGGCAGCATCTATCGCGTCGACAAGATTTTGGGTGAAGTGCAAGGATGCGGTGGGTGCGGCAACTGCGCCTTTTTCGCGCGCGAACATCGTCTGGTAGTCCTCGAGATCAGTCGCATCGATCCCGCGCTTCGACGCGATATAGGGCGGCAGCGGCATGGTGCCCGCGCGGTCGAGCAGCACCTCGACCGGCTCCTCGCCTTCGAAGAACAGAGTAAGCGAGCCATCGGCATGGCGCGTCTCGGCGATGGCGGTGACCCCGCCGCCGAAGACGAGCTTGTCGCCCTCCTTCACCCGCTTGGCGTTCTTGAGGAAGGCCTGCCAGCGCCTGAGGTCGATACGCTTGTGCAGCGTCGCGCCGATCTTTGCCTCACCCTCGGCACGGCGACCTTCGAGCTGGGCGGGAATCACGCGGGTGTCGTTGAAAACCAGCACGTCGCCGGGGCTGAGCAGTTGGGGAAGATCGCGCACGCCGCAATTCTCGAACGGCGCGTCAGCCCCGCGCACCACCAGCATGCGCGCCGCATCACGCGGGCGCACCGGCCGCAGCGCAATGCGCTCGGGCGGCAAAACGAAATCGAACAGATCAACCTTCATGGCGCGCGCCCCTAGCTGGTCGGCGCGCGGCGTGGAAGGGGCTTACTTGGTGACCGGTGCGCTCAGCATGTCGGCTGAGATCGGCGCGTCGTTGGCCACAGGCGGCGGCGGGGGCGGCAAATTATCGCTTTCGATCGAGGCCTGGACAACGAAGGTAGGGGTCGCCGGCGGCTCGCCGCGGTTGACCGCGTCCACCGCTTCCATGTTCTCGATCACGCGGCCGAAGTTGGTGTACTTCTTGTCAAGGCTGAAGCGCGGGTAGAAGACGATGAAGAACTGGCTGTTGGCGCTGTCGTCGGAGGTGGCACGGGCCATCGAGAGCGTCCCGCGCACGTGCGGCATCGGGTTGAACTCGGCCTTGAGGTCGGGAAGCTCCGAACCGCCCTGCCCCGTTCCGGTCGGATCGCCGCCCTGCGCCATGAAGCCGTCGATCACGCGGTGGAAGACCACCCCGTTGTAAAATCCTGCGCGGGTGAGCGTCTTGATACGCTCGACATGCGCGGGCGCCCACTCCGCCTGAAGCCGGATCTTGACCCGCTGATCATTCGACAGGTCGAGCACCCAGACGTTTTCGGGATCGGCCGCCGGATCGTAATTGATCGGCGCATAACTGCGCGGTGCGGCCGGAACGGCTTCTTCGGCCGGCTTGGCGTCGTCGCCGAAGGCCACGGGCGGGGTATCGTCCTTCTGTTGCTGGGCAAAAGCCGCCTGCGGGGCGGTGAGCAGCAACAGGGCGACGAGGGCTGGCGCGAGCTTGGTGGTGGTCATGTGAGGCCGTTTAGCTTCGCCTGCCTGACACTGCAATGAATGATCCCGGCGCAATCACCGACAAGCCCGAAGCCTCAGTAATCGCCTTTCAGCCCCTGCTCGCGCACGCGGGCGGTGACTTCCTCGCACACCGGCGGGCTGACGAAGAGGGCGATGTCGCCGCCGTAGATCGCAATTTCCTTGACCAACTTGGAGGCAATCGGCTGCAGCGAGACGTCAGCCATCAGGAACACGGTCTCGATATCGTCGTCGAGCTGCTGGTTCATGCCCGCCATCTGATATTCGTACTCGAAGTCAGCAACCGCGCGCAGGCCCCGGATGATGACGCTGGCGCCCTGCTTCTGCGCGAACTTCACGAGGAGCGCGTTGAAGCCCACAACCTCGACATTGCCGAGCCCCATGCTGGCAACCTCGCGCTCGACCATCTGAAACCGTTCCTCGTTCGAGAACATCGGGTCTTTGGAAGGGTTGGTGGTCACCCCGATGATCAGCCAGTCGACGAGTTTCGATCCTCGGCGGATGATATCGGCGTGGCCGAGCGTGATCGGATCAAAAGTCCCGGGATAGATTCCTACGCGGCGTGTCATGGCTTTAACCTCCCCTGTCCGCGACTCTAGCGATCGCGCTCGACGATATAGCGGGCGAGCGCACGCAGGATGTCAGCCTCGGCACCGTAGGACGCGAGGCGTAGAACTGCCTGATCGACCAGCGCACGGGCCTGTTCGCGGGCCTTGTCGACGCCCATCAGGGTCACGAAAGTCTGCTTGCCCTGTTCGTCGTCCTTGCGAAGCGCCTTGCCGGCCTTCTCGATATCGCCTTCGACATCGAGCAGATCGTCGGCAATCTGAAAGGCGAGCCCGATGTCGCGGGCATAAGCGCGCAGGTGCGCCCGGCCCTGCGGCGCGACCTTGCCGAGGATTGCCCCCATCTCGACGGCGGCGGCAAGCAGCGCGCCGGTCTTGAGCTGTTGCAGCCGGGTGATGGCTTGGAGGTCGTATTTAACGCCCTCCTCGTCAGCAACCATGTCCATCATCTGCCCACCGGCCATGCCGCTCATTCCGCTCGCCTGTCCGAGCGTCAGGATCAGCTCGCTGCGCGTAAAGGGATCCTCGCTGGTGGCATCGTCGGCGAGGATCTCGAAGGCGAGCGCGTGGAGCGCATCGCCCGCGAGGACCGCGGTCGCCTCGTTATAGGCTTTGTGGAGCGTCGGCTTGCCGTGGCGCAGGTCGTCATTGTCCATGCACGGCAGGTCGTCGTGGATCAGCGAATAAACGTGGATCGCCTCGATCGCGGCTCCTGCCCGCAGCGCCGCATCGCGCGATACGCCGAACAGGCTGGCGGTGCTGCATACCAGCAACGGGCGCACCCGCTTGCCGCCGCCGATCGCCGCATAGCGCATCGCCTCGACAAGCCGCGCGCTGGTGTCGTCGGGAATCGGGAGAAGTGCATCGAAGACCGAATCGATCTCCGCCTGGATGTTCCTTATCGCCTCGCCCAGCATGGTGCCCTGCATCTCGGCCAGCATCGCCCTCAGCCCTCCGTGTCGAAAGGCCGCGTGCCGGTTGCCCGGCCATCGGCAGCGGTAACGATCCGCTCGATCCGTGCCTGCGCGGCATCGAGCCGCTGTTGGCACGCCGCGCGCAAGGCCTCGCCGCGCTCATACAGTCCGATCGACTGGTCGAGAGGCACGTCACCGCGCTCAAGCTGCTGCACGATGCCCTCGAGCCCGGCGAGCGCCTGCTCGAAGCTCATATCTGCGATATCCGGCGCTGCGGCTGCCGGTGATGAAGTGCCCTCGTCCATGGAGCGGAGCATTGACGGGGCGGGCGGGCGCGGTCAAGGCTAGCCGTGACGGGCGGTTCAAGAAGCTTAAGGGTAATCAGCAGATGTTGAAGTGGATCATCGCCTACGGCGTCGCGGCCGTATCCTTTCTGGCGCTCGATATGGTGTGGCTGCGCTGGGCGGCGGGCAACCTCTACAAACCCGTGATCGGCGAGATCATGGCCGAAAAGTTCAACGGGGGCGCAGCGCTCGCCTTCTACATCATCTACATCGCCGGGATCACCTGGTTCGCGATCCGCCCGGGCCTTGAGGCCGGCACGGTGCAGGCCGCGATGCTCAACGGCATCCTGCTGGGCGCGCTGTGTTACGCGACCTTCGACCTCACCTCGCAGGCCGTGTTCAAGGTCTGGGCAACGCACATCTCCGTGCTCGACATCCTGTGGGGCGCCTTTGTCACCGGCGCAGCGAGCGCGATCGCCACTTGGGCGGTGCTGCGTTTCGCCCCTGCCGCCGCCTGATAGCGCGGCCTCGCTCGCATGTTCATCGGCCACTTCGCGCCTGCCTTCGTCGCCGCTGCGGTGAGCCCGGAGCGGCCGCGCCTCGGGGCGATGTTCGTGGCGGCGCAGTTGGCCGACTGGGCCTTCTTCAGCCTCGCGATGGTGGGCGTCGAGAATATGCGCATCGACCCTGACGCCAGCGTCATGGTGCCTTTCGATCTCTACGACATGCCGTTTACCCACAGCTTGATCGGCACGGCGATCCTTGCCGCAGCATTTCTCGGCGTCGTCGCGATCTGGCAGCGCAACCTGAGGCTGGGCGTGCTCGCTGGACTGGTGGCGCTGTCGCACTGGTTCGCCGACTGGCTGATGCACGTCCCCGATCTTACCCTTGGCGGCACCCCGCCCAAGTTCGGGCTCGGGCTCTGGAACTATCCCTGGGTCGCCATGCCGTTCGAGCTTGTCCTGACCTTCGGCGCCTTCGTGTATTTCATGCGCCGCACGCGGGGGCCTATGGGACCACCGCTGGTGCTGGCGGGCACGCTGCTGCTGTTCCAGATCGCCAACTGGTTCGCCCCGCACCCCGCCAGCGCGGGGCCGCTGCTCTACCTTCAGGCCCTGTTCGCCTTCGCCGTCCTGACCGGTATCGCCGTCTGGGTGGGGGAGAA
Organism: Sphingomonadales bacterium; assembly: GCA_031408395.1. Taxonomy (GTDB): domain Bacteria; phylum Pseudomonadota; class Alphaproteobacteria; order Sphingomonadales; family Sphingomonadaceae; genus Erythrobacter. The sequence goes on along the minus strand of JANNWO010000169.1, from coordinate 4,444 downwards.
TCGCTGGTTCAAAAGACGCGGCGGCTTGGCCTCGTCCGCGCAGTGATCTAGGGGGCGCGGGCCAAGGAGCTCCCGCCCATGACCCAGACGTCCGCCATCACCCCCGAAATCGTCGAACAGCACGGCCTTGCCCCGGAGGAATACGAGCGCGTTCTTGCCGCGCTGGGCCGCGAGCCGAACATTGTCGAGCTCGGCATCTTCTCGGTGATGTGGTCGGAGCATTGCAGCTACAAATCCTCGCGCATCCACCTGAAGAAGCTCCCGACCGAGGCGCCGTGGGTGATCTGCGGTCCGGGTGAAAACGCGGGCGTGATCGACATTGGCGATAACCAAGCTGCGATCTTCAAGATGGAGAGCCACAACCACCCCTCATATATCGAGCCCTACCAGGGTGCGGCAACGGGCGTGGGCGGCATCCTGCGCGATGTGTTCACGATGGGCGCGCGCCCCATCGCCAATGCTAATGCGCTGCGTTTTGGGCGGCCCGATCATCCCAAGATGAAGCACCTCGTGCAGGGTGTGGTCGCGGGGATCGGTGGTTACGGCAATTGCGTCGGCGTGCCGACAGTGGCGGGCGAGACAAACTTCCACCCGGCCTATGACGGCAACATCCTTGTCAACGCGATGACAGTGGGCGTCGCCGATCAGGACAAGATCTTCTATTCGGCCGCGACCGGTATCGGCAATCCGATTGTCTATGTCGGCTCTAAGACCGGGCGCGACGGGATCCACGGCGCGACGATGGCGAGCGCGGACTTCGGCGAGGATGCCGAGGCCAAGCGCCCGACGGTGCAGGTCGGTGATCCCTTCACCGAAAAGTTGTTGATCGAGGCCTGCCTTGAACTGATGGCGACCGACGCGATCGTGGCGATCCAGGACATGGGCGCCGCTGGCCTCACCTCCTCAAGCGTCGAGATGGCGAGTAAGGGCGGCGCGGGCATCCGGCTCAACATGAACATGGTACCCTGCCGCGAAACCGGCATGACGCCCTACGAGATGATGCTGAGCGAAAGCCAGGAGCGGATGCTCATGGTGCTGCAGCCCGGCAAGGAAGCGATGGCCGAGGCGATCTTCACCAAGTGGGAGCTCGATTTCGCGGTGATCGGCCAAGTCACCGATACCGGTCACATGGTCTTGGAATTCAATGGCGAGGTGGTTTGCGACATCCCGCTCGACCCGCTCGCCGATGATGCGCCGCTGTATGACCGACCCTATCTCTCCAAGGAGGAATACGCGGCATGGGCGGGTGTGAAGCCGCTCGCCGAAGTGCCCGCCAGCGACGATGTCGGGGCAGACCTCCTCAAGCTGATCGGCTCGCCCGATCTCGCCTCGCGTGGCTGGATTGCCGAGCAGTACGATTCGCAGGTCGGTGCCGACACGCTCCAGACCGGCGGCGATGCAGGTGTGGTGCGGGTGCACGGGACGGACAAGGCGCTCGCCATCACCACCGACTGCACCCCGCGCTATGTTTTTGCCGACCCCTATGAGGGCGGCAAGCAGGCCATCGCCGAGGCCTATCGCAACCTGTGCGCGGTCGGCGCGCGGCCGCTGGCGGTGACCAACTGCCTCAACTTCGCGAATCCGCAACGCCCCGAGATTATGGCGCAGCTTGTCTACGCTCTCGAAGGCATGGGCGATGCCTGCCGTGCGCTCGACTTCCCGATCGTGAGCGGCAACGTCAGCCTCTATAACGAAAGCAAGGCGACCGGCGGCGGCTCGGCAATCCTTCCCACCCCGGCGATCGGCGGCGTCGGCATCATCACCGATCTGTCGAAGATGATGACGATGCACTTCAAACAGGCGGGCGACGCGATCTACCTCGTCGGGCCAGAATACTGGGCCAAGCCCGATCCGACCCGCTCGCACCTTGGCCAGTCGCTGTGGCTGCGGGTGGTCAAGGGTATGGAAGCCGGCCGCACCCCGCCGACCGACCTCACCGTCGAGCGCAACGCCGGCGCGATCATCCACGAGCTGATCGCCGACGGACTCGTCAACGCGGTCCACGACCTCAGCGATGGTGGCCTCGCGGTAGCGCTAGCAGAGATGGCGCTGGCGGGCGGCATCGGGGCCGAGGCCGATCTGGCGGGCAACCCCGAATACACAGCGGCGCAGTGGTGGTTCGGCGAGGATCAGGGTCGCTATCTGGTCACCGTACCCGATGTGGCGGCGCTCAACGCCGCGCTCGCCAAGGGCACCCGCAATGATGAAACGGCACAGATCGGCTTCCAGCGGATCGGCACAGTCAGCGGCGAAGCCGTGCTGGGCGTCCCGCTTGCAGAGCTGCGGGCCGCGCACCAGCGCTTCTTCCAGGAATGGATGGAGGGGTGACCACAGGCTACTCCGCCACGCCGCTCGTCAAGAAACTCACCCTGCGTGACGGGATGCGGGTGTGGTTCGAGGCCATGCCCGCACACGTGATCGACGAGATCGACGAATATGCGCTTGAGCTGTTATTCGTCGCCGACCCGTCCGATGGGGTCGATGCCGCACACATTTTCGTGACCGAACGGACGGTGCTCGAAGAGCGGCTCACGATGCTGCGCCAGCGCATCGCGCCGGATGGTCAGATCTGGGTGAGCTGGCCCAAAAAGGCTTCAGGCGTGTCCACAGACATCACCGAGGATACGATCCGCGATGTTTGCCTGCCGATGGGCCTCGTCGACACCAAGGTCTGCGCCATCGACGAGGTCTGGTCGGGCCTCAAGCTGGTGATCCGCAAGGAATTGCGTTGAGGCCTTAGGCCGACGCTTTAAGCCGAGGCCTTAAGCAGCTTGGGCGCCTGCTCCGCCGAGCGTCAGCTGCTCGCGAGCGATGCCTTCGCTCTCGAGGATCGTAAGACACTGGCGGTAGACTTCGGGCTTGCCGATATTGAGCCGCGCGCGCGCAGCGTCGATATCCTCACGCATCAGCGCGGCGATATCCTGATGCGAGATCTTCGCCGCTGTGCGGCCAAGCCTGCGTCCTTCCTTGATCGCAGCAAAGATCGGCGCCTTGGTGCCGCTCACCTTCTTGATCTGGCGGGCCCCGGCGTAGGCGATGAACAGGATGCCCTTATTGTGATTCTGCTGGTAGCTGAAAGCCAGCAGGCTCACCTCGCCCAGCGCATCGCGGCCATAGCCGGTCAGCACGTGAAACAAATCGTGCGTGTCGCGCACCCGGTCGAAGTACCATTGTGTCAGGTCGCGCGGCAGGTTTTCGGGCGGCGCCCACCGATGGCTCTCCGCCACCAAACCGGCTGCGGACAGGCCTTCGCGCTTCATGAAGGCGATGTAGTGCGCAGCCACCGTGTTCGGCCCGCAATCGGCCCAGCGCGCATGTTCGTCGAGCATCGCGGGGATGTCGACGCTGTCACGCAGGAAGCGCTGGCCCTCGTCCGAAGCAACGAAGCCATGCGCCTGTGCGAGGCTGCGCTTACCCTTGGTCGCCTCGATGATGTGGAACACCTGTTCGGTGTCTTCCTTGTCCTCGATCAGCTTGCCGAAGTGATGCAGCACCTTGAGCGGTCGAAAGCCCGAAGTGCGACGATCGGGGGCAATCAGCGGAAGATCGGAAATGGCCATCGTGTAACGTCCTTGGCGAGAGTCACGAATTGAGTTCACGATTCGTTACTTACATGAGTGTCAGTTAAAAGTCCATTCCCCTTGTCGACCGAGGTTCCACGAACGCCGATGAACGATCATGACACCCTGCCCTACGCACTTGAACCCATCCCCGATGCCGAGGCGATCACCCGCGTTCGCGCGCTGGCCGCCAAACTGCGCGAACGCCGCACCTGCCGGTCGTTTTCCGAAGCGCCAGTGCCGCGCGAGGTGATCGAGGCGGCGATTGACGCTGCAGGTAGCGCGCCCTCGGGCGCCAATCACCAGCCCTGGCACTTCGCGGCCGTCGCCTCGCCCGCCATAAAGCGCGCCATCCGTGAAGCCGCCGAGGCGGAGGAGCGGCGCTTTTACGGGGCAGACGGGGATGATGCCAAGGCGGGGTCGGAATGGCTCGCGGCTCTGGGACCACTCGGCACCGATGCCGACAAGCCCTTCCTCGAGACCGCGCCGTGGCTGATTGTCGTCTTCGCACAGCGTAAGGGCGGGATCGCCGAAGACGGGACAACGCAGAACTACTACGTCAATGAAAGCGTGGGCATTGCCTGCGGAATGCTGATCGCTGCTCTGCACGAAGCAGAGGTGGCAACGCTCACCCACACACCCTCGCCGATGGGCTTCCTGCGCCGGGTCTGCGGACGGCCCGAATGGGAAAAGCCGGTGATGATTATCGTCGCCGGGCACCCAGCGGCGGACGCGACGGTTCCTGCCTATGCCTTGCGCAAGAAGCCGTTGACGCAGATCGCCAGCTGGCTCTGACGTTCCTCAGGCGGCGAGCAGTTCGGGCTCGGCGGGCTTGTTGGCGAGCATGTCGTAGGGGTCGATCCCTTCGGCGCTCCAGATGCGGT
>JANNWO010000168.1:0-3890 GCA_031408395.1 Sphingomonadales bacterium | reverse complement strand
GCAGCGCCGTCAAGCCCGGCGGACGCCGGCTCACCCGCAGCGTCACGGTCAACCTCGCCGAAAGCCCGCTGGTCTGGCTGCACGCGCGCGGGCACCTCACCGTGCGGTTGCTCGATGCGGGCGAGGCGCTGCGGACCGACTACGAACGCGCGCAGCTTTCGGCGAGCATCACGATGCGTTGGGACGCTGTGCGGGTAAAGTCGACCGGCGAACGCGGCCTTGCGCCGAGCGAGCGGCAGATCGCCGCACGCCAACGTTTCGATGGGGCGATCAAGGCGGCGGGCAAGGGGCTCGAGGACATTTTGTGGCGCGTGGTCTGCGCCGGGGAAGCGCTGCCGGAAGCAGAGAAGACCCTCGGCTGGCCCGCGCGCAGCGGCAAGCTGGTGCTCAGGATCGCGCTCGAACGGGTCGCGGAGTTTTACCGGATCACGTGATCAGGCGCGTTCAGGAAGCGGCGGCGTAGAAAAACCGCTCTTCGGCGATCTTGCCATCCTTAACCGTGTACAGCCCGATTTCCGCCATCTGCGATCGTTCACCGTGGATCGTCACATCCATGGTGAAACGTAGCGCGAACTGGTCGCCAAAGATATAGGGCCCTTCGGTGGTGACCGCGTGGACTTCGGCGTTCGCGGTCCACCAGGCATGTTTGGCAAGCAAGGCTTCGCGGCCTTCGGCGCGCGCTGTTTCGCCCTCACCGGGTTCAAGGCTGACGATATCATCGGCCCACAAGGCCTGATAGGCTGGCGCATCATCGGCAATGACTGCGGCGGTGAAGTCCTTGGCTAAGTGTTCGATCGACATCGGACGTGTTCCTCTAGCGCTGCGAATACACTACGCCGGGAATATGGCAGAATGGCGATGGCGCATTGCAGGAGCGCCTTCACCCCTCGACCAGCTCGGCCAGCATCAGCCAGCGCTCTTCGGCCGCGTCTTTTTCCTGACGAGCGTTGGCCACCCCTTGGCTGATCGTCGCGAACCTCTGGGGGTCTTTCGCGTACAGCTCGGGGTCGTTCAGCAGCGTCTCGCCCTTGGCGATTGCGATTTCGAGTTCATCGATCCGGGCCGGCAGGATATCGTAGTCGCGCTGGTCCTTGTAGGAGAGTTTGGGCGCAGAAAGTGCCTTTGTAGGAACCACCTTTTCGGCCCCCTCTTGGCCCCCGTTAGCGCGGTTTTGACCCCCGCTAGACCCCGTCTTGACCCCCGCTAGAGGCGTTTTGCGCTTGGCTTCCCAATCGGCATATCCGCCGGCGACAATATCCACCTTGCCCGACCCGTCGAGGCCCAGGGTGATGGTCACAGTACGGTCGAGGAAGTCGCGGTCGTGGCTGACGATCAGCACAGTACCGTCGAAATCAGCGATGACTTCCTGAAGTAAATCAAGGGTTTCGAGGTCGAGATCATTGGTCGGCTCGTCGAGCACGAGGAGGTTTGCCGTCCGCGCAAACTCACGCGCCAGCAGCAGCCGCGACCGCTCACCGCCCGAAAGGATGCCGATATTCGTGTCGACGAGGCCGGGATCGAATAGGAAATCCTTGAGGTAGGCCTGGACGTGTTTTCGCACCCCGCGCACATCGATCCAGTCGCCGCCCTCGGCCAGAATCTGGCGGACCGTGGCGCCCGGTTCGAGGAGTTTCCTCTGCTGGTCGATCATCACCCCTGTAAGCGTGCGGGCATGGGTGATGGTGCCGGTGTCGGGTTCGAGCTCTTTGGTGAGCAATTTCAGAAGGGTGGTCTTGCCCGCGCCGTTCGAACCGACGATCCCGATGCGGTCGCCGTTCTGGATGCGCAAGCTGAAGGGCTTGATGATCGTGCGCTCACCGTAAGTCTTTGAAATATTTTCGGCCACGATTACCGATTTCGACTTGAAGTCGTCGTCGCTGGCGAGCTTCAGCTTGGCGGTGCCAGCACCCGAGATCATCGCTGCCCGGGCGGCACGCATCTGGTACAGCTTCTCCAGCCGGCCTTGATTGCGCTTGCGCCGCGCCGTGACGCCGCGTTCGAGCCAGTGAGCCTCGAGCTTGAGCTTGGCGTCCATCCGTTCCGCCGCGCGGGCTTCCTCGGCGTAGACCTGGTCTTCCCACGCTTCGTAGCCGCCGAAGCCGATCTCCTTGCGCCGCATCGTCCCGCGGTCGAGCCAAAGGGTCGCGCGGGTCAGGCGGGTGAGGAAGGTGCGGTCGTGGCTGATGGCGATGAAGGCGCCGCGGTAGCGCGACAGCCAGTCCTCAAGCCAGTCGATCGCGCCCAGATCGAGGTGGTTGGTCGGCTCGTCCAGCAGGATGAGGTCGGGGTCCTGCGCCAAGGCGCGGGCAATCGCGGCGCGCCGACGTTCGCCTCCGCTCGCGGTTGCTGCCTCGCGGGTCATGTCGATGCCAAGCTGGCCGGCAATCGCTTCGACTTCGTGCGCGGCAGGAGCATCCTCGCCGCCCAGCGCGAATTCCATCAGCGTCGCTGCGCCGGAAAAATCCGGGTCCTGTTCAAGAAACACGATGCGCGTCTGAGGCTTGAGCCGCCGCTGTCCGCGGTCTGCATCAATCCTATCGGCGATGAGCCGCAGCAGCGTCGTCTTGCCGGCGCCATTTCTGCCGATCAGCGCAAGCCGGTCGCCGGGCAGCACGTGGAGGTCGATCGGAGCCGCGCCGGTGGTGGGTGTCGGGCCGCCGAACAGCCAGCGGCCGCCCTGCTGCAATGCGAGGCCTTCGAACGAGAAGATGGGGGGTTGTGCCATGGCATGCGCCACCTAGGGAATGGGGCTCCGAGGAACAAGCCCCGCAGCAAGCCCGCGCTACTGCGCGCGGTTCAGTCGTGCGAAAGCTCGGCGGTTACAAAGCCGCGATGAACTGGAGAACCCTGCTATGCTAAAACCTGCTCTCGTCTTCGTCGCCGCCACGGCGCTGGCGCTGCCCGCCACCGTGACGGCCGGGCCGCAGGTCAGCATCACGCCCACCGGCCCAGTGGTCGAACTCAGCATCTATGAGAGCGTCTCTGTCGCTCCTGATCAGGCGACTATCGGTGCAGGGGTGACCAACGAGGCGCCCAAAGCGAGCGACGCGATGCGGCAGAACGCGGCCGAAATGGCCAAAGTCATCGCGCGGCTGAAGGCGCTGGGAATCGCCGAAAAGGACATTCAGACCACCGGCATCAGCCTTGGCGCGCTTTACGACTTCAAGGAACCCGCATACCCGGCCACCACGATGCCCACGCAGGTGTTCCGCGCCTATCAGGCGAGCAACCGCGTGAGCATCGTCCTGCACAAGATCGAGGACACCGGCCGGGTGCTCGATGCGCTGGTCGAGGCCGGCGCGACCGACATTAGCGGCCCGGATTTCGGAGTTGAGAACGATGCGCCGGCTAAGGAGCAAGCCCGCAGCAGAGCCGTCGCGCGCGGTCAGGCACAGGCCACTTCCTACGCCAAGATGCTCGGCTACACGGGCGTGAAAGTGCTCTCCATTTCGGAGAGCGTCGAAGCCGCCTTCCCGGTGTACGATGTGGCCAAGATGGTGGCAGAGTTCGCGCCAACTGCGACCCCTGTGCAGCCCGGAATGGTCTCGTCCGGGGTAAGCGTGACGATTACCTACGAGGTCACCGGCAAGGCGAGCTGAAGAGAACGGGAGCAGCCGGAACCAAGCAAGTCATTCACGGCTTGTTCAATGGCACTTCGCTAGGCACGTCACTGTCATGAAACCGCTTTCCGCCCTTATGCTTCTGCCCCTGTCCGTGCTGGCGCTCGCTAGCACGCCTGTCGTTGCGCAGGAACAGACGCGCGGCGAGCAGGGCGCGGCGCGGCGAGAGGCGCAGGCGGGCAACATCATGCGCTCGGGTGAGATTGAGGCGCGCATCCTGCCGGCAATGCGCGATGCGGATTATCTCGGCTTTGCCTATGATTCGACCGC
>JANNWO010000167.1:0-4876 GCA_031408395.1 Sphingomonadales bacterium | reverse complement strand
GGCTAGGATGAGAGCGAACTTCTTCTTGGTACTTCCTTTGGGTTCGGCAGCTTCGGAAGCGAAGCTGCACGATTGCGACCCGTGGGAGGAGCGGTAAGCGGCAGGGCGTGACCGGGTTCAGCCGGATGCCGCCCTGCCGCCTTCTCGCTTAGCGGCAGCGGTTGCCGCCGCGTTCAACTTCACGGCCCAGGAGACCGCCGCCGATCGCGCCGAGTACCGTGCCGAGGGTGCGGTCGCCCCTGCGGTCAATGGTGCGGCCCAGCAGCGCGCCGACGCCCGCGCCGACTATCAGGCCGGTGGTTCCGTCGGCACGGCGGCAGCGCCAGCGGCCGTCTTCACCGCGCCAGGTGTCGCCGCGGCGATCTTCATAACGGCGGTCGTCGTCGCGGCGATCATCCCAGCGGCCGCGATCGTCGCGCCAGCGGCGATCGTCACGGTCGCGGCGGTCGTCCCAGCGGCGGTCGTAGTTGGCGACCTCTGCGTAGGGCGACGCGGCAGCGCCGTAGGTGGCGACAACCGGAGCGGGGGCCGCGGGGACATTGAAGGCCTGCGCGGGGATCGCGGTGGCGGCGACCGATCCGGCGGCGATGATCAGGGCAAATTTCTTCATGGTCGTGTTCCCTAGTGAGGGCTCCCCGATGGAGCACGACCCCTTTTCGTTCAGTTTACTCGAACCCAGCATGAACAACGCAGTCAGCCAACAGCAGGATTTGTTCAGCTGAGGCCCGCGCAAGCTGAACTGTGGCGAATTAGCGCCTGGCTGCCGCTTTTGCCCGCAGGCGCGGGGTGAGGGTTTCGAGATCGGCCAGTTCGGCGAGCTCGTCGGGCGTTGCCTTGCCCGCGACCAGCGCGCGGAACACCCGCGCGGCGGTCCAGGTGGTTGCGCCAGCCTCGACCCTCTCGAGCGAGCCGCCCGCAGCCACTTCGCCGGTTTCGATCACCCGGAAATACCAGCCGCAGCGGGCCGTTTTGACGATCTGCGCGACCATGCCCTTGTGGCCGAAGCGATGCTCGATCTTCCAGCACGGCTGGCGCGGCTGGCTGACTTCGATCAGTGCGGTACCGAAGCGGAAGCGGTCACCAATGTGGACCATGTCTTCGGTGAGGCCTGAAACCGCGATGTTCGAACCGAAGCCGCCGGGCTCGGCGAGCGCCGGGTGGTCGCCGATCTCCCCGCGCCACCATTCATGGTGATCGAGCGGGTAGAGATGTAGCGCCATTTCCGGCCCGCCGTGCACGCTGCGGTCGGCCTGCTCGTCGGGGGCGAGGCCTTCTTCGAGAACCTGCACCCGCCCTTCGCGGGCACGTTTGGCAATCGCGCTCGTCTCAGCGCCGTGAAAGGGGCGGGCGGTGCCGGTGCAGACGGCCTCAATGGTCCAGATGCTTATGGCTTCCTCACGATCAGGTCGATCCAGTCGCGCATTGTCCCGTCGGAACCCTTACCGGGGTACATGTCCTGCGACTCGATGCTGAAGCCCGCTTTTTCGCAGGCCGCGATCAGCCAGGCGGGCGAGGGGAAATTGTGCAATCGGCCGAGCAGATCGCGGCCCTCGGTCCCGCTCTCCCCGGCACCAAGCTTGTAACTGGAAAAGAACCAGCCGCCGGGCACCAGCGCGCGGTGGATGCGGGCCAGCACGTCGGGGAGGGCATCCCTCGGGCAATGCAGCAGGCTCGCATGGGCCCAGACGCCTGCGTAGGCGGCCACGGCGTCCAGCTCGTGGAAGGCCATTACCCGCGCGCCAAGGCCGAAGGCCTGATTTGCGCGCGTGACGAGGGCCGGGGTGCCATCGGTGGCATCGACCACGAAGCCACGCTCCCGGATCCGCGCCGCATCGCGCCCGCCGCCGCAGCCGAGTTCGAGCACCGCTGCGCCCGGTGGCAGGCGGTCGAGGAAGCTCTGTAGCTGATGGCTGCAATGCTCGCCCGAGTGGAAGACCCAATGCGGCGCGCGCGTCTGGTAGAAAGCGATTGTATCGGGATCGGTTCTCACTGCGTCAGGAGGCCGGCTTTTCGAGCGGCATGACGTTGTATTCGCGCACCTCGGCCTGGGTCAGGCAATAGCGGGTGCTGGGATTGTCCGCGCTCTTGACCGCCTGCTGCTGGTACATAACGTCTGTGAGCAGCTTGCGACTGATCCCCATGCGGATCAGGAAGTCATTATCCTCGCTAGCCAGCATGGCCGAGGATTGTTCGATGCTGCCGATCAGTTCGGTGGTCGCCTTGCTGCCTTCGATCACCACCTCGTCGATCATCGCGCGGTCATTGGTGTGGGTGAACATATGCACCATGAACACGCCGCCATTATCCACCACCCGCCGGTCGCCGCCCATGAACACGAAGTTGCACGCCGAAAAGCACGCCCAGCCAGCGGGTACGCGGGTGAGCATGCCGCGATAGGAGCGGATGATCTTGCCGGCCTCATTGCCGGCGCGGGCATTGCCTCCGCGGCTGCGCAGCCAGACCTCCTCGATCCGCTCATCCGCCTCGATTGCAGCTTTGAGGCGGGCGGGGAGGGTGCTGTCGATCGCACCCTCGGCCAGCAGCACGCGCTTGCCGCCGCGGTCGGCAGACGTGAGGGTCATCGCGGTCTTGGGCCCGAAATCGGGCTCGGCCGGACAGGTCGGGTTCTCCGTGTCCATTTTTGTAGCGCCGGTCAGCAGCGCCAAGGCCGCCAGCGCGGCGAGAGGCCGCAGCGGGCGCATCAGGCGACGATGGAGTAGCGCGCAGAACCCGGCGCACGGCACATTCGCTTGTCAGCGCGGGCTTCCTCGCCCTCGATGATCACGACATCGGTGACGGTAATGCAGTCGAGATCACCGCTTGATGCATCGCGCCGGGTGACGGTCGAGGTGCCGCTGACGTTGTTGCGGGTGTTCGAGGTCCACGTGGCGCTCGAGCCGACTTCGGGCGTGGCCCCATCGCCTTCGGTGCGGGTGACCGAGAGTGTCGCTTCGGCGGCCTGTTGCTGTTCCTCGGGATCGAGCCTGCAAGCAATGCTTGCGGCCAGCTGGTCGGAAAACTGCGGCACTGGCACAAACGATGGCAGGCCCGCGCCGCGAGTAAGCTGATCGACCGCGCCGCCGAGCAACCCGCCCATCAAGCCGCGCCCCTTGTCGCCCTTCTTGCCCTTGCCGCAGGAATCGGCCTTGTCGGCCCCGCGCTTGCCACTGTTCAAGATGCTGCCGAGCTGCGCCTGCGCGGGAAGAGGGGCCGCGACGACAGCCGTCAGCCCTGCCAGCAGCGCTAGTCTAATTAGGGAAAAGGCCACGGCAATCCTCCTCTCGAGACCACCGGGAAGCTAGGCCTGCGCGGCCTTAGCGTCAATCGACAGCAGCAGCGGCGGCTGCCGCCTCGCGGTCGCGCTCGGCACGGCTCTTCTTTTCAGCCGCGGTCTTCAACTGCCCGCAAGCCGCGTCGATATCGCGGCCCCGCGGCGTGCGGACGGGCGCGGAAAAGCCCCCAGCGAACACGATCTCGGAAAAGCGGCGGATGCGATCGGGCGCTGAGGTGTCGTAACCCGCGCCCGGCCACGGGTTGAAGGGGATCAGGTTAACCTTGGCGGGCAGGTTGTATTGGCGCAGCAGCCGGACGAGCTCACGTGCGTCGTCGTCGCTGTCGTTCTTGTCCTTGATCATCACATATTCGAAGGTGATGCGACGCGAATTGGAGGCGCCGGGATAGTCGGCGCAGGCCTGCAGCAGGTCTTCGATGCCGTATTTCTTGTTGATCGGCACCAGCTCGTCGCGCACTTCCTTACGCACACTGTGAAGGCTCACCGCGAGGTTCACCCCGATCTCCTCGCCGCAGCGCTCCATCATCGGGATGACGCCGCTGGTCGAGAGTGTGATGCGGCGCTTGGACAGGGCGAGACCGTCGCCGTCCATCACCAGCTTGAGCGCGTCGCGCACGTGGTCGAAATTGTAGAGCGGCTCGCCCATTCCCATCATCACGATGTTGGTGAGCAGGCGCCCATCGGCGGTGTAATGGCCAGCCTCGTCGTCCTCGTCGATCACGTCGGCATCGCTGACCATCGAGCCCTTGGGCCATTCGCCCAGCGCATCGCGGGCGAGCATCACCTGCCCGACGATCTCGCCGGGAGTGAGGTTGCGCACCAGCCTCATCGTGGCGGTGGCGCAGAACGAGCAGGTGAGGGTGCAGCCAACCTGCGAGGAAACGCACAATGTGCCGCGGGTTTCATCGGGAATGAACACCATCTCGAAATCGTGGCCGTCGGCGGTGCGTAGCAGCCACTTTCGGGTGCCATCGACCGAGTGCTGGGCCTCGACCACGTCGGGGCGGCCGATCACGAAACGTGTCGCCAGCCACGGGCGCATAGGCTTGGCGATGTCGGTCATCGCTTCAAAGTCGGTGACGCCGCGGTGGTAGAGCCAGTGGAACACCTGCTTGGCGCGCAGCTTGGCAGCCTTGGCATCGAGGCCCGCTTCGGCAAACAGCTCGCGGATGCGCGGGCGAGGCAGACCGATCAGATCGACGCGGCCGTCAGCACGCGGCGTGATGTCGCGCGAAGCTGGGACCGGGTCGACGAGGCCCGGAATGGTCATGAGTGCAGTATCGGCCATGGAGGCTGCGCATATAGGGCCGAACGCCCGGTTTGACCAGACGCCCGTGCCGGCGGCCACCTAACGGTGGCGCAGACCTCCCGCCCCGCCTCCCCACCCCGCCACCAAAGATACCAACAGCCTGTGGGTGGCGCTGGAAGCGTCGGCCGTGGCCTTCGCCGTGGGCGCCGTGCCCGCGGTGCTGGTGAGCCGCTTCGAGTTCCCCGGCCGCCGGCTGGTGGGCGCGCTGGCGGTGCTGCCGCTGCTCTTCGCGCCCTCGGTCACGGCCAGCACCTGGATGGTGGTGTCGTCGGCCG
>JANNWO010000166.1:0-21071 GCA_031408395.1 Sphingomonadales bacterium | reverse complement strand
GGCGATCAGCGCGGCTTCGGCCAGCATCCGGGTTTGCATCGGCAGCAGGTCGCGGAAGATGCCCGAAAGCGTCATCACCACATCGATCCGCGGACGGCCTAGCTCGGCCAGCGGGATCAATTCTGCCCCTGCGAGGCGGCCATAAGAATCGCGCCGGGGGCGGGCACCCATCAGCGTCATCGCCTGAGCGATCTGGACTCCTTCGGACTTCATGTTGTCGGTGCCCCACAACACCATCGCGATGCTTTCGGGGAAGGGTTCGCCGCCGTTCACATGGCGCGCGATCAGTTGTTCGGCCTGCTCGCTGCCCAGCCGGCAGGCATGGGCAGACGGCATCAGGAAGGGATCGAACCCGTGAATATTTCGGCCGGTGGGCAGCACATCGGGGTTGACCACCACATCGCCGCCGGGGGCAGGCTGGACATAGCCGCCATCCAGCGCGTGGATCAGCGACCACATTTCGTCGGATGAATCGAGCATTGCGCCCAGTGCCGCCCGGTCACCCGGGGTGTCGCCAGTGGACGCAGCTTCCATCATGGCGTCGAGCATGTCTTCGCGCTCGGTCCCTTGCGGATTGCGGCCAAGGACGTGCAGGCCGTGCGGGATCAGCGCCGCTTCCATCTCGTACAGCCGCGCGGGCAATTCGCCGATCTCGGCGTAGGTGATGTCGAGCGCCTCGCACTGATCGGCGATCAAGGCGGCCAGATCTGCGCGCTCGATCGCATGGTCGGCATCGTCGATGGTGGCGCGCCAGCGATCGACGCCCGCCTTCAGTTCAACCAGCCCCTTGTAGAGCCCAGCCTGCGCCAGCGGCGGGGTGAGATAGCTCACCAGCGTCGCGCCCGAGCGGCGCTTGGCCAGCATCCCTTCGGACGGGTTGTTGGCGGCATAGAGGTAGAAGTTCGGGGCGTCGCCGATCAAACGATCCGGCCAGCACTTGCCCGACATCCCGGCCTGCTTGCCCGGCATGAATTCCAGAGCGCCGTGCGTGCCGAAATGCAGGATGGCGTGCGCGCCGAAATCTTCGCGGATCCAGCGGTAGAACGCACTGAAAGCGTGGGTCGGCGAAAAGGTCCCTTCGAACAAAAGCCGCATCGGATCGCCTTCGTAACCGAAGGTGGGTTGCACGCCGACAAAGACATTGCCGAATTGCGCGCCCTGGATGAGGATATGCCCGCCATCGGATAGTTGCTTGCCCGGGGCAGGTCCCCACGCGGCTTCGATCTCGGCAAGGTGCTTTTCGCGCCGCACGTGATCGTCCGCCGGAATGCGGTGTACGATATTGGCGTCGGTGCCGTAGCGTTCGGAATTGCCCTTGAGCAGCGCGTCGCGCATCGCATCAACGCTTTCGGGGACTTCGACCTGGTAGCCCTCGGCCTTCAGCCGCTGGAGCGTGACAAAGAGCGATTCGTGCACGGCCATGAAGGCGGCGGTGCCGGTGGCCCCCGCGTTAGGAGGGAAGTTGAACACCACGATAGCGAGTTTGCGCACTGCCCGCTCGCTCTTGCGCAGCTGGATCAGCTTGACGGTGCGCGCGGCCAGCGCCTCGGCCCGTTCCGGGCAGCCCACCATCGGCTTGGCCTTATGCGAGGTTGGCCATGCGCAGTGATATTCGCAGCCCGAGCAGTTAGGGCCGGTGTTGCCCGCGCGCCCGCCAAACACGCTCGGCACAGACGAACCGTCGAGTTCCGGCATCGCGACCATCAGCGTCGATTCGAGCGGCAGCAGGCCCTGCGCCCGGTTCGCCCATTCCTCGATCGTCTGGAATTCGATCGCGTGGGCGGCAAGGTATGGCAAATCAAGCTTGCCCAACACCTCGCGCGCAGCCTGCGCGTCGCTATAGGCCGGGCCGCCAACCAGCGAGAAGCCGGTGAGGTTGACCACCGCATCCACCGTCGGCTTGCCGTCGGGGCCCACAAAAAATTGCTCGATCGCGGGGCGCGCATCAAGCCCACTGGCGAATACCGGAACGACCCTCAATCCAGCGGCTTCGAAGGCGGCAATCGCGCCATCATAATGCGCACAGTCGCGGCCCAGGAGGTAAGAGCGCAGCAGGATCAGCCCGACCGTGCCCTGCTTACCTTGCTCGCGCGGGAGCAGGCGCAGGCTTTCGGAAATGCGTTGCTGGGTGCGCGGGTGATAGACCCCGACTTCAGGATATTCGAGCGGGGCGTCAGCCTTGGTGATGCCGCGGCGATACATCCGCTCGCCCGCCGCGTACCGATCGATCAACGCGCGCACCATCGCGACCACGTTCTCATCCGACCCGGCCAGCCAATATTGCAGGGTAAGGAAATAGGCGCGCACATCCTGCGCGGTGCCGGGGATGAACTTCAAAAGCTTGGGCAGGCGGCGCAGCATCTTCATCTGCCCCGCGCCCGAGTTGCTGCCGGGCTTGCCCGATCCGCGCAGCTTCTTGAGCATCGCGAGCGGGCCCTTGGCCGGCGCGTCCATCCGGTAGTTACCCATCTTGGTCAGACGGACGACCTCACCCGCCGACATAAGGCACACCATGGCATCGCAAGCCTCGCGGCGCGCTTCGAGCGCGGGCAGGACCATGCGGATGTGATCATCGAGAAACAGCATCGTGGCGATCACGATGTCGGCTTCGGCAATGGCAGAATTCAGCTTGTCGAGCTCTCCTGCATCGCTGCCCCATTCGGATGCGGCATAAAGGCCAAGGTCGATGCCTTCGGCGGCCAGGGTAGCTTCTGCCCGGTCGACCGCGCCTTTCAGGTGATTGTCGAGCGTGACGATGACGACACGAACGGGCGCACGAGGGTCGACCGAAGCTGGCGAGGCCATGTTACCGTGCATAATGTGCCTTCGCGTCGTAGAGGGTTTCCAGACTGATCTGCGCAAGCCCCTCGGCGGTCGCATAGGCTTCGGTATTGCGGCGCGCTTTGCCGCGGACGAAGAACGGGATTTTCTTGAGCTCGCGCTCGGCCTCTTCACTCCAGAGGGTCGGCGCCATTTCTGCATTGTTCACTGGGGCTTCGGCCATAGTTGCCGCTTGCACTGCGCCTGCGGTTTCCAGTTCGCGCGGGGCTGCTGCTGCTGGGGCCGGAGCAGCCTTGCGCGGGCTGTGCGCCGCATGGTGCGAGGCGCCGGCCTCATCGGAGAACTCGAAGTCATCGCGGAACATGGTGAGCAGGTGCTCTTCCAGCCCCATCACCAGCGGGTGGACCCAGGTGTCGAAGATCACATTTGCGCCCTCGAAGCCCATCTGGGGCGAGTGGCGGGCGGGGAAATCCTGCACGTGCACCGGCGCGGAGATCACCGCGCAAGGGATGCCGAGGCGCTTGGCGATATGGCGCTCCATCTGCGTGCCCAGCACCAGCTCAGGTGCGGCAGCAGCGATGGCGTCCTCGACCGCGAGGTGATCATCGGTGATCAGGGCCTCGACCCCGCAGCGTTCGGCCTCGGCGCGGACGTCGCGGGCAAATTCCCGGGAATAGCAGCCCAGACCGCACACCTCGAAGCCAAGCTCCTCGCGGGCGATGCGGGCGGCGGCGACGGCGTGGGTCGCATCACCGAAAATGAAGACGCGCTTGGAGGTGAGGTAGGTCGAATCGACCGACCTCGACCACCAAGGCATCCGGGAAGAGGTGTCGCCGAGGGCAGGCGTGGGATCTGCACCTGCCAGCTCGGCGACGTCGGCGATGAAAGAGCGGGTAGCTCCCACGCCGATAGGGACGGTCCGCACCGCGGGCTGAGCGAAAGTGCGCTCAAGCCAGCGGGCGGCCTCATCTGCTATTTCAGGGTAGAGGACGATGTTGAAATCGGCATTGCCGATCCGTCCGATGTCTTCTGGGGTGGCACCCAGCGGAGCGACGAGGTTAACCTCGATGTCCAGCAGGGCCAAAATCTTGCGAATCTCGACGAGATCGTCGCGGTGGCGGAAGCCCAGCGCCGTCGGCCCGAGGATGTTGGCGCGCGCCTTGCGACCTTCACGAGGCTCGCGCACCACCGACTTGTCGGCGAGGTGGCGGACGATCTGGTAGAAGGTTTCCGAAGCGCCCCAGTTTTCTTTCCGCTGGTAGCTCGGCAGTTCGAGAGGGATCACCGGGCAGGGCAGGTTCATCGCCTCGGACAGGCCGGCCGGATCGTCCTGGATCAGCTCTGCAGTGCAAGAAGCGCCGACGATGATCGCCTGCGGCTTGAAACGGGCGACCGCCTCGCGCGCGGCGTCCTGGAAGATCTGTGCGGTGTCCTTGCCAAGGTCGCGCGCTTCGAAGGTGGTGTAGGTAACCGGCGGGCGCTTGCCGCGCCGCTCGATCATCGTGAACAGCAGGTCGGCATATGTATCGCCCTGCGGCGCGTGCAGGACGTAATGGAGTTTCTCCATCGCGGTCGCGACGCGCATCGCCCCCACATGGGGCGGGCCTTCATATGTCCAGACAGCCAATTGCATCGCCTAGATCTCCAGAATGTCGCGGCGCCGCAGCGGCCGGGCAAAGAGTTCGGCGAGATCCGCAGCCTGGTCGAAACCATGGATCGGCGAGAAGACGAGTTCGATGGCCCACTTGGTGGTGAGGCCTTCGCCCTCGAGCGGGTTGGCGAGGCCAAGTCCGCAGACAGTGATGTCGGGGCGGTCGGCGCGTACGCGGTCGAGCTGACGGTCCAGATGCTGGCCTTCGCTAAGGCGCACGTTCGGGCCGAAGCGCTCAAGCTCGCGGGCGAGGTGCGCGCGGTGGAGATAAGGCGTGCCGACTTCGACCAGCTCCATGCCGAGCTCGTCCTGCAGGAAGCGCGCGAGCGGTACTTCGAGCTGAGAGTCAGGGAGGAAAGTGATGCGCTTGCCTTCAAGCTGCGGGCGCAGGTTGGATAGGGCGCGGGCGGCGCGGGCGCGGCCAGGTGCGATGATCTGCTCGGTCAGGGCAGGGTCGATGCCGAACGCAGCGCCCGCAGCGCGAAGCCAGTCGGATGTGCCATCGACGCCGAACGGGAACAGCGCTTCGATCCGCTGGGCGCCGCGACCTTCGAGCGCCATCGCGGTCTCGCCAAGGAACGGTTGCGCCAGCAAATAGCGCGTGCCCGAGCCGACGCTCGGCAGTTCGCGGGCATTGCGTGCAGGCAGGCAACCGACCTTGGCGATGCCCATTTCGGCAAACAGCCGCAGGAACTGGTCCTCGACGATGTCAGGGAGGCTGCCGACAATCAGCAGCTCTTTGGGCGCATCGGCGGTAAGGGCCGGCATGACCGGCACCAGCGCCGCGAGGCAGGCGTCTTCACCTTGCGTGAAGGTCGTCTCGATCCCGCTGCCCGAATAGTTGAGGATGCGTACCCGCGGCATGTGCACCGCGCCTAAACGCTGGGCTGCCTTGGCGAGATCGAGCTTGATCACTTCCGAAGGGCACGAGCCGACTAGAAACAGGGTGCGGATGTCGGGGCGGCGTTCGAGCAGGCGGTTCACGACTCGGTCGAGCTCGTCCTGGGCATCGACCATGCCGGCCAGATCGCGCTCTTCCATGATAGCGGTGGCAAAGCGCGGTTCGGCGAAGATCATCACGCCCGCTGCTGACTGAAGCAGGTGGGCGCAGGTACGCGAGCCGACGACGAGGAAGAAGGCGTCCTGCATCTTGCGGTGCAGCCAGATGATGCCGGTGAGGCCGCAGAAAACTTCGCGCTGACCGCGCTCACGCAAGACGGTGCGCTGGGGCTCGGCGGTAGGGCGAGCGTCGCGGGCCAGTTCGGCAGCGCAACCGTCGAGAACATCAAGCGCGCTCATGCGGCCACTGCCTTGCGGGAAGGAGCGCCCTGAAGCCGAGCCATCCGCAGCTTCCAAAGGAACTGCGCAGCATTTACGACATAAGCACAATAGCCCGCCAGCGCGACCAGCATCCGCTGTTCCAGCGTACCGATTTCGCCCAGCAGCAGCACCAGATAAAGAGTGTGCAGCGCCAGCACGAGCATGGACACCACGTCTTCCCAGAAGAACGCCGGGGCGAACAGCCACTTGCCGAACACGACCTTTTCCCAGATCGAGCCGGTGATCATGATCGTGTAAAGCACCAGCGTCTTGACCACGATCGAGACGTCAGCGGCAAACGCGTCCTCACCTGTCGTGAGCGTGCGGATAACAAGGCCGAGGCTGACGAGAAACACAACGAACTGCACCGGCGCCAAAATGCCCTGAACAATCGTCCAGACAGATTCGTCCCGGCGCTGCCGCTCTTCGGCGGTGTAAAGTGCGCCGGTGTTGCCCCTCTCGTGGCCCGCCCCCTTCACCGTGGTTCCGGGTTCGACCGGGGATGCTTGATCCGTCCGAGTCATGTGATGCGTCAGCCTTTTCTCTCAGACCCAGAGATTACCCTTTCCAAATTGAGTGTCAACTAGATTGGACGTTTAGTTTTGTTGACGATTGGACTATCATGGGTAAGGTGGTTTGTGCCGTTTTGAAAAAAGGGCATGCATAGGATTCGATGGCCTTTCGGGATCAAGGTCAAGGCTGCTTGGACGCGGTCGCTACTTCTCGCGGAGGGCTGTCCGCATGACCTGAGGAGGGTCCGTCGTATGGGTGCATCAAAGCCAGCTAGGATGTTCGAGGCAGGATCGGCGGGGCTCAGGGAGGTCATCACCGCACCGTTAGAACAGGTGAGGCGCCGCGCTACCGGACCCGGTGCCGATCCCGAGCCGGCTGACACTGTCAACACCATCATCGAAAGCCAGATCATCCCGCGCCTCCTGATGGCGCACAACACATCGGACACCGCCGACCGGTCGCGCCGCCTGCGCGCCATTTCCGCCGAGGAAGCCTCGCGCTTTGCGCTCCTGCCGCTCAGTCTGGAGGCGGCGAGCCTGCTCGAGGAGGTCGACGCCTTCATTTCCAAGGGTGCCAGCGTCGAGACGATCTGCCTCGACCTTCTCGCCCCCGCCGCCCGCAAGCTGGGCGAGATGTGGGAACGGGACGAATGCGATTTCCTCGACGTCACGATGGGCCTGTGGCGCCTTCAGGAAGTGATGCGCGAGGTCGCCGCCCGCTCGCCCGCGGACTTCGGTAACTTGCAGATGCCTTATAGCGCGCTGTTCTCGCCGATGCCGGGCGACCATCACAACTTCGGCGTCATGATGATCGAGGAAGTCTTCGCCCGTGCCGGTTGGCGCAGCGAGGCGCTGGTCAAGCCGGGACGCCGCGAACTGCTCGATCGACTCGCCCGTCAGCCCTTCGATCTCATCGGATTGACCCTCGCCCGCGACTGCCCTCGCGCCGCGCTCAGCAACCTCATCAAGGCGGTGCGCAACATTTCTGCCAATCCCCGTATCATCGTGCTGATTGGCGGACGAATGATCAATGACAACCCGCGAATTGCGACAGACGTAGGGGCCGACGGTACGGGTGCGGACGCGCTATCCGCGCTTGACCTCGCAAACTCCCTGGTGACCAACGCTGCGCCTCGCGCAATGAACATGCGATAGGGTTCGACGCAACATGCTCACCCGCAAACACAGCATCGAAGGCAAGCACCCGTTCGGGAATTCTGCCGCGTTGTTCAATACGCTCGATGCTGATGCGGCGATGAAGCTGGCGATGGTCGCCGGCGACGTGACCCTGGTGCTCGATGATGCCGGCACGATCCTCGATGCCGCCTTCGACCCGCGCGAGTTTCCGACCTTCGCGGGGCTGGTCGGCAATAACTGGATCGACACGGTGACCGACGAATGTCGCCCGAAAGTCATGGAGATGCTGGCCGCCGCGCGGCGCGGCGAGGTGCAACATTGGCGCCAGGTCAACCACCCCTCGCGCGATGGCGACGTGCCGATTCGCTATTCCGTGCTCAGCGTCAATGGCGGTCAGCACCGTATCGCCTTTGGCCGCGACCTGCGCGAGGCGGGCAAGCTCCAGCAGCGCCTTCTTCAGGTGCAGCAATCGCTTGAGCGCGACTACCTCAGGATGCGCCAGCTCGAAGCGCGCTACCGCATGCTGTTCGAGCGATCGACCGAGCCGGTGCTGATCGTCGAGGCTGGCACTTTGCGCGTGCGTGAGGCCAATCCGGCTGCGCACCAGCTGCTCGGCGGGCGGCCGGCGAGCCTGCCCGGCAAGAAGCTTTTGACCTTTATCGACCGCAACTCGCACGAGGCGGTGCAGTCGCTGGTCGGGGCTGCGCTGGTGTCCGACACGGTCAGCCCGGGGCGCATCCGCATCTCCCGCGGGTCGCGCGAGGTGATGGCCTCGGTCAACGGTTTCACGCAGGATCGCGGGCAGTTCCTGCTCGTCCGGATGGTGCCCCCCTCCGACCGGCCGGCCACCGAATTCTCCCCTGTTCTGGCGCTCGTCGACCAGATGCCCGACGCCTTTGTGGTGGCCGACAGCAACCTCGAGATCGTCACCGCCAACGCCGCCTTTGTCGAGCTTCTGCAAGCCGCCAGTGTCGATCAGTTGCGCGGTCGGCACCTCTCGGAATCGATCGGCCGGCCCGGGATCGACCTCGACCTGATCGAGGGCCAGATCGACCAGCATGGCGCGGCGCGCAATGTCGCCACGGTGCTGCGCGTGGGCCACGATGTCGAGGGCGAACCGGTCGAACTTTCGGCGGTCAGGACTGCCGGGGAAGACGGCTATTACGCCTTCGTGATCCGCCCCGTCGGTCGCCGGATGCGCGACCTTCCGCCGGGCAAGCAGGACATGCCGCGTTCCGTCGAGCAGCTCACCGAGCTTGTCGGCCGGATGAGCCTCAAGGACATCGTGCGCGAGAGCAGCGACCTGATCGAGCGCCTGTGCATTGAAGCGGCGCTTTCCTATACCTCGGACAACCGCGCCTCGGCAGCCGAGATCCTTGGCCTGTCGCGCCAGAGCCTTTATTCCAAGCTTCACCGCTACGGGCTCGGCAACCTCGCCGGCGACAACGAATAAACGCCCCGTCGTAGGGGTTTTCGGCGTTTTGAACCATGCCCTCGCAGAACGTGTCTGGAGGGGGTCTAAACAGGTCTAGACGGGGTCTGGAAGGGGTCAAACCCCGGCTTGAAACGCGCTGGAAGGGGCCTGAAGCAGACCCGCCCCGGCGTGCCTTTTTTCCAACTCATCGCCGTACTTGACACCGCGTCGTTAGACACGGTTTCCGGCGCATCCCCGACTTCGAATGGAAAAAGCGGGTCATGTAGGAACCAAAGTGTCAAAATGTTTGGACGCTTCGGTTTGTCATGATAGCTTCCGGATATGGAGCAATCGGTTACCTCGAATCGCGCCGTGCCACCTTCGGCACCCGAAACAGGCCAGACCTTGCGTCCGCGAGTCGTGCTTGAACTGCTCAAGCCCATTACCTGGTTTCCGCCGATGTGGGCCTTCATGTGCGGTGCGGTGTCGTCCGGTGCCGGGCTTGAGGGGCGCTTGTGGTTCGTCGCGGGCGGAGTCTTGCTCGCCGGTCCGCTGGTGTGCGGCACTTCGCAGGCGGTCAACGACTGGTTTGACCGGCACGTCGACGCGATCAACGAACCCGGCCGGCCGATCCCCTCGGGACGCATCCCGGGACGCTGGGGGCTCTATATCGCGATTATCGCGACGCTCGTTTCGGCGGGCGTGGCGTGGTTGCTCGGGCCGCTGGTGTTTGTCGCCGGTCTCGTCGGCCTTGCCTTTGCCTGGGCCTATTCCGCCCCGCCGCTGCGCTTCAAGGCCAACGGCTTCGTCGGCCCGTTGGTATGCGGGCTGACCTATGAGGGGCTGAGCTGGTTCACCGGCGCAGCCGTGATGCTGGGCGCTGCGCCGTCGGTCTATGTCGTATCCATCCTCGTCATGTATTCGCTGGGCGCGCACGGGATCATGGTCCTCAACGATTTCAAAGCGGTTGAAGGCGACCGCCAGACCGGCCTCACCTCGCTGCCCGTGACGATGGGCGTTACCGACGCCGCGCGCCTCGCCTGCATCACGATGGCCTCGGCGCAGATTGTGGTGATCGCGTTGCTGGCGGTGTGGGGCTTCGGCCTCTCGGCACTGATCGTGACCGGCGTGCTTGCCGCGCAGATTGCGGCCATGCCCAAACTGATCCGCGATCCGGCGAAATATGCTCCGTGGTATAACGGCGTGGGCGTGACGCTTTACGTGCTCGGGATGCTCGCTGCGGCGCTGGGTCTCGGAGGCTATATCTGATGGACGGCGGCCTGCCCGATCTGAAGACGCCCAAATCAGAGACATCCAAGTTTGAGGCAGGGGCAGGGTTCGGCTGGCTCGGCATCGTCCGCATCGGGCTGGTGCAGGCATCGATCGGCGCGCTGGTGATGCTGGCGACGACCGTGCTCAACCGGATCATGGTGGTTGAGCTCTCGCTGGCTGCTGCAATCCCCGCCGGCCTCGTCGCGTGGCATTACGGCGTGCAGCTCGCCCGGCCCTTGTGGGGCCACGGCTCTGACAAAGGCGCCAAGCGCACCCCGTGGATCATTGGCGGCATCGCGGTGCTGGCGGCGGGCGGCATGCTCGCGACGCAGGCGACCTTGATGATGGCGGGGAACTTCCCGCAGGCTTTTGTGCTGGCGGTCCTCGCCTATGCGCTGATCGGCGTCGGCGTGGGTGCGGGCGGAACATCCGCGCTGGCACTGCTCGCGTCCGGGGTCGCGCCTGAACGCCGCGCGGCTGCCGCTGCGGTCACGTGGATCATGATGGTCGGCGGCATCGTCGCCTCGGCGATCACCGTGGGCAAGCTGCTCATTCCCTATTCGCCTGCGCGCCTGATCGAGGTCGCGGGCGGCCTTGCGCTCGTCATGGTGGCGCTGGTGGTCATCGCGACCTTCCGGCTCGAACGGCAGGCGGGCCACTTCCGCGAAAACGACAGCGACAAGCCTGCGCCCGACTTCCGCGCGGCGATCGCCGAGATCTGGGGCGAGACTTCGGCGCGGCGCTTCACTATCTTCATCTTCGTCTCGATGATCGCGTTCTCGATGCAGGACCTTATCCTCGAGCCCTTCACCGGCCTCGTGTTCGGCCTCGCGCCGGGCGAATCGACCAAGACCGTCGGGCAGTATCATCAGGGCGGCATCCTGATCGGGATGATCCTTGCAGGCGTCGGCGGCAGCGCCTTCAGCGGCAAACGTCCCGATGGCCTGCGCCCCTGGGTGGTGGCCGGATGCCTCGCCTCGGGGCTGGGGCTGGGCGCGCTCGGCGTGGCGGCGGTCACCGGACCGCCCTGGCCGCTGGAACTCAATCTGCTGGTACTCGGCCTCGGCAATGGCGTCTTCGCGGTCGCCGCCATCGGCGCGATGATGGGCCTCGCCGGCGCGGGCGAGACCACGCGCGAGGGCGTGCGCATGGGCGTGTGGGGTGCCTCGCAGGCCATCGCCTTCGGCCTCGGCGGGCTGCTCGGCGCGGTCGGGCTCGATCTGGCGCGCGCCGCGCTCGGCGATGTCGGCGCGGCCTTCCAGCTTATCTTTGCCATCGAGGCGGGCGCCTTCGTGCTCGCCGCAATTTTAGCGGTCAAGGCGACCGGAGGGGCGGCGATGCGCGCCAGCCTCGTCAAACGGGAACGGCCGATACGGCCAGAGGAGCAGTTCGCATGAACCAGACAATCTACGATGCCGTTATCATCGGCGGCGGGCCTTCGGGCGCCACGGCGGCCACCGATCTGGCGCTCGCTGGCCATTCGGTGCTGCTGATCGAGCGCGGCGGGCGCATCAAGCCCTGTGGCGGGGCGATCCCGCCGCGCTTGCTCGCCGATTTCGACATTCCGCAAAGCCTGCTCGTCGCCAAGGCACGTTCGGCCCGGATGATCGCGCCTTCGGGCCGGGCTGTCGATATGCCGGTCGGCGAGATCGGCTATGTCGGCTTGGTCGACCGCGAGGAATTCGATGAGGCCCTGCGCGAACGCGCGCGCAATTCGGGGGCCGAGCGCCTCACCGCGACCTTCGAGAAGATCGAGCGCGACGACGAGGCGCATCCCATCGTCACGTTTCGCCGCGCCCGCGGAGGCCCGATCGAGAGCGTCCGTGCCCGCGTGGTGATCGGTGCCGACGGCGCCCGCTCAGCAGTCGCCAAGCAATGCCTGCCGGGCGCCGAGCGCGTGCCTTGCGTCTTTGCCTATCACGAGATCATCAAGGCCCCGCCGCGCAACACCGACCAGTTCGATGCCTCGCGCTGCGACGTCTATTATCAGGGCCGCCTCTCGCCCGATTTCTACGCCTGGGTTTTCCCCCACGGCGACACCGCGAGCATCGGGGTGGGAAGCGCGAACAAGGGCTTCTCGCTGAGAGGAGCAATTGCCACAATGCGTGACGACCTCGGGCTTGACCGCTGCGAGACGATCCGCCGCGAAGGCGCGCCGATCCCGCTCAAGCCCCTCAAGCGCTGGGACAACGGCGCCGACGTGATCGTCACCGGCGATGCGGCGGGCGTCGTCGCCCCGGCCTCGGGCGAGGGGATCTATTACGCCATGGTCGGCGGGCGGGTGGTGGGCGAGGCGGCCGCGGCCTTCCTGCGCACCGGCGATGCCAAGCAGCTGCGCGGTGCGCGCAAGGCCTTCATGAAGGAGCACGGAACGGGGTTCTGGGTGCTCGGGATGATGCAGTATGTCTGGTATTCGTCCGACAAGCGCCGCGAGCGCTTTGTCACCATGTGCGATGACAAGGATGTGCAGGAGCTGACCTGGCAGGCCTACATGCACAAGAAGCTGGTGCGCGCCAAACCGATGGCGCACGTGAAGATCTTCCTCAAAGACACCGCGCACCTGCTCGGCCTGAGAGCCGCTGCCTGATCGGGGCACGGGTGGGTGGGCGTGCGAGCGGGCTAGCGGGCGTGCGGGCGCGCAAGAGCATTGCAGGTTGCGGCCATGAACCTTAGACCGCTCACCATGAACCGATTGATGATCATTCCGGTTGCGGTCGCCACCATCGCGGCCCTGTGCGTCGCGGCGCTGGGCGCAACCGTGACCGATGTCGGCCCGTGGTACCAGGCGCTTGCGAAGCCTGCATGGAACCCGCCCGACGTCGTCTTCCCGATGGGCTGGACAGTCATATATGCCCTGATCACCGTCTCGGGCATCACCGCCTGGCGCGCCGCCCGTACGAGCGCGCAGGCCGAATGGGTGGTGGGGCTGTTCGCCCTCAACGGCTTTCTCAACATCAGCTGGTCGATCCTGTTCTTCCGCTTCCAGCGGCCCGACTGGGCGTTTTTCGAGGTCACGCTGCTGTGGCTGTCGATCCTCGTGATGATCGTCTATTGCGGGCGCTTCTCGCGAAGCGCGGCGCTGCTGCTGGTGCCCTACCTTGGCTGGGTGACCTTCGCTGCAACGCTCAACTGGACCGTGGTCCAGCTGAACGCGCCGTTCGGCTGAGCCGAGCGGGCAAGGGGCGAAGGTGGGGCAGGGCATGATGGCGTGGCTCTTCGCCAGCGGTCATGCGGCCGATCTGATCCTTACTGTGCTGTTGGCCGAGGCCATCTGGCTGCGCGCTGGCAGGTGCTGGAGCCGGCGCGCGATCCTCGGCCTGCTCGGCCCTGCGGCGCTGATCGTGCTCGGGCTGAGGGCGGCGCTGACTGGCGCCGACTGGTGGTGGATCGCGCTACCGCTGGCGGCTTCGCTGCCGCTCCACCTGATGGACCTGCGCACGCGGCTTAAGGGCTGAGCCCGGGTTCGTTCTCGAGGCCCCCCGCTGATCCGACCGCACCAACAGGCCCACCCTAGCTACAGGTAAACAAAAACCCGGCCGGGGCGTATGCCCGGCCGGGTTTTTGTTTTGTAGCGTCAAGAGAAGGTGCCGGACCGCGAAGCCCGGCGCGCTCTTGCTTACTGACCTTGCGATGCCTGTGCGGCGCCGGTGGGATCGTAGTTGATGGTATCGGGAGCGTAGTAATGTTCCTGCGCCCACAGGTACCAGTTATCGACCACGGTGCCGGTCAGCAGGATGCCGATGCCGCCCGTAAGCGTTGTCAGCACTGCGAACCACCAGGCCCAGCGGTGGATGGATTCAAAGGTCGCATTGAACCCCATCACCCAGCGCCAGAACAGCGCACCGCGTTCCGCAGCCGTGCCGCGGTCGGTGATCTGTTCGATCTCGCGCTCCCCGCCGTAGCGGCCGAGAGCCAGGATCGTCGCCCCGTGCATCGCGAACAGAACTGCCGATCCGTAAAGGAAGACAATCGAGAGCGCGTGGAACGGATTGTAGAACAGGTTCCCGTAGGTCAGCGAGAAGTTGTTGGTCCAATCGAGGTGGCTGAAGATGCCGTAGGGCACCGCCTGCGACCAATCACCCAGCAGCATCGGGCGGATAAAGCCCAGCACCAGGAACAGCCAGATTGCCGAAGCAAAGGCCCAGGGAATGTGCATTCCCATGCCCAGCGCCTTGGCCCTCATGTAGGTGCGGGTCCACCAGCACAGGATCGAGATGGTGAGGAATGCACCTGTCAGGATGAACCAGCCGCCCTTCTCCAACGGCACGAACATGCTGAAGCCATATTCCGGCCCGGGAGGATCAAGCGAAAGCCAGAACAGCTCGCGCATGAAGGTCTGCGGGCTCCAGCCGGCCTGTAGCCAGAAGTTGAACCCGATGATCAGGAACGCGATCGTGCCGAATGCCAGCGCGATGGTACCCAGCAGGCCGAGATAGACCGGGCCGATCTGGGCTTGGCCCAGCTTGCCCATCCAGTAGTTGTGGCCGACCAGAGCAATGCGCTCATCGCTGCCGTCGAGGTGCGGGACGCCCATTTCAGGCGGCCCTTGCACCTGGACCTGTGTAAAAATGTTTTGATAAGTCGCCATGGTTCAGGTGCTCCTTACGACCAGATCGGGATCTTCTTCCAGAAATCCCAGAATTCGATCCAGCTGCCGACATACAGAGTGCCGGAGATGACGATGCAGATGGCGCTCCAGAACCCGGCGCTCAGCGCGAGGAAAAGCCCCACCCGGTGGATGCCGAGCGTGCCGACCGAATACCCGATGAAGTCACGGAAGTAGGTGTCTTCATATTCGGGCGTCTTGACGTCGGTGCCCCCGCTGGGATTGACCGCCGACAGCACCAGGCCGCCATGCAGTGCGAGCGCGAGCGCATTCGTGAAGAAGAACGAGATCGCGAGCATGTGCACAGGGTTGTAGTGGAAGTTGCCGAAGGCGTAGCCCACGTTCGAGACCCACTCGAGGTGCGTCCAGATCCCGTAGGGGAAGCCGTTGCCCCACGCGCCCATCCACAGCGGACGGATGACGTTGAGCGTGACATAGGCGAAGACCGCGACACCAAAGGCGATCGGCACATGGTAGGACATGCCGAGCTTGCGCGAGACTTCTGCTTGCCTGAGCACCCACGAGCCAAAGGCTACGACAGCGCAACAGGTGATGATCTGCCAGTATCCGCCCTGCTTGAGCGGTGCCAGCGAGAGGCCGTATTCGACCGGCGGTGGGTTGATCGAGATCAGCCATGGGTTGAGGGTCGGACCCTGCGTAGCGGCGGCGAAGATCAGCGCGGTGCCAAGCAGCGCGCTGATTGCCGTCGTCACTCCAAAGAATCCGACATAAAACGGCCCGACCCAGAAGTCGAAGAGGTCGCCGCCGATTAATGTGCCACCGCGCACGCGGTATTTCCGCTCGAAACTAAGGAGCGCCATAGGTCCATCCTTCCCACCTGAAGGCGGGTGCTAGAATTGATCGAAAGAGTGTTAGGGGCAGGCGAACCTGCCCCTTCACAATTCGATACAGGACTATCCTGCTGCCGGGCTTTCCGACGATTCGATAGCGGCCTGAGCCGGCGCAGGCGTGCCGGGAGCGCGCTCGAGCCAGTTGTAACGATCCGTGCTCAGCAGGATGAAGTGGATGGTGAACGCCAGCACCGCGAGAGCAACATGCATGGCCACGAGTGCACGGCGAATGTCAAAATAGAACCAGACTCTCCACATGGGAAATTCCTTTCGTAAAATGTTGATTAGCAAGGCAGTCCGGCCGTAGCCGGGGGCAGCCGATTATTGGCCGAAACCAGCGCCAATCCAGGGCTTGTAGGCCCACATCAGGGCGTGAGCGACGAGTGCGATCACCGTGTAGAGGGCAAAAGTACCCATGAAGCCCTTGTGGATTTCCTGTGCCTCTTCAGGCGTCAGGTGAGTTCCGATACGTTCGTTCATCGGGATTTCTCCGTTCAGTTGGGTGTGATTGAAAGCCCGAAGGCCTCCGTCGGCATCCCCGCGTGATCCCCCACGTGGATTGGAGAGCCCCCTTGGAATTGGGGGCGTAGGCTTGTGCCGTCGCGGAACGTGTCCGCAGCAGCGACAAAGGGTTGGGGCGGAGCATCATGTTCATGCTCCCGCTCCTTCAAGCAGCGCGCCTGACGACTCAGTGTCGACGCAGTCTGCTGTAACTGTGGTGTGCCCGCGGCGGCGCGCGGTGCGTTCGGCCATATCGCGCAGGCGCTTGGCGGCGGAAATTCGGACGAGGACGGGCTGGGCTTCAACCAGCCGGTCTAGCTTGGTCTTGGCGTCATCGGCCCAGTCCAGCTGCGCTTCGTTGCGCGCCGGTGTCGGGTCGACCTTGTCTAGCTCGGTGCCCAGCGGCAGGATGTGGAACAGCGCGTCGAACAGCGCATTACACACTTCCTGCACCAGATAGGTTGCGCCGGAATATCCCATGAACGGCGTGCCGATATGGCGGCGGATCGCAGCGCCGGGGAAGCTGGCCGCGATGAACTGCGTGCTCGGTCCGTACCCGCCGCCCGCCTTTTCCGCCAGATACATCCGTTCGTTGTAACTGCCGAACATGACGAGCGGCGGGTTGCTGTGCAGCGATGTGCGCACCGCGTCATTATCGGTCTTTACCCCGGCGCAGCGCGAGGCTGCGATGGTACAGGGCAGGCCCATATCGTCTTCGAGGAACTGGCGGATGCCGCGCGCATAGGTTTCGTTGGCAACGATGCCGAAGCTCGCCGTGCCGAAGAAGTCCTGCGTGACCGAGCGCCACAGATCCCACAGGGGCTTGATCGTGGTGTGCTTCTCGCGCTCGATGAAGGGTTCGGGGTCAAGGCCGAGCTCGGCTGCCAGAGCGCGCAGGAACTTGGTGGTCTGGGTGAGGCCGATCGGCGCCTGGAAGTAAGGCCGCTCGAGCGTTTCGCACAGGTTGCGGCCAAACTCGCGGTACATGCAGACATTGGCGTCCGAGGTCGCCAGATCGCGGATGTCGGCCAAGTGGCTGCCGAGCGGAAAAACCATGCCCACTTGCGCGCCGATACCTTCGACCAGACGGCGGATTTCGGCCAGATCGGATGGCATGTTGAACATGCCGTAGCTCGGGCCGATGATGTTGACGCGGGGCTTTTCGCCTTCGCGGCGTTCGCGCTTTTCAGGCATTTTCTTGGGGCCGAATTCGGTCCACAGCCAGGTCAGCGCGCGATCAGCCGATTGCCATTGATCCTCGTCGATGGTGCGCGGCAGGAAGCGCTTGATGTTGGTGCCTTCAGGCGTGACGCCGCCGCCGATCATCTCGGCGATCGATCCGGTGACGACCACGGCGGGAAGTTCTGGATCCAGAGCCTTCCAGGCCCGCTTCATCGCGCCTTCGGTGCCGGTCTTGCCCAGCTCTTCCTCGCCAAGGCCGGTGACGACGATGGGGAGTTCATGCGGCGGCAGAGCGTCGGTATAGTGGAGCACGCTGGTGACAGGCAGGTTCTCGCAGCCCACCGGGCCATCGATGATGACCTGCAGGCCCTTCACCGCGGTAAAGACGTAGGTTGCGCCCCAGTAGCCGCCTGCGCGATCATGGTCGAGGACGAGCGTCATGATCCGATCGCCTCCGACGCCTTGCGTGCTGCTTCGTTCAAAGCCGCATACTTCTTGCGGAACTTCGGGCGGTCGACGGGCAGCTCTTCCCACACGCCAGCGGCATGATCCGTGCCGACGCCTTCGAAGAAATCGCGCATCGCATCGAAGCGGTCTTTGTTGGCCATTGCGGCGTTGATCACCGTGGCTAGGCTGCCTGCGCCCGCCGGGCCCATCAGCGGCCGGGCCGAGATCAGGTTGGTGAAATAGAGCGAAGGGATCGCGCGCGTTTTCGCATATTGCACCACCGGGGTGGTGCCGATGGCGAGATCGGGGCGATATTCCTCGACCGCGGCAATGTCTTGTTCGAGGCTGGCGCGGAAATTGACATGCACGCCGCGCGCTTCGAGCCATTCGCGGTCGGGATCCGACCACTTCGTGCGCGGGCAGGCGCTGCCGACATAGGACACTTCTGCGCCGCTTTCGACCAGCAGGCGGGCGACCAGAAGCTCGGAACCTTCATAGCCCGAAACGGTGATCCGGCCCTTGATCGGCATCTGCGAAAGCGCGCCCCTGCAGGCACCGATCATCGTGTTCTTGACCGCGTCGACCTTGTCCTGCGGCAGGCCAAGCGTGTCGCCGATGGCTTGCAGCCAGGCTGCCGTGCCATCCGCGCCAACCGGCGCCGAGCCGATCACCGGGCGCCCTGCGGCTTCGAATTCGCGGATACTGGCGGTGTAGAAGGGGTGGATCGCGGCGACCACCGCGCAATCAAGCGCGGCATAGAGCTCGCGCCATTCGCGGGTCGGGACCACCGGGCCAGCAGCAAGACCGAGCGGCGCGAGCATCTGGCCGATGACCACCGGATCAGCCGGGAACATTTCGCCGAGCAAAGCGACGCTGGGCTTGTCCGAGCGTTCACGCGGGGCCGCAACCGGCCCGGCCATCACTTCTTCGCGGGCGTAATTGAGCATCGCGCCGGCGAGCACGTCTTTCGCTTCGGCGTGGGTCGGAATGCCGAAGCCCGGCACGTCGATGCCGATGATCCGCACGCCGTTGATGGCCTTCCCCAGCAAGCGCAGCGGCACGCCGCTGGCGGTGGGGACGCACAGGTTGGTGACCACGATCGCGTCGAAATTCTCGGGATCGGCGAGGCCTTCGACCGCTTCCTTGATGTCCTCGAAAAGCTTGCCGGTGACCAGCGTTTCCGAAGAGAAGGGCACGTAGCCCACCGTCCGGCGCGCGCCGTAGAAGTGCGAAGTGAAGGTCAGCCCGTAAACGCAGCAGGCCGAGCCCGACAGCACGGTCGCGGTGCGGCGCATGCGCAGGCCCACCCGGAGCGAGCCGAAAGCCGGGCACATCGATTGCGGCTGATCATGCGGGCCGGCCGCAGGGTCGACCGGGTAGTCGGCTGCATAGCGATCGAGCACTTCGCTCTTGCCCGCAGTGCGTGCCGCTTCGCGCATCGTGTCGTTCGACGAGCAGGCACCTGCGCCAGCAACCGCACCGGTATCGAGCTCGATCCGGTCAGGGGCGCGCGGGGCGGTGGGAGGGAAGGCATCGCTCATCGCATCAGGCCTCGTCGTACACCACTTCGAGGCTCGGACGGGTCTCGAAGACGCCGCCGCGCATGTCGGCCTGGGTCGCGGGGACCAGTTGGACATTGCCGCCGGTTACGTCATCGCTGAACAGGCCGAGCAGGCCGTCCTGCGTCAGCGGGGTCGGGCGCACTGGCGGGGCTTCGGCGACATTGACCGCGAGGTCTTCGAACAGGCTGGCCCATTCGCCGCCGGGGATCCCGATGATCTGGTAATTGGCGCTCTTGCGGCGAATATCCTCGTTGGCGGGGATCGCGGTGAGCACCGGGATGCCGACCGCTTCAGCGAAAGCGTGCGCTTCCCCTGTGCCGTCATCCTTGTTGATGATCATGCCGGCCACGCCGACATTGCCGCCCATCTTGCGGAAATATTCCACCGCCTGGCAGACGTTGTTCGCCACGTAGAGCGATTGCAGGTCGTTCGATCCGACCACGATCACCTTCTGGCACATGTCACGGGCGATCGGCAGGCCGAAGCCGCCGCACACCACGTCGCCGAGGAAATCGAGCAGTACGTAATCAAAGCCCCAGTCGTGGAAGCCCAGCTTCTCGAGCAGTTCGAAACCGTGGATGATCCCGCGCCCACCGCAGCCGCGGCCGACTTCGGGACCACCGAGTTCCATCGCGAACACACCGTCACGCTGGAAGCACACATCCTCGATGCGGACTTCTTCGCCAGCGGCTTTCTTCTTGGACGAGGTTTCGATGATCGTCGGGCAGGACTTGCCGCCGAACAGCAGGCTGGTGGTGTCGCTCTTGGGATCGCAGCCGATCAGCAGCACGCGCTTGCCTTGCTGCGCCATCATGTAGCTGAGGTTGGAGAGAGCAAAGCTCTTGCCCGAACCGCCCTTGCCGTAGATCGCGATGACCTGAGTTTCGCTTTTCACTTCGCCGGTATGAACCGGATCGGGTTCGTGGCTGGCTTCTTCGCGCAACATCGCGGCTTGATCTTCCAGGGTTCGGGTATCGAGCACAGACATCAACATTCGCTCCAATCGAGAACCATCTTCAGACAATCGGGGTCGGTGAAGGCCTGCGGATAGGCGTCGAGCGCCTCGCCTGCCGGTCGCCGGTTGGTAATCAGTCCCGTCAGGTCGAGCCGTCCGCATTCGATCAGCGCGCGCGTTTCGGCGAGATCGCCCGGCTGCCACTCGGCCGCGACGCGGAAATGCGCCTCACGCATGAAGGCGGCGGGGAAGGCGAAGCTCACCCGCTCGGAATAGAAGCCCGCGAGCACGATCTCGCCGCCCTTGGCGAGGCGCATGACGAGATCGTCGATCAGGCCGGCGTCGCCGCTGGCATCGTAGATCGCGTGATAGTCGCGGCGCTCGTCGGTGGCGGGGTCGATCGCATTGTAGCCGACCGCGCCGTGGCGGCGGGATGGGTTGGTGTCCCACACCGTGGGCGCTTTACCGCCGAGCGCCAGCGTCAGCCGGGCGAGCAAGCGGCCAAGCACGCCGTGGCCGATGATGAGGTCGGGCAGCGACTCGCGCCGGTCAAAGCCGCCCTTGATGGCGTGAAGTGCCGTCGCCGCGAGGGCACACAACACCCCGGCATCGCCGAGGTGTTCGGGGATCGGCAATGCTCGCGCCGACGGCACTATGAGGCGACGTGCGGTGCCGCCGAAAAGGCCCCGCGCGTCGGTGTAACAATTGGCTCCGGGGACGAAGACCCACTCGCCGATCCGGCCGCGGGCTTCGCTTCCGCTATCAACGACGCGGCCGACCGATTCGTATCCGGGGACGAGCGGATATCCGAGACCGGGGAAGGGCGGCATGCGCCCGGTAAAGAGCAGCTTTTCCGTGCCGGTGCTGATGCCGCTGAAGG
>JANNWO010000165.1:0-25323 GCA_031408395.1 Sphingomonadales bacterium | reverse complement strand
CCGCGCTCGCCGAAGTCGCGATCCCCGGCGTTGCGCTGGCCGGTGCGCGCGGGGGCTTCTCGCACCCGCTCACCAGCTACACGCTGCCCTTCGCAGTCGACAACGCGCTTGCCATCGCCGGGCTGATCGCGCGGCGGCCCGGTGTCTCAGGCGGCGAGCTCGCCGCTTTCTGCCAGCGCCGCGCCAAGCGTCACTGGCGCGCCACCGCCTATTACCGGTTGCTCAGCCGCATGCTCTTCGAAGCCGCCGAGCCGGGCAAGCGCGTCGTGGTGTTCGAACATTTCTACGCGCTGCAGGGCCGGTTGGTGGAGCGCTTCTACGCGGGCCGATCAACCTGGCCCGACCGCCTGCGCATCCTGACGGGCAAGCCGCCCGTCGCAATCCCGCGCGCTATCCGTGCGCTGTTTTCCTCAGGTAAGCCCCTGAACATGGAGACCTCGGCGTGAACGCCGGCGTGAGGATCAACATCGCTGGCAATACTACCGGCGCCAAGGGCGTGAACCCGGCGCTGGCCGAACGCTATGCCGGGCGCACCGCTTGCGTGATCGGATCGGGCTTTGGCGGCATGGCGCTGGCCGTGCGCCTGCAGTCGGCCGGTATCGCCACCACCGTAATCGAAGCGCGCGACAAGCCGGGCGGGCGCGCCTATTTCTGGGAACGTGACGGCTTCACCTTCGATGGCGGGCCGACCGTTATCACCGACCCGCCCTGCCTTGAAGAACTCTGGGCGCTGACCGGCCACGACATCGCCGAAGATGTCGAGCTGATGAAGGTTATGCCGTTCTATCGCCTCAACTGGCCCGACGGCACCAACTTCGAATATTCGAACGACGAAACAGAGCTCAACTCGGAAATCGCCAAGCTCAACCCGGCGGACGTGGCAGGCTATGCCCGGTTCCTCGAATATTCGGCGCGGGTGTATGAGGAAGGCTACGTCAAGCTCGGCACCAAGCCGTTCCTCGATTTCAAGACGATGCTGAAAGCCGCCCCTTCGCTGATCAAGGAGCAGGCGTGGCGCTCGGTTTATTCGATGGTGTCGAAGTACATCGAGCACCCCAAGCTGCGCGAAGCCTTCAGCTTCCACTCGCTGCTGGTCGGCGGCAACCCGATGAGCACCTCGTCGATCTACGCCCTGATCCACAAGCTGGAGAAGGACGGCGGCGTGTGGTGGGCACGCGGCGGCACCAACCGCTTGATCGCCGGGATGGTACGGCACTTTGAGCGCCTCGGCGGCAAGATGATCGTCGGCGATCCGGTGGTGCAGGTCCACACGCTTGGCACCAAGGCCACCGAGGTCGAAACCAAGGGCGGCTTCAAGCAGCGCTTCGACGCCGTGGCGAGCAACGCCGACATCATGCACTCCTACAAGGACCTGATGTCGGGCAGCGAGCGCGGCAAGCAGATGGCCAAGAGCCTCAACCGCAAGAGCTACTCGCCGTCGCTGTTCGTCGTGCACTTCGGGCTGGAAGGCACGTGGCCGGGCATCCCGCACCACATGATCCTGTTCGCCAAGCGCTACAAAGGCCTACTCGACGACATCTACAAGAACGGCGTCGTGCCGGAAGATTTCGCGATCTACCTCCACCACCCGACCGTCACCGACCCCAGCATGGCGCCGGCCGGCAAGAGCACCTTCTATGCGCTCGTCCCCGTCAGCCACATGGGCAAGATGCCGCTTGATTGGGACGAGGTCGGCCCGAAGCTGGAAAAGATGATCCTCGATGAGCTGGAGCGCCGCCTGATCCCGGACATCCACAGCCGGATCATCACCAAATTCAGCTACGCGCCCAAGGACTTCAAGCAGGACCTTTCGGCCCACATGGGCAGCGCCTTCAGCCTCGAGCCCGTGCTGTGGCAGAGCGCGTATCTGCGCGGCCACAACCGCGACGATGTGATCGACAACTACTATCTCGTTGGCGCAGGCACCCATCCGGGCGCCGGCATTCCGGGGGTCGTCGGCAGCGCCAAGGCCACCGCCGGCCTGATGCTGGAGGATTTGGCTATCAAGGCGACCGTATGATCGGGTTGGCTCTCACCCTCGTGGCTGCCTCTGCGGCTCCGGCCGGGGCCGTCTCTGATCTTGTGCCTGGCGGGCACAAGCGCGAGTGGATCGAAGTGACAAACGCATCTGGGGTGCCGACGTATCTTGATGTCGCCTATCGCGGCACCGGCGACGTCGGGGGCACGACATATCCTGTCGTGTTGGTGCGTTATCTGCGCGGAGAACCGATTGAGGCGGCGGTCATCGTGGATTTCCGCATAGCGATTGACTGCCAAGCAAACGCCATGTCGGGATTGGAGGTCAATCGCACCACTGCAGCACAAGAAGGCACCGGCATCAGGCTTAGCAAGAAAGAGACCCTTTCAACGCCGTTCACACCCGTCTACCGGCAAAACGAAGTGCGCGTCGCCCCGCTGTTCAAGCACGCGTGCGGCCCCGATTGGTCGATGAAAGCCCCCGAATGAAACGTCTCGCCGTCTATTGCGGTTCGGCTTCGCCCGAAGATCCGCGCTATATCCAGCTCGCCTATGATGTCGGCGCAGAACTCGCCCGGCGCGGGATTGGTCTCGTCTATGGCGGCGGCAAGCTCGGGCTGATGGGCGCAGTGGCCAAGGGCGCGAAGGACGCGGGGGGAGAGGTCATCGGCGTGATCCCCGAACACCTCGTCAAAGCCGAGGTCGCCAACCATGATTGCGACGAACTCGTCACCGTTTCAGGGATGCACGAAAGGAAGCAGCGCTTCACCGACCTGTCTGACGGCTTTTTCACCATCCCCGGCGGGGTCGGCACGATGGACGAACTGTGGGAGGCGATGAGCTGGTCGCAGCTAGGCTATCACTCCAAGCCCGTGGGCCTACTCAACGCCTTCGGGTTCTACGACCACTTGCTTGCCTTCAACACGAAGATGGCCGAGGTCGGCTTCGTGCGCCCAGCCCACCAGAACATCCTGATCGCGGCGGACACGTGCGGCGAACTGCTCGGCAAGATGGAGGCTTACCAGCCCCACACCCCGATCTTCCGCATGAAGGCAGAGGAGCTGTAGGCTCGGGCATGGGAGTCGATGCCGCCACCCGGGCCGCGCTGGTCGAACACGCGCGGCTGTCGATCAAGCTCGGCTCGCAGAGTTTCTCCGCAGCCGCGCGCCTCTTCGACCGCGAGACCCGCGAGCGTGCATGGCTGCTTTATGCGTGGTGCCGCCGGGCGGACGACATTGCCGACAACCAGGAGCTGGGCGGCGAGTTGGGCGACCAGTCCGACCTTTCGGGCCGCCTCGCCCGCATCCGCCGCCTCACCGCGCTTGCCTTCGAAGGCAAGTCAACGGGCGACCCCGCCTTCGACGCGCTGGGCGTGGTCGCGGCCGAGGTGGGCCTCACCCCGCAGATGGCCGAGGACGTGATCGCCGGCTTCCAGCTCGACGCCGAGGACTGGCGCCCGCGCTCCGAGGCCGACATGCTGCGCTATTGCTACCACGTGGCAGGCGCGGTGGGCGTGATGATGGCGGTGGTGATGGGGGTCGACCCCAAGGATCAGGAAACACTCGACCGGGCGAATGATCTCGGCCTTGCCTTCCAGCTATCGAACATCGCGCGCGACATCCTCGAGGATGACGCGGCAGGGCGCTGTTACCTGCCCGAAATCTGGCTGGTCGAACAGGATATCGAACCCGGTCAGCATACCAAGCCGCACCACCGCAAGGAACTTGCCGAGATGGCCGCGCGGCTTGTGGCCTTGGTGGAAAAGCACGAGGCCGCAGCCCGCGTGGGCGCGGCCAAGCTCCCCTTCCGCAGCCGCTGGGCGGTGCTCTCCGCGGCGCGCATCTACGGCGCGATCGGCCGCAAGGTGCGGGCACGCGGGGCAGAGGCTTGGGCCAGCCGCACCTATGTGCCGCGCGGCGAAAAGGCGCTGTATGGCGTGCGCGCGTTCCTTTCGGCCGTGCTTAACCGCGAGAAGATGCCGGCGGGCGGGGTCGACTGGGGGATCGCGGATTACCGGCCTGCCACACCGCCCCGGGCCTGACCCGGGGCCCCGCTGACTTGGGCGAGGAAGAAAGACGCTGGGTCCCGGGTCAAGCCCGGGACGAGGGTGATGCGAAGCAGTTTGCTTTGCCGCGAAGCTGGACTAATCCGGCAGGCATGAAAGCCATTCTCGCCCCTGCCTTCCTTGGCGCCGCCGCCCTGCTTGCCGCCGCGCCTCTCGCCGCCGAGCCCGCGCCTGATCGCAACTCTGACGAGGCCGCAGTGATCGCCGCGGTTGAGGCCTTCATGCGCGGCCTCGCCGCCAAGGATGCCGCCGCGATGCAGGCCCAGGTCACCGAGCCCGGCTTCGTCGCCAGGGTCGGGGAACGTGACGGCGCAGACCGCGTCGGCCTGATCCCCATGGCGCAGTTGATCGCTTCGGTGTCGAGCATTCCTGTCCCCGTGTCCGAGCCGCTGCGTAACGAAATCGTGACGGTCGATGGCCCTGTGGCGACCGTCCGCGCCGATTACGACTTCATCATGGACGGCAA
Organism: Sphingomonadales bacterium; assembly: GCA_031408395.1. Classification (GTDB taxonomy): domain Bacteria; phylum Pseudomonadota; class Alphaproteobacteria; order Sphingomonadales; family Sphingomonadaceae; genus Erythrobacter. The sequence goes on along the minus strand of JANNWO010000165.1, from coordinate 20,815 downwards.
GCGCAGCCATTGCGGGGTCGACATCTTCACCCTGATGCGGATCGACGGCGCGTGGAAGATAGCGACCATCACCTACAGCCACCTCGCCACCGGCTGCGGAGCGGGGCAATGATCGCCAAGCTCCTGATCGCCAATCGCGGCGAGATCGCTTGCCGCATCATGCGCACCGCGCGCAGCATGGGGATTGCCACGGTCGCGGTCTATTCCGATGCCGATGCCAAGGCACTGCACGTGCGCTCGGCCGATGAGAGCGTGCATATCGGCCCCTCGCCCGCTGCCGAAAGCTATCTGGTCGGGGCGAAGATCATCGCCGCCGCCAAGCAGACCGGGGCGGATGCGATCCATCCGGGCTACGGCTTTCTGTCCGAGAACGCCGACTTCGCGCAGGCTGTGCTCGATGCTGGCCTCGTCTGGGTCGGCCCCAAGCCCGCCAGCATCCGCGCGATGGGCCTGAAGGACGCCGCCAAGCAGTTGATGCGCGCGGCGGGCGTGCCGGTGACGCCGGGCTATGACGGCGCGGATCAATCGCTGGAGCGCCTCACGCTGGAAGCCGAAGCGATCGGCTATCCCGTGCTGATCAAGGCGGTCGCGGGCGGCGGCGGCAAGGGGATGCGTAAGGTCGACGCACCAGCCGATTTCGCCGCGAGCCTCGAATCCTGCCGCCGTGAGGCCAAGGCCAGCTTCGGCAATGATGACGTGCTACTTGAGAAGTGGATCACCTCGCCTCGCCACATCGAGGTGCAGGTGTTCGGCGATAGCCACGGCAATGTCGTCCACCTTTTCGAACGCGACTGCTCGCTCCAGCGCCGCCACCAGAAGGTGATTGAGGAAGCCCCCGCCCCCGGCATGGACCCCGCCACCCGCGAAGCAATCTGCGCCGCCGCCGTGCGCGCGGCACAAGCGGTCGATTACGAGGGCGCAGGCACGATCGAATTCATCGCCGATGCGTCGGATGGCCTGCGCGCCGACCGCATCTTCTTCATGGAGATGAACACTCGCCTTCAGGTGGAACACCCCGTCACCGAAGAGATCACCGGGGTCGATCTGGTCGAATGGCAACTGCGCGTGGCGAGCGGCGAGCCGCTGCCCAAGCGGCAGGAAGAGCTGTCGATCAACGGTCATGCAATTGAAGCGCGGCTTTATGCGGAGGACACAGCGAAAGGCTTCCTGCCGAGCACGGGCAGGCTTTCGGAGTTCCGCGTTCTTGATCCCGCGATCCGCGTCGATACCGGCTACGAAACCGGCTCCGAGGTCTCGCCATTCTATGACCCGATGCTGGCGAAGCTGATTGCCAAAGGCCCCAGCCGAATTCATGCGATCCGGGAATTGCTGGCAGCAATCGATCACACAGTCGTCTGGCCCGTCAAATCGAATGCGGGCTTTCTTTATCGCGCGCTTGCTCACGATGAATTCGAGAGCGGCAACATCACGACTGCCTTCATCGATAAGCATGCCGACGAACTGATCTTCAGGGCTTTACCGTCCGAAGCTATCGCGCGCGAGGCGGCTTGTGATCTCGTCGATCAATATGAGAGCCAATGGGGACGCGGGTTCACCGGCTTCCGTCTCAACCGTTTGCCCCAGACGAAGGTCAGAATGCGATGGGAGGATAGGACCTTCGACGTCGCGGCTCCCGACGACTTCGATAGCTCGCTCAGCACAGTTACTGCTCAGCAGAACATCGCCATCGTAACGGACTGTGGCGAGAGCTTCGCATTCGAATTCGACCTTCCCTACGGCACCGGCCAAGCCTCCGCTGCCGATGGTGCGATAATCGCGCCGATGCCGGGCAAGGTCATCGCGGTCGATGTCAGCGAGGGGCAGGCCGTCACCGCCGGGCAGCGGCTGCTGGTGCTCGAGGCGATGAAGATGGAACACGCCCTCACCGCGCCCTTCGACGGGGTGATCGAGGGGCTGAGCGTCAGCGCCGGCGCGCAGGTGCAGGTCGAGGCGGTGTTAGCGCGGGTGGTGCCTGCGGCTTCAGAAGAATAATCCGTCACCCCAGCGAAAGCTGGGGCCTAGGGCGGCAAGCGTTGTACCAAGAGACCCTAGGTCCCAGCTTTCGCTGGGATGACGATTGCCATAAGGGTTGGGAATGACCTGGGCCAAGGAACTCGAAGAACTGCGCGCCCGAGAGGCGCTGGCCGAGCACATGGGCGGCGCGGACAAGGTTGCGCGCCAGCACGGGCGCGGGAAGATGGATGCCCGCGCGCGGCTCGCGGCGCTGTGCGACCCCGGCTCCTTCCGCGAGATCGGCAAGATCGCTGGCTCGGCCAAGTATGACGCCAACGGCGATCTCCAAGGCGTCACCCCCGCCCCGTTCCTGTTCGGCAAGGCGCTGATCAACGGCCGGCCTGTCGTGGCCACCGCCGACGACTTCACCATCCGCGGCGGCGCGGCAGACGCAGGCATCGCGCGCAAGATGGTGCAGGCCGAGATGATGGCGCACCAATTGAAGCTACCCATCATCCGCATGATCGACGGGACGGGCGGCGGCGGCTCGGTCAAGACTTTGGAGCAGATCGGCGCGACCTATATCCCCGCGGTGCCCGGCTGGGGCGATGTGGTGACGAACCTCGACACGGTGCCCGTGGTGGCGCTCGCGCTCGGGCCGACGGCGGGGCTGGGCGCGGCGCGGACGGTCGCGAGCCACTACTCGATCATGGTCAAGGGCCTCAGCCAGATTTTCGCCGCCGGGCCTGCTGTGGTCGAAGGGCTGGGCGAGGCCTACCGAAGCGGCGAGGCCAGTCACGAGGAGGCCAAGGAGGCCCTTGGCGGCAGCGCGATCCACACCCGCAACGGCGTGGTCGATGACGAGGTGGGATCGGAGGCCGAGGCCTTCGCCCGCGCGCGCCATTTCCTCAGCTTCATGCCCGAATATGTCGGCCAGAGCGCGCTGCGTGCAGCGTGCAACGACCCCGCCGACCGATGCGAGGAGGCGCTGCTCAGCCTTGTCCCGCGCGATCCCAAGCAGGTCTACTCGATGCGCCGCTGCATGGAGATGCTATTCGACCACGGCACTGTGTTCGAGATCGGCAAGCAATGGGGCCGCGCCGCGATCACCGCTTTCGCGCGGCTCGATGGCTGGCCGGTGTGCGTGGTGGCGAGCGATCCGAGCTATCTGGGCGGGTCATGGGAGGCCAAAACAAGTGAGAAGGTCGAACGCTTCGTGAAGCTCGCCGACCAGTTCCGCCTGCCGATCGTCCACTTGGTCGACAACCCCGGCTTCATGATCGGGCGCGAGGCGGAAATGGCGGGGACGATCCGCTACGGCGTCAATGCGATGAACGCGATCTACCGCGCCACCGTGCCGCTCGCGAGCATCGTGCTGCGCCGTGCCTATGGCATCGCGGGCAGCGCAATGAGCAATGCCGAGCGTTACCAGTACCGCTATTGCTGGCCCTCAGGCGACTGGGGGAGCCTGCCCATCGCAGGCGGGCTAGAGGTCGCCTATAAGTCGGAACTGGAAGCCGCGGACGATCCGCAGGCGTTGCTGGAAGAGATCCGCGCGCGCCTCGCCAAGGTCACCTCGCCGTTCCGTTCGGCCGAGCGCTTCAATGTCGAGGACATCATCGACCCGCGCGATACGCGGCCGCTGCTGTGCGAATTTGCCGGGCTGGCGTGGCGGCGGCTGGAGAGCGAGCGCTAGGCCCTATTCCGCCGGAGCGCCCTTCATCCCCATCTCGGCGTCCGAAGGCCCAAACAGCCTGCCCTTCTCGCTGAGCAGCACCAGCACAAGGCACGTCAGCCCGCTCGCCAACAGCGCCAGCGCAAGGGGCCGTGCGGTGCCGTCATAGGCATAGCCGATCGCCCCGCCGAGCAGCGCCGCCGTGGTCATGCGCACGAAGCCGTGAGCCGAGCTCGCCGCGCCCGCAATGTTGAAGAACGGGTTCATCGCGATCGCGCCGAAGTTGCTGCCGATGAAGCCGAGCAAGGCCATGTTGATCGCCATCAGCGGGACGAAGTGCCACAGCTGCTCTTCGGGCTGGAACGCAAACATCACCTGCACGGCTGCGACAACGATGAAGGCGAACAGCGCAGTGTGGCTCACCCGTCGCGCGCCGAAGCGCTCAACGATGCGCGAGTTCGACCAGCTGGCGATCGCCATCGATCCGGCGCAGATGCCGAACACCAGCGGGAATATCTCGCCCGCGCCGAAGGTGTTGGTGATCAGCTGCTGCGAGGAATTGATGAAGCCGAACAATGCGCCGAACACCAGTGCAGAACCGATCACGTAGCCCGAGACGCTGGGCTGGGTCAGCGCGCGGCCCATGTTGGCGGCGATGATGCGCGGGATGATCGGCTGGCGGTTTTCCTCGGTGAGGCTCTCGGGCAGGCGGAAATGCACCCACAAGCCCATCATCACGCCCAGCCCCGCCATCGCGCCGAAGATCGCGCGCCAGCTGCCGAGTTGCAAGATGCCCTCGCCAATCGTCGGGGCAATCGCCGGGACCATCAGGAAGATCACGAAGATGAGGCTCATCATGCGCGCCATCTTGTCGCCGCCCACCCGGTCGCGGATGATCGCAGGCGGCAGCGCAATGATGCCGGCTGCGAAAAAGCCCTGCGCGGCGCGCACCGCGATCAACGCATCAAAGGTCGGCGCGAGCGCGCTGGCGAGGGAGAGCAGGATATAGACGGCAATCGCACCAAGTAGGATCGGCCGCCGCCCGAACCGGTCAGCCAGCGCGCCCGGCGCCAGCGCGCCGATCCCGCCAGCCAGCAAATAAATCCCAATCACAAATTGACGGTCGTTGCCCGTCACTGAAAGATCGCGTGCCAGCGCGTCGAGCGCCGGCAGGATCGCGTCGATGCCGAAGGCGTTCAGTGCCATCAGCAGCGCCATCATCCACATCAGCTCGCGCTCGCCCAATGGCTTACGGTGCGCCTGGCGGACGGACGTAGAGGGGGCAAGCATGGTGGCCATCGCGCGGCGTTTGCCGAGGGGTTCGCCCGAAGACCACTGTTCTTTTCGCATCTGCACAAAATGGCCGCGAGGATGATTAGTTCCAGCAACAGTTCCTTCGCAGCGAGGAAGGTTCTATTTGTGCGGCATGGCAAGCGATGCGCCTTTGCGGGATGACGACGAGGCCGCGCGCCAAATCGAGCTGGGCCTCAGGAAGATCATCCATGTCGACATGGATGCCTTCTTCGCCAGCGTCGAACAGCGCGACGATCCGGAGCTGAAAGGCAGGCCCGTCGCGGTCGGCGGAGCAGGCGGGCGCGGGGTGGTCGCGGCGGCGAGTTACGAGGCGAGGGTCTTCGGCGTGCGCAGCGCTATGCCATCCATCACCGCGCAGCGCCTGTGTCCCGACCTCGTCTTCGTGCGCCCGCGATTCGATGCCTATAAGGAAGCGAGCCGCCAGATCCGCCGGGTGTTCGAACACTATACCCCCATCATCGAGCCCCTGAGCCTCGACGAGGCCTATCTCGATGTGACCGAGGACAAGCTCGGCATCGGGAGCGCAACGCGCATCGCCGATCTGATCCGGCAGGAAATCCGTGCCAAGACGCGCCTCACCGCGAGCGCAGGGGTGAGCTACAACAAGTTCCTTGCCAAGCTAGCCAGCGACCAGAACAAGCCCGATGGCCTATGCGTGATCCGCCCCGGCGAGGGCGCGGCGTTCGTCGCGGGGCTCCCGATCCGGCGCTTCCACGGGGTCGGCCCGCGCGCCGAGGCGAAGATGCAGGCGCTCGGCATCGCGACCGGAGCGGACCTGGCGGGTAAGGAAATCGCCTTCATGCGCGAGCATTTCGGCAGCATGGCCGACTATCTGTTCCGCGCCGCGCGCGGCATCGACCTGCGCCCCGTGCGCGCGCATCGGATCCGCAAGTCGGTCGGCGGGGAGCGCACCTTCTCCGAGGATATTGGCAGCGGGGCGGCCCTAAGGGACACGCTCGAAAACATCGTCAACATCGTCTGGGAGCGGATCGAGGCTTCGGAAGCTCGGGGCCGGACGGTGACCTTGAAGCTCAAGTTCACCGATTTCCAGATCATGACCCGAGCGGCCTCCCTGTCCGACTATGTCAGCGGCAAGCAGGAGTTCGCGAAGGTCGCCCGCGCGCTGCTCGAGGCGGAGCTGCCGCTCCCCAAGTCGATCCGACTGATGGGCCTGACGTTAGGTAATCTCGAAGGCGCAGAGGACGAAAAGCCGGCACGCGACGAGGCGCAGCTCTCGCTGCTTTAACCCACCCCGCGCGCGCGCCATGCCGCGATGCGCGTGCGGGTGTGGCGGCCCAGCGGTTCGGGCAGCGAGTGCGAGGGGAAGAACCGCGCCTCGATCACCTCGCGCCGGTCAGGCTGCGGCTGGCGGTCGCACACCCCGGCGAAGATGTGCGCGGTATGGGGCGAGCCCGAGAGCGTTTCGTTGAGCGTGCCGATGAGCTCGATGCGGGCCAGTTCCATCCGTAGCTCCTCGCGCACCTCGCGGCGTGCGGCTTCCAGCGGGTCCTCGCCCCGCCCGAGACCGCCGCCGGGCAGGCTCCAGACGTCGGCGCCGTAGGAGTGCTTCAGCAGTAGCACGTCGCCCGTCAGGTTGGTGATGACGACGCTTACGCCTGAGATGGGAGCCTTTCGCCAGCGCCGCCAGCGATGCCGGACGCGGTGCGCCAATGGCATGAGCGCACGGTGGAGCGAGGCGGGGAGCAGGCTCGGCATCGGATCAGATGAACACGGTGACGGGGATGCCGCGTTCGTGCGCAGCCTTGAGCAGGCGGGCGACGGGACGGTCGTTTTCGCCCCGTGCCGCCGCTTCGAAGACCCGGCGCTTCTCGTCGCCCCGGATGACGAACATCAGCTCAGCGGTGGCAAGCAAGCTCGGCAGGGTCAGAGTGATTCTATCGAAGGGCGCGTGCGCTGGCAGCGGATCGGGGGTGAGGCGGCGCACCGCCTGAGGATCGTCCACCTGCGGATCGGTGTTGGGGAAAAGCGAGGCAATATGCCCGTCCTCGCCCATGCCCAGCCAGACGAGCGCGAAGGGGGGCACGGCCAACCCCTCGCCAAGCGCGATGACCTCGGCGCCCTTGGGCGCGAACAAGGCTCGGATCTTGCCGGTGTTCGACGCCTCGTGATCTTCGGGCACGATCCGGTCGTCGTTGGGCCAGACGTCCAGCCGCGCGAAGCCGAGCTCGCGGGCGACCAGAGCCTCAAAGATAGGAAAGGGTGTCGACCCGCCCGGCACCGAGATCGCGGCCTCGCGTTCCAGCGCCGCCTGCAGCCGGGCTTCGAGCCAGTCGGCAATATCGGCGTCGCTTGCGCCTTGGATTATAGTGATCCCGTCCATACCCGCCTCAATAGCAAACGGGCCGCCCCCGGCAATGGGGCGGCCCGTTCGTGGATGGCTATTTGACGGCGGGAGCCTTCTCGTCGAGGAACGAGCTAAGCATCCAAACGCGCTCTTCGGCCTCGTCAGTCCAGTCGTCGATCAGGCTGTCGGTGGCGTTGTCGCCCGCTTCTTCGGCGAGGTCCTTCATGGCCTTGAGCCGCTTTACCACCTTCACGTTGTCGTCGCGCAATTCGGCGATCATGTCCTCGGCCTTGAGCGAGGTGCTGTCCTGATCCTTGATCTGGGTATGCTTGGAGACCGAGCCGGCCGAGGTCAGCGTCGCGCCGCCCTGCTTGCGCACACGCTCGCCGATCACGTCGATCTGCTCGCGGATCTGGAGCGCCTGCTCGTCGAACAGCAGGTGCAGGTCGCGGAAGTGGCGGCCCACGACGTGCCAATGGAAATTCTTGGTCTTGATGTAGAGCGCGAAGTGATCGGCAAGGAGCCCGTTCAGCTCGTCGATCAATGCGGCTTTCGAATTGTCTTTGGTGTCAGCCATGAATGTCTCCGTTGTGGGTGCGACGCAACCATGTCGTGGCTGCTGGCAGGAGCATTCAAGTAGTGCCGCAACCTGGATTGTGTTCCGCCAGATTTCCGGCCTGATTGACCGGCACAGGCGATGAGATGGGAGCGAAACGCGCGTCGATGCCGATGAATAGCGCCGCCACGAGCAGCCCGGCGGCGAGGATGCGGCGCAGGGTGCGCAGCGGCCAGCGGGCGAGCGTCCCTGCCCCGACCGACCAGCCCAGCGCGACCGCCGCCGCTCCGCCCAGCGCTCCGCCCAGCCCTGCGGTGATCGGCGCAGATGTCCACGCCGCCAGCGCAACGATCCCGAAGCGCGCACCATCGCCGATCTGGCGGGCAAAGAGGACGATCAGCAGCGCGGGCAGCGAGTGGGTCGGCTCAATGGGAGGCTTCGCGCGCACCGGGAGCGCCAGCTCGATCGCCGCCATTCCGAGCGCGAAAGCGACAAGCATCTGCCCGGCCCGGGGCGGCAGCAGCGCGGCGAATCCGGCCCCCACCCAAGCCATCGCGGCGGCGCTCAGGCCAGCGGACAGCACCGCGACGCACAGCAGCGGCAGGCTGCGCCCCACTGCATCAGACCAGAGAGCGACCATCCACTGATCGCGCCCACCGCTCGCCAGCGCGGCAACGAACAGCAGGGAAAGGAGAAAGCCGTCCAAAGCTGGGGCGCCCTCGCCTAGGGGCTCTCAGGCCACCCACGGCCCGGTGATCGCCAGCGTCGCGGTCGGGCCGTAGGCGTTGACGAACAGCACCTTGCCATCGGGCGAGAAGCACCCGCCGGCAAGCTCGGTCTGCGCCTTGAGAAGCGCGATTGTGTAGGCGCGCCCATCCGGGGTGATCCCGCGGATGTGGTTCTCCTGAAACGCGGTGTACTGGTCCTCGCACACGATCAGGTGGCCGCTCGGCGCGACGGTGAGGTTGTCGCCGAAGTTGAACTGGTCGGTGCTCTCGCTCTCGAAGAACAATTCAAGCATATCGGGCTTGCCGGCGAGCCCCGGGGAGAGCTTGAGGATCTGGCCGAGCTGCTTTGCCCCGCCGCTGGTGCAGCAGGCGAAGACTTCGGATGCGCCCCGGTTCACACCCATGTGCAGGCCTTCGCCGCGCGCCACCAGCGCCGCACCCGTGGCGACGGCGCGCTGGCGCAGGTCGTCCTTGGGGGCCTCGACATCGTCAAGATCCACCCATGACACGCGGTAGCTTTGGCCCACCGGCATGGCGGCAGATTTCCAGTTGCGGGTGTCGGCGAGGCCTTCGACCACCATCGCCTGCAAGCGGCCGCCCCCGGCCAGTTTGCCCGGCACCTTAGGCAGGAAACGGTAGAGCACCGAATCATCGCGGTCCTCGGTCTGGTAGACAATGCCGGTTGCCGGATCGACGCAGGCGGCTTCGTGGTTGAAGCGGCCCATCGCGGTCAGCGGTACGGCGTCAACCAGGCCGCGCGCCGAGGCGGGGACCTCGAAGACCCAGCCGTGGCTGCTGTCGAGCCCGTCTCCGCGCGGTTGGCCAGGGCCAGTCGGCGCTTCCTCGCAGGTCAGCCAGGTGCCCCACGGGGTGGTCCCGCCCGAACAGTTACGGATCGTGCCGCCAAGGCTGCGGAACTGGCGCTTCACGCCGAGCGTCTTGGCGTCGAGCACGATGGTAGTGGTGCCGCCGGGCACGAATACGCCATTCTTCTTGCCATAGCCCTTGGCGATCGTGCCGCCGGCGTCGTGCTGCGGCTGCAATTCATGATTGCGCACCAGCGCGATCTCACCGTTGCCGAGATCGAAGCAGCCCATCCCGTCGGCGCGGTCGGGCACGGTGCCGCCGTCGTCCATCCGGTCGCCCATGCGCGAGATGACGCGGTAGGTGAAACCTTCGGGCAGGTCGAGGAAGCCCGCCGGATCGGGGCGCAGCGGGCCGTATCCGGCAAAGCCGCCAGACTTGACGGGCCCGCGGACGGCGCTGCCGCCTCCACGCGTCATACAGCCGCTCGCGGCGAGCGCGGCGAAGGCCGTGGCGGTAGCAGAAGCGCCAAGGAAGCGGCGGCGATCGGGCGTTGCGAAGGGCTGGGTCATGGGCAGGGGATTACTTCCCCTGCCCCAGCGCGGCAAGGATATCGTCCCAGTGCACGTACTTGAAGTTCTGCGCGGACGGCGCATTCATTCCGTCCTGCGCGATGAACAGGCCTTTGGGAAAGTCGGGGCCGAAATCGCGGTTGTCGAGTTCGATCCCGTCGGTCTCCTCGACGCTGCCGAACGCGCCTGCCGCGATCCGGAAGCGGCCAACGGGGGTGACATCGGGCAGCCGGAAAACGGCGTAGGCGTTGTCGCCCTGCGATGAGGCGACGAGATAACCGCCGTCCTTGCCCTGCGGCGCAATGGCGAGGCCCTCGACATCGGCGACCAGCATCTTGTTGTCTATGGGTGCGACCAGTTTGCGGTTTGCCGGTCCACCCTCGTAACGTCCGTACATCGCCCAGATCCCGGCATCTTCCTCGCCGATGTAGAGCATGCCGGTACGCGGATCGTAGATGCAGCCTTCGGTCTGGGTCGGCACGGTGTTGAGCAGCTCGGTCTGGTCTCCGAGCTCACCACCGAGAAATTGCAGCCCGGTGCGGTAGATCGCCCCGCTCTTGAAGGCGCTGTAGACGGTGAAGGAGCCGTCGGCCTCGACATCGCCGCCACACACGCCGTAGCCCTCTCCCGGGCCCACGGCGACGCGGGTGACAAGGGCGAGCTTGCCGCTCGCGGTGTCGAGCCGGGCGATGAAGAGCTGGCCGGTGGCGAGGTTGCTGCGGTCGCTCGCGATCGCCAGCACCATGCCATCGGGCAGCTCGATGAGATCGACATTGTTGAGGCCGGGCGCAGGCAGGAAGCTCTTCTGCGCGCCCTTGAGGTCATAGACGTAGAGCCCCCCCTTTTTGTCGGTGCCGACCACGAGGCTCGCCGCCGGATTGGCCGGATTGCGCCAGATCGCCGGATCGTCCGCCGCATCCGCGCGCGCGGTGCCGACCGGAGGGGTCTCGGCAACCGCGGCGACGTTCACCGCCGGATCGCCCATGATTGCGGGCACCGTCGCGCAAGCGGCGGCGATGCCGAGCGTGATCAGCGCAAAGCCGTGGAAAGGTCGGATCATCGTATTTGCCCCCTCAAATTCATCCCCGGCGGCAGCGCCGCCTTTGCGCCGTCCACTAGGGCGCTTGCGTGACAATCAGGCGACCGCCAAACCGGCCCATCATGCTGCAATTGGAGAGCTAGCGCGGCTTGCGCGAAACGCCTAGCCATCGGCAAAAGACAGGCAGGGAAAGGACTTCGCATGAAAATCGAACCGGGCATGGCAGCCGTGGTCACCGGCGGTGCGAGCGGGCTCGGCAAAGCGAGCGCCAAGGCCTTCGCCGATGCGGGCATGAAGGTCGCCATCTTCGACATCAACGACGAGGCGGGCGAGGCTCACGCGGCGGCGATCGGCGGCACCTTCCACCCTGTCGACATTATGGATGAAGATTCGGTCGAAGCCGGCTTTGCAGCAGCACGCGCGGCGCATGGGCAGGAGCGCGTGACGCTCCACTGCGCGATGGCGAGCCGGCGCGGCAAGACGCTGGGCTGGGACAAGGAGAGCGGCCAGTACAAGCGCCTCTCCACCGAGGACTACGCCTTCGGAGCCGAGGGCATCCTCGTCGCCAGCTACCGCGTCGCGAGCATCTCGGCGCTCGGGATGGCCAACGCGGAAGCGCTCAATGACGATGGAGAGCGCGGCTGCATCATCCTCACCGCCAGCGTCGCGGCGCAGGACGGGCAGATCGGGCAGGTGATCTACGGCAGCTGCAAGGCAGGGGTGAACGGCCTCGTCCTGCCGATGGCCCGCGATCTGATGGAGATGGGCATCCGCGTGAATTCGGTGATGCCGGGTATCTTCGCCACACCGCTCATGCTGGGGATGAAGGATCGAAACCCGCCGATGTGGGCGCAATTGAACGCCAGCGTGCCCTTCCCCAAGCGCCTCGGCGAGCCAGAGGAATTTGCCTCACTCGTGTTAGAGATTGCCCGCAATAGTTACATTAATGGTCACCAATTCCGGCTCGACGGGGCCATCCGTATGCCGCCGAAGTAGAAGAGCAACGCAACCGAAGCCGTCAGGCTTCGCAAGCGCGCCAAAACGTCTCGGCGCGCGCCGGCCGGTAGGCCGCCTACCCGGAGGCGTGAGCGAAGCGAACAAGCCGCGAGGGAAAACAGATGACCGCCGCCACCAACGAATATCCCACCAAGGCCTATGGCGCGACCGCGCCCGATAGCGGCGTAGGGCCTATGGAGATCACCCGCCGAGGCTTGCGCCATGACGACGTGATGATCGAAATCACGCATTGCGGCATTTGCCATTCCGACCTCCACTCCGCGCGCAACGACTGGGGCGGGACGGTCTATCCGATCGTGCCGGGCCACGAGATCGTCGGCACCGTCAGCGCGGTCGGGTCAAGCGTCACTCGCCACAAGCTTGGCGACCGGGTTGCTATCGGCTGCATGGTCGATTCCTGCCTCGAGTGCCGCCACTGCGAGGCCGACCTTGAGCAATACTGCCTCAGCGGCGGAATGACCGGGACCTATAACGGCACGGACCGCCGCGACGGATCGCCCACCCACGGCGGCTATTCCGAGCGGATCGTGGCGCGCGAAGAGTTCGTGCTCAAGGTACCTGACGGCATGCCGATGGCCGAGGCTGCGCCGCTGCTGTGCGCCGGGATCACTACCTACTCGCCGCTTCGCACATGGAAGGTCGGCCCCGGCAGCAAGGTCGCGGTCGCGGGGCTCGGCGGGCTCGGGCACATGGGCGTGAAACTGGCCGCGGCGATGGGCGCGGAAGTGACCGTGCTCAGTCGCTCGGAGAGCAAGCGCAAGGATGCGGAAAAGCTGGGCGCCCACGACTTCCTCAACACCGAGGACAAGGACGCGATGAAGGCCAAGCGCGGCTACTTCGACATGGTGCTCAACACCATCCCCGTACGCCATGATGTCGTACCCTATCTCCACCTGCTGCGGATCGACGGCGTACAGGTTCTGGTCGGGCTGATCGGCCCGATGCCGGAGATCCACACCGGCGTATTGCTGGGGCGCAAGGTGCTGACCGGCAGCGGGATCGGCGGGCTCGCCGAGACACAGGAGATGCTGGATTTCTGCGCCGAGAAGAACATCCTTCCCGACATCGAAGTGATCGCGATGCAGGACGTCGAAGCCGCCTTTACGCGTATGGAGGCGAGCGACATCAAGTATCGCTTCGTCATCGACATGGAGAGCCTGCGCGCGGCGTGAACCGCAGGTGGTGCAATATTGCAACGCAACAAATGGAACGTTACGCGCGGCTCAAGCAAAAGATTTGTGCGGCGCGGTAGAATGTGTCAGTGCGGTGACGGACGTGACGGGAACCCGAGTCATCGGATAATATTTCCCGCACGCCCCGCAGGCGGAACGATCCAAACCTCTTCATGGAGCGTTCCTTATGTCTATCCGTTTCGCCCCGGCCCTTTCGGCTGCTGCTCTCGCCGCGTGCCTCGCCACGCCTGCCTTCGCCGGCGAAAATGACGCTGCCACGACCGGTCCGGTCGACGACACCGCAGTGATCGCCATCGACGACACCTCGATTGCCTTGCGCGCCATCGCGCCGATCGACCTTGCCACCGCCACCGGCCAGGAAGAAGCCACCCCGGCGATCACCATCTCGGGCGCGGCCACTCTCACCTCGGACTATCGCTTCCGCGGCGTGTCGCAGTCGGATGAAGGCATGGCCGTCCAGGGCGGCTTGACCGTCGCGCACGAAAGCGGCCTCTATGCCGGCGCGTGGGGATCGAACCTCGCGGGCTGGGGCACCTTCGGCGGCGCCAACATGGAGCTTGACCTCTATGCCGGGTTCAAGCTGCCGGTGGGCGAAGGCACGCTCGATACCGGGCTGGTGTGGTACATGTACCCGTCGGGCGCCAGCAACACCGACTTCGCCGAACTTTACGCCAAGCTCTCGGGCACTGTCGGCCCGCTAGGGCTGACCGCCGGCGTCGCCTATGCGCCCAAGCAGGAAGCGCTGGGCAACTGGTTCCCCGTGGGCCGGCCGGCCGATCCGGGTGACAAGGAAGACAACCTCTACCTGTCGGGTGACGCGGTTTATGGCATCCCCGATGTGCCGGTCAGCCTCAAGGCGCACATCGGCTATTCGGACGGCAACCCCGGACTTGGCCCGAACGGCACCAGCGTCGCGCCGACCGGTACCTACTTCGACTGGCTGATCGGCGCCGACATCGTGCCGATCTCGGGCCTGACGCTCTCGGTCGCCTATGTCGATACGGACATCTCGGAAGCCGAAGCCAACCTGATCCGCCCGAATTTCGCCACACTGGCCGGGGATTCGATCTCCGACGCCACCGTGGTGTTCTCGGTCACCGCATCGTTCTGATCCGGCTCTGACACACATGGAAGGGGCGCTCTGCCATTGCGGCGGAGCGCCCCTTTCCTTTTGCCAGCGGGCCCGATAGGTCCCTTTCGACAACCCGGCATACGGGTGGAGCGGAGAGGGACAATCATGCGCAATTCGGTTCTGGCGGCGGCAGCAGCCGCGCTGTTGGTGGCCCCGGCGAGCGAGGCTGCGGCTGGCAAGCGCTATGCAGCCACCATCACCCGCACCACTTACGGTATCCCGCATATCGAGGCGTCCACGTGGCAGGGCGTCGGCTACGGCGTCGCCTTTGCCTATGCCGAGGACAACCTGTGCATGCTCGCCGAGGAATTTGCCACGATCGCGGGCGAACGCTCGCTGCATTGGGGGCCGCAGGGCACCGCGACATTGGGCTTCGATACGGTCGACAACCTGTCTTCCGATGTGTTCTTCCGCTCGGTCATCGATGTGGCCGCCCTGCGTGAAGGCGCCAAGCGCCAACCTGCGCGCGTTCAGCAGCTGGTCGAAGGCTATGTCGCGGGCTATAACCGGCTGCTCAAGGACATAGGTCCTGACGCCATCCCCGCCGAGTGCCGCGGCAAGGCATGGGTCCGCCCCATCACCGCCGACGACATGCTGCGTCTGAACGAAAAGCAGATGCTGCTCGCCAGCTCGCTCGCACTCGCCCCCGCGATCGCCAACGCCGCCCCGCCGGGCAGCGCAGCGCCCAAGGTCGCCATTAATTTGCCCCACCCCAAGGACCTCGGCATCGGCAGCAACGGCTGGGCATTCGGCGGCGATACGACCGTAGGCGGCCGCGGCATGGTGATCGGCAATCCGCACTTCCCTTGGAAGGGGCCGAGCCGCTTCTGGGAGCTCCACGTCAAGGGCCCGGGCGGCTACGACGTGATGGGCGTCGGCATTGCGGGCACTCCGATCCCGACATTGGGCTTCAACAAGGACATCGCCTGGACCCACACCGTCACCGAGGCGCGGCACTTCACGCTGTTCCAGCTGGCGCTCGATCCGGCTGATCCGACCCGCTACATGGTCGACGGGAAGAGTGAGGCGATGGTGCCCACAACCGTCACCGTGCCCATGCCCGAAGGCAAGCCGGCCGTGACCCGCACGCTCTATTCCAGCCGCTTTGGACCGGTGTTCGTGGTCCCTGCGCGCGGTATCACCTGGAGCGCACAGAGCGCTTTTGCGATGCGCGACGCCAACCGCGGCAACCAGCGCGGGATCGAGACGTGGGTGCGGATCGGCGAGGCGAAGAATGTCGGCGAGATCAAGGCCGCGGTCAGCGAGACGCTTGGCATTCCGTGGGTCAACACCATCGCTGCCGACCGCTACGGCGACGCGCTCCACGCCGACATCACCGCCGTTCCCAATGTCTCGGCAGAGAAGGCCAAGACCTGCGCGACGCCGATCGCGGGCCTGTTCGCCGAATTCGCGGTGCTGCTCGACGGCAGCAAGTCATCCTGCGACTGGGATGCCGCGCCCGGCACCCCCGCCCCCGGCCTGATGCCAGCGAGCGATCAGGCCGCAACCACCGTCCGAACCTGGCTCACCAACTCCAACGACAGCTACTGGATCAGCAACCCCGCCTTCCCGCACCCGCGCCTTTCCCCGGTGCTCGGCAAGTACGGGATGCCGCTCAGCTTGCGCACCCGGTCAAACTTCATCGAGACCCCGGCCTTCCTCGCTGAAGGCAAGGTCGATCACGCGCGGGCCGAGGCTTTCGCTTTCGCCAACAAGAGCCTTGCGGCCGACATGGCGGTGGCGCCAATGCTGATGCTGTGCGGCAGTGCTGACCTGAAGGCCGAACCGGTCGCGCGCGGCTGCGCGGCGCTCGCCGGATGGGACCGCCGCTATGAGGCATCGAGCCGCGGCGCGGCGCTGTTCCGCGTCTTCTGGCCCAAGGCGGCGCGTCTGCCCGGGCTTTGGGCTGTACCCTTCGATGCGGCCAATCCGGTCAACACCCCGCGCGATCTGGCCGCCGACAATCTGGGCGACAAGCTGCTCACCGCGCTGGGCGAGGCCGTCGGCGACCTCGACAAGGCCGGCATCGCGCCAGATGCGCCGTGGGGCGAAGTGCAGCGGGTGATGGTCGGCAATACCGCGATCCCGATCCACGGCGGCCCGGGCGGCCTCGGCGTGCTCAACGTCCAGGAATCGCTCAGCGATCCCGCCGGGCTCACCCCGCGCCACGGAACGAGCTACATTCAGGTCGTCGGCTTCGACGAGAAAGGCCCGGTGGCGGACGCGATCCTCAGCTACTCGGAGTCCACCGACCCAGCCTCACCGCACTTCACCGACCAGACCCGCGCCTATGCGGCCAAGCAGTGGCACCGAATGCCCTTCCACGCGAAGGACATCAAAGCCGGCGCCATCGGCAAGCCGAAGCGTATCGCGGAATGAGCCTGCCCAAGGCGCTCGCCTTCGACGTATTCGGCACGGTCGTCGACTGGCGCACAAGCATCGCGCGCGAATCCGCCGGGTTCCTAGCCGAGGTCGGACTTGGCGACCGCGATCCGGCCGCCTTCGCCGATGCGTGGCGCACGCAGTACATCGCGGCGATGATCGGGATGAAGAAATCTGGGCGCGATTTTGTGCCGCTCGACGTGCTCCATCGCGAGATGCTCGAGGCTACCTTGCTCACATGGGGGGTCGAACCGGCGGACTGCGACGAGGCGCTGCTCGCCGACTGGAACCGCGCCTGGCACCGGCTCGATCCGTGGCCCGATGCAGTGGAAGGGCTGACCCGGTTGAAGGCACGCTTTCCCGTCGTCACCCTCTCCAACGGCAATGTCGCACTGCTGCTGGCGATGGCCCGGCGGGGCGGCCTGCCGTGGGACGCGATCCTCGGCGCGGAGGTCAGCGGGTTCTACAAGCCCGACGCCCGCGCCTATTTGCGCACCGCCGAGCTGCTGGCGCTGGCGCCCGGCGAACTATGCCTCGTCGCCGCGCACCACGGCGACCTGGCGGCAGCGCGGGCGGCGGGGCTGATGTGCGCCTATGTCGACCGCCCCGACGAATACGGCGGCGCTCCCGCGCCCGATGCGCATCACGAGCAGGAGTGGGAACGGTCCTCAACCAGTCTTAACGATCTTGCCGACCAGCTGGGCTGTTGATGGTGGGCTGGAGCGGGTGAAGGGAATCGAACCCTCGTCGTAAGCTTGGGAAGCTTCTGCTCTGCCATTGAGCTACACCCGCATCGCGCCGGGAGGCCTGCTCCGCGAAATGCGCTCGCCCATTGCCACGATGACGCAGGGCTGGTCAACACAAGTTCGCTGCTTGGCGCGCGCATCGTCAGCTTGCCAACCAGCTGCCGTGGAACGAGACCGGCAGCGCCACATCGCTACGCCACGACACGACCGGGCCATCCGCGATCCGGCGCGTGTCGAGGACGTGCAGTTCGGTCGCTTGCGCCGCGAGGTTGAGCGTCGTGCCGATCAGGTAGCGCCCGGCAGGCACGAACTCCTCGACCAAGTGGCGCGCGCCGAAATCGAAGCTGTCGGCGCGGCCCGCCTCCCAGTCCCACACCCCGACCGAGCGGGCGAAGGGTCGGTCGCTGCCATAGCCGCCGACGAACACCGTGTGGCGGCGCGGCAGACCGGCGATCTCCGGGGCGGCGCGCGGAAACTCAGCGGTGATCCCGGCAGGGGCAAGCGCGGCGCGGCCATCGGGGTGCAGGCTCACCAGCGTCAGCTCGGGGCGCTCGGCGTGCTCGTTACGGCCCACGATGAGGCCCGGCGCGCCTTCGAGGGCGAAGGTCGGGTCCTTGTGGAAGCAGCCATCGAAGCGGATCGTCCCGTCTGCTTCCTCCCAGGCATCGCCCAAGTGGAAGAAGAACAGCGGCGGCAGTTCGAATTCGCGGCGCTTGCTGAGGTCATCCTTGTCGATCACCAGAACCCGCGTTCCGCGCTCGGGCTGCCACTCCATGCTTTGCGTGAAGGGCAGGCGGTTGGATGTCGCGACCCACGGCTGGCACACGATCACGAGGTGGCGCTCGGTCGCAGTGAAATCGTGCATGTAGCTCGCCATCGGCAGCGGCACGACCTCGCCCGCCTCGAAGCGGCCGTCGGCTGACAGCCGCCACACAAAGGCGACCTTGGCGCCCGGCCCGACATTCCAGATCCGGCCCGAGGGTTCGATTCGGGGATGGGCGAGGAACGGCATGTGGGCAAGATCTGGCCGGAAGGTGATGGGGCCTTGCGTGGCGAGGGTCTCGGGATCGAGCGCGAAGGCCGAGCCCGCCTCCCACAGCGCCAGCAGCTTGCCTCCCGCGGCGATGACATGGGTGTTGGCGGCATTGGTTTCGTCCGGATTGCCGACCACTGCGCCAGGCCCCGCCATTGTGCCGAAGCCGGGCTGGACCATCCTGCCGAGCTGTTCCTCCAGACGCCGCTTGGGCGTATCAACGAAGCGGGCGGCAAGCCGCGCCTCATCCCCTGCGATGCGCCAGGCACGGACCATACCGTCGCCGTCGAACCAGTGGCCCGAAGCGCTGGGTCCGCGCCGGAAACGGGCCGGGCCATTGCGGTAGAGCGTGCCTGCAAGCTCCGCCGGCGCGCGGCCATGCAGCCGCATCAGCCCCTGCGGCGCAATGTCGGCGAGCACGTCGGTGAGGCCCAGTGTCCAATCCGGACGGGCGGGCGCGGCAAGCAGCGGGGCTGGCAGAGCAGCAGCAGCGGTTCCGGCGACGCCCCGGGCGATGATCTCACGGCGATTGAGCATGGCTTGGTGTCCTTCCTTGCTGGTCACTTGATCACGATGCTGACGGCGTTGTCGCCCGCGGTGACGGCGAAGCGTGCCGCCTCCCAGCGCGGCGGGCCGCCCTCAGCCTTGGCATTGTTCGAGAAGGCAAAGGGTTCGAGCGGCATGCCGAAGGGATTGGTGCCCATCTTCCCGTCGCCATCGACATCGTGGAACGCCTTCACCGCATAATCACCCGGCGCGAGGCCCTCGAATCGCGCTGTGGCGGCGGCGCCCTCAACCGCAACCATCGCCACACGAATAGGTTTTCCGCCCTGATCGTGCGCGGCGGCACTGTCGAAGACGCTGAGCATGATCTGGCCGGTGGGGGTCTCGATCCCTTCAAAGCGGATCGCCAGACCAGCGGCAGCGGCGGCGGGCTGCTCCAACACCTGTGCGGCCGCAGGAGCGGAAGCGCAGATTGTCACAACGCAGCCGCCAAGGGCGATACCGGTAGCAGTCAGAAGGGTGAAAAGCAGTGGGGTTTTCATTGGCGTCGTCTCCATCATGAGGCCTGGCATGGCAGGCACTTGCCGAACCCTTGATGGCCTCGCTAAGGCACAGTTGTCGCGCCGGATTTCGCAAGGTGCGCTGCGAGATACGTGAGATGAACGCCGCTGCCATTCACGATGCGCGAAATGCGTCTTCCGTGCGCCGCCGGGCCGTACGCAGCTTGGCGATCGGGGTCGCTGCGGCGTTGGTGATGGCCTATCTGGGTGCGCTCGGCACGGGATCGGCGCCCTTTCTTCACCGGCTTGCCTACTGGGCTACAGTGATCCTGCCCGGCTCGGTCATCGGGCTTGCCGTCTACGAGATGGTGCGCGGCTGGGGTGGGCTCGGGGACAGGCGTGTGATTGAGATCGCAGTGATCGCATTGCTGGTCTCGGTGCCACACAGCTTCATGGTGATTGTCGCGAGCGCGCTGTTCTTCGGCCTGTCGGCGATCACGCCTGAGCTGGTGTTCAATTTCTGGCTGGCGGTGCTATTGATTTCGCTGGTGCTGACCGCGATCAACCATCTGGCCGCAGGTGAGCAGGCCGATGTCGCGCCGGCGCCGCTCGCGCCGGGACCGGCCACCGATTCCGCTCTCCCGGTCGCCCCCGCTGTTGTCGCACTGGCTGGCGCGGGCAGTCCCCCAGCGCTACTCGCACCGCCCGGGCCAATCGCTGAAAAACTGCCGTCCCGCCTGCGCGAGGCCAGGCTGATCGCCATGTCGGCAGAGGATCACTACCTGCGCGTCCACACAGATGCCGGCAGCGACCTGGTGCTGATGCGCCTTGGCGATGCCTGCGCGCTGCTGCCTGAGGAGGCGGGAGCAAGGGTGCATCGCGGCTGGTGGGTGGCGAAAAGCGCGGTCGAGGGGCGCACGCGCCTTTCGGGGAAGCTCACGCTCACGCTGACCGGCGGGCTTACCGTACCGGTCAGCCGCGCCATGCAAGCGACCTTGCGCGAACAGGGCTGGAACTGATCCGGCCAACATTCGCGCTTTCGGGTATGGAACGGCAAGGCCATGCGATAGCACGTGTATTCGGCCTGCAATAAGTCGCCCGTGCAGGTGGTCTGCACCGGGCCAGCTTGCCGGGCTGCGCCGCCATCGCGCACCACCAACAGGCGATGATATCGTCCGGATCCACCGGACATGCGGTTATCATGCTCTCTCTGACGCCAGCGGCATGCACCGCGGCGGCCCAGAGCAATGCCTCAGCGCTTGCGGCTCTGCTGGACCAACTCGGCGATCTTGATGCTCGTGCCCGCAAGCCCCGTGCGCGCATGATCTGCGCCGACCGACAGCGCGGTCGCGGTGGCCTCGG
>JANNWO010000164.1:0-8776 GCA_031408395.1 Sphingomonadales bacterium | reverse complement strand
GTGCGGTCTGTGGGCGTGGCGGGCGGCATGGGCGAGACCCAGGCCAAGCGTTCGGGCCTGCTCCACGATGCGCTCGTGGCGATGGCGGGTGCAACCAGCGCCGAGGAAGTGCGCGCGCTCCGCCGCAAGCTCGGCGTCAACCCGGTCTTCAAGCGCATCGACAGCTGCGCCGCCGAGTTCGAGGCGATCACGCCCTACATGTATTCGACCTACGAAGCCCCGACCTTCGGCGAACCGGAATGCGAGGCCGCGCCCAGCGACCGCAAGAAGATCGTCATCCTCGGCGGCGGACCCAACCGCATCGGGCAGGGCATCGAGTTCGACTATTGCTGCGTCCACGCCTGCTTCGCGCTTGCCGAGCAGGGCTACGAGACGATCATGATCAACTGCAACCCCGAGACGGTGTCGACCGATTACGACACCTCGGACCGCCTCTATTTCGAGCCGCTGACCGATGAGGACGTGCTCGAGATCCTGCGGGTCGAACAGCGCAACGGCGAGCTTGTGGGCGTGATCGTCCAGTTCGGCGGGCAGACCCCGCTGAAGCTGGCGCAGGCGCTGGAGGATGCGGGCATCCCCATCCTTGGCACCTCGCCCGACATGATCGACCTTGCCGAAGACCGCGAACGCTTCGCCAAGCTGGTCAACAAGCTCAAGCTGCGCCAGCCCGAAAACGGCATCGCCCGCAGCCGCGATGAGGCGGCTGCCGTGGCCGCGCGGATCGGTTATCCGGTGCTGCTGCGCCCCTCCTACGTGCTCGGCGGGCGGGCGATGGAGATCGTCGACAGCGAAGCGCAGCTCGACAACTACATCGCCACGGCCGTGAACGTCTCCGGGGACTCCCCGGTGCTGATCGACCAGTATCTGCGCGATGCGATCGAATGCGATGTCGACGCGCTGTGCGACGGCACCGAGGTGCGCGTCGCAGGCGTGATGCAGCATATCGAGGAAGCGGGCGTCCACTCCGGCGATAGCGCCTGCACCCTGCCGCCCTATTCGCTCAGCCCCGAAATCATTGCCGAGATGGAGCGTCAGGCCGAGCTGCTCGCCTTTGCGCTGGGCGTGGTCGGCCTGATGAACATCCAGTTCGCGGTGAAGGATGGTCTAGTCTATCTCATCGAGGTCAACCCGCGCGCCAGCCGCACCGTGCCCTTCGTGGCCAAGGCGATCGGGCAACAAGTGGCCAAGATCGCCGCGCGCGTCATGGCGGGCGAACCGCTCAGCAACTTTGCGCCCTTCAAGCGCGACCTGCCATATATGGCCGTGAAAGAGGCGGTGTTCCCCTTCGCGCGCTTCCCCGGCGCCGACCCGGCATTGAGCCCCGAGATGAAATCGACCGGCGAGGTGATGGGTATCGACACCAGCTTTGAGGCCGCCTTCCTCAAGTCGCAGATCGGCGCCGGCATGATGCCTCCGCAATCGGGCACCGTGTTCGTATCGGTCAAGAACACCGATAAGCCGGTGATCGTCCCAGCGGTCAAACGCCTGATCGAACACGGCTTCCGCGTCATTGCTACAGGCGGTACGCAGACCTACCTCGCCGAGCAGGGGCTTTCTGTGGAGCGGGTCAATAAGGTCGCTGAAGGCCAACCGCATATTGTCGACAAGATCATCGACGGCGATATCGCGCTGATCTTCAACACCACGGAAGGCTGGCAGTCGCTGTCGGACAGCAAATCCATCCGTCAGGCGGCGCTTTCGGGCAAGGTGCCATACTACACGACGGCGGCCGGATCGGTCGCTGCGGCGGCGGCGATTTCGGCGATCCGGCCGGACCAGCTTGAAGTCCGCTCGTTGCAGGACTACTATGGGGATTGATTGCCTTCCCCTGAGTTTGGCCTCCCGACATTGAAAGTGCCTGCCGCCGTGCTGACCGGGCGGCGATAGGTTCTTTCTTCCGCAATCGGGGCAAGCATTGGGAACAGAGAAAGAAAGACAATATAGATGGCGACGGTTGAAAAGGTCCCGATGCTGGCCGAGGGTTACGAGCGGCTGACCGCCGACCTCAAGGTGCTGCGCGAGGAACGCCCAAGAATTGTCGAAGCCATCGAGGAAGCGCGCGCCCACGGCGACCTTTCGGAAAACGCCGAGTATCACGCCGCCAAGGAGCGGCAGGGCCAGGTCGAAGCCATGATCGGCGATATCGAGCACATGGTAAGCCGCGCGCAGATCATCGATCCGACCATGCTGTCGGGCGACAGGATCGTGTTCGGCGCGACCGTCACCCTGCTTGACGAGAAGGATAAGCCGATCCGCTACCAGATCGTCGGCGTGACCGAAGCGGACGCGAACAAGGGCCGCATCAGCTATAACTCGCCGCTCGCTCGCGCGCTGATCGGCAAGCAGGTCGGCGACGATATCGAAGTGACGGTGCCTGCGGGCGAGAGGTCTTACCACGTCGACAAGATCGAGTTCATCTGAACGCGATGAGCTAAGGGGGCGCGTCATGGCTGTTGTGGTTCCGATCGCGGTGGTTGCTGAGCGCAAGGTCGCCGCGCATTTCCTTGAAGCGAGCGCGGTCAGCATGGCCGATGCCGTCCCTTATTCGCCGAGCCATCCGGCCCGGCGGCGCGCTTTCGAGCGCCTCAAGGGCCGCGACATCGTCAAGACCGACGGGCAGGGCAAGTGGTGGCTCGACGAGGAAGCGTGGTCGCAGCGCCGCTCTGACCGCCGCATCAAGGCCGTGTTCGCATTGCTGGCAGTCGGCGTGGCCGCGGCGATCGCCGCGCTGCGTTGAGCCGTTTACACCCGGCCCAGACTCCCGCCAGCGCGGTTTAGACCCCTGTTAGACCCCCTCTAGACCCCCTCTAGACCCCCTCCAAAACGGTGTTTCACGTGAAACACCCCCCAAAAAGGCTCACCCGAGCCGCTTTTCCATCGCGTAATTGTGGATCGCCACATCATCCCCTGCAAACGGAATCGTAAAGTCGCGGCGATGGAGCAGAGCATAGCCCGCGCGCGCAAACACCGGACGCGCCAGCTCGCTCGCCTCGGTGAACATGCGTGTGACGCCCTGCGCCCGCGCGGCGGCCTCCGCTGCTGCCAGTAAGGCGAGGCCAAGCCCCTGTCCGGAGTGTTCCGGGTGGCAATACAGCATCTCTAGGTGCCCGCCCGCTTCAAGGACGGTGTAGGCCACCGCCCGGTCATGGGCGTCTGCCGCGACGAGGATCACGTCGCCGTTTGCGGCCCCATCCAACAAACGCTGCACCGAATAGCGCGCCGCCCACGCCTCGACCTGCGCAGGCGAATAGGCCCGTAAAGCCGTGGTGCGGATCGCAGCCTGCGTCAGCGCCGAAATCGCGTCGGCATCCTCAGGCCGGTAGGGGCGGATTGCCGCCACCGCCGATTAATCCTCGGGAGTCAGCAGCTTGTGGATGTGGACGACGACGTATTTCATCTCCGCATCATCGACCGTGCGCTGCGCCTGCGCGCGCCAAGCATCGACCGCGGCATCATAGGAGCTGTACACGCCAACGACGTGAAGGCTCTCCGGGTCCTGGAACTCGATCCCGCGCGGGTCCGTTACGCGGCCACCCATCACGAGGTGCAGGCGCTGGGTGGGGGTGGTTTCTGCCATGTGCTGAATCCTAGGGGAGGAAAGATGCGCGGCCCTTAACGCCTCGCACGCCAAGGGCAAGCCTTCCTAGGCCGGTAGGGATCAGCCTTTGGTCTTGCGGCGCAGATCGCGCACCACCCCTACAGCAGCATCGGCAGTCTTGCGGGCAAGGGCCCGGGTACTTTCCGCCGCCGACCCGGCCGCTTCGGACGCATTGGCGGAAAGTTTCTTGGCCTGAGTCCCGGCGGCATCGCCAAGCTCGGTCGCCTTGTGCTGCCCGGCGCGGGCGGTATCGAGCAGCTCATCCATCGCGGTCATCAGATAGGTCATCGCGGCCTCTACGACCATCTCGCCGATGCGCGAACCCTGGCGGGCAGTGGCACCGCCCAAGCTCGCCTTCGCGCTGGAGGCCGCCCCCGAAATCGCGTCGCCGGCACCATGCAACGCACGCCCTGCGACGCGGCGGCCAGGGCGGGTGAGGAGGCCGATGACGAGGCCCAGCGCCACCGCTCCGCCGATCACCGTCAGCGGGTTGGCGCGGGTGTAATCCACCGCCGAATTGGCCGCCTCGCGCGCCTGATCGGCCAGCGTGCGCTCGGCATTGCGGCGTTCGGCCGCTTCGATCTTGGCACGCAGCGCGTCGCGCTTGTCGGTGACGGGAAGGGGGACGGGATCGTTCATGCGGGGTCTCCTGCGGATGCCGCTGCGGGGGATGCGGCTTCGGGGGGCAGTTCGTTGTCACCTTCGCTGTCGCCTTCCTCGGCGCGCAGCTCGTCAAACCAGGCGAAAATCGGCTCGCGCGCGAACCACAAGATGATCGCGCCGATCAGCAGGGCGAGCACGCCCTTCTTGTCCTCGGCCTGCGCCCCGGCCAGATCGAGCACGTCGCGCGCGCCGGTGCGGATGCGGGTGGAGATCGTCGAGGTGACGCCGGAGGACACGCGGCTTGCGATGCCCTCCTCCTCGAGGCTGCCTTGCAACCGCGCGATATCCTCGGCGAGCACCGCGCGGGCCTTGTCGCGCAAGTCACGATCCTCAAGGAAGCGGGCAGGGATCTGGGTCACGTGTCGTCTCCCGATCCGAACATCGCGCCCAGCGTCTGACCCTCGGACACCGCGCCCATCACTAGCAGCACGACGCCAGCCAGCAGCACGCCGACCACGATGGCGATCGCGCCCCAGATCGTCACCAGCGGGGCGAGCGCAATCACCGCGCCGACTGCAAGCGCGATGAGCGCAAGGTTGAGCAGCACCAGCGCCAGCACCAAGAAGACGAGCGCGCGGGCCCCGCTCTTGCCGGCGAGGCCTAAGCGGGTCTTCTGGAAAGCGATCTCGGTCGCCGCATAGGTACGCGCGTCCTCGACCAGCACGGTGAGGTCGTCCTTCAGCGAAGCGAAGGTCGCGCTGTCGTCGTCGGCAGGAATGTCCGGCTCGGGCGGAGGAGCGGACGCGGACATGTCCGCTTCCGGCAACCGCGGCGAGCCGGGCTCGGTGTCAAGCATAGCAGGTTCTCAGTGCCGGATCAGCGCCGACGGCCGCCGAGGATCCGCGCGAGGAAGAAGCCGACCACGGCCGCTACGCCAACCGCGACACCCGGGCTCTTGCGGACCGCTTCGCGCGCGCCTTCGCCCAGTTCCTCGACGCTCTTGGATTCGAGCTTGGCGGAGGTTTCCGCGAGTGTGCGTGAGGCCTTGCGGGCGTAGTCGCCATATTGCTCGCCGAGCTTCTCGTCGATCTGCGCGGCGGTATCGCCCACGACCTTGCCGAGCGAGGCGATGGCGTCGCTGGTGACCTTCTTGCCCTCGACCGCGAGTTCGCCGGCCTTGCCGAGCGCCTGATCGCCGTAGGACTTGGCTTCTGCTACCAGGTCGGTGCCCTTGCCCTTGGCCTGATCGCCGACGGTCGTGAGGCGGTTCTCAGCCTCGGTGCGCAGCGCGGCGGCGCCGGCCTTTGCTTCCTCGAGCGCAGCGTTGAAGCGGCTCTTGGCCTCGGCGACGGGAGCGGAAACGGGAGACGTCGACGCCGCTGCCACAGCGGCGGTCTTGCGAGAGGCGGCCTTGGCCGGGCCCTCGCTCTTCGTGGCGCCGGAACCCTTCAAAGGCTTGGCGGGCGTCTTCTTGGGGGTGGGGGTATCTGCCATCAAACTACTCCTTGTCAGTCGGCGTTCTTTTACATCGTTGACCGGTCCGGGCCCCGTGTACCGAGATGCGCCGACGTGTGCCGCGCCATCCGCTTGCACGAGGTCACTCCCGCGCATAGGGACGTCACACGTCCGGCCAGTGCTGGTGTCTAAAAAGCCAGAATCATGCCGTTCCCATTACCATAGCGACGAAGTGTCCTAACAACCTAAACCACTTTACAGCCGGAGCCAAACATGACCGCCATCATCGACCTGCACGGGCGCGAAATCCTCGACAGCCGCGGCAATCCGACCGTCGAAGTCGACGTTCTGCTCGACGACGGCAGTTTCGGCCGCGCGGCGGTGCCCTCGGGTGCATCGACCGGTGCGCATGAAGCGGTGGAACTGCGCGACGGGGATGCTGCGCGCTATCTTGGCAAGGGCGTGCTCAAGGCGGTCGAGGCGGTCAACACCGAGATCCGCGAACTGCTGATCGACAATTTCGACGCTGAGGACCAGCGCGACGTCGACCTGTCACTGATCGCGCTCGATGGCACCGCAAACAAGGCGCGGCTCGGCGCTAACGCGATCCTCGGCACTTCGCTGGCAGTCGCCAAGGCGGCGGCCAACGCGCGCGGGTTGCCGCTCTACTCCTACCTCGGCGGCGTGTCGGCGCACATGCTCCCGGTGCCGATGATGAACATCATCAATGGCGGCGAACACGCCGATAACCCGATCGATATCCAGGAATTCATGATCATGCCGGTCGGCGCCGACAGCCTCGCCGAGGCGGTGCGCTGGGGCGCGGAAGTGTTCCACACTTTGAAGAAGGGCCTTGCGCAGAAGGGCCTTGCCACAAGCGTCGGCGACGAAGGCGGCTTTGCGCCCAACCTCGCCAGCACCCGCGCCGCGCTCGACTTCATCATGGAGAGCGTTGCCAAGGCCGGTTTCACACCGGGCGAGGATATCGTGCTGGCGCTCGATTGCGCGGCGACCGAGTTCTTCAAGGGCGGCAAGTACGAAATTTCGGGCGAAGGCCTCAGCCTCAGCCCGCATGAAATGTCCGATTACCTCGCCAAGCTTTGCGCCGATTACCCGATCCGCTCGATCGAGGACGGCATGAGCGAGGACGATTTCGAGGGCTGGGCAGCCCTCACCGCCAAACTCGGCGGCACCGTACAGCTGGTCGGCGACGACTTGTTCGTCACCAACCCGGGGCGCCTCAAGGACGGAATTGGGCGCGGCCTCGCCAACTCGCTGCTGGTCAAGGTCAACCAGATCGGCACACTCACCGAGACGCTCGCCGCCGTCGATATGGCGCACCGCGCGCGTTACACCTGCGTGATGAGCCACCGTTCGGGCGAGACCGAGGACGCGACCATCGCCGACCTCGCGGTCGCCACCAATTGCGGACAGATTAAGACCGGCTCGCTGGCGCGTTCGGACCGGCTCGCCAAGTACAACCAGCTAATCCGCATCGAGGAAGAACTGGGCGACAGCGCCGCCTATGCGGGGAAGGCCTGCTTCGGCGCCCGCACCTAAAGCGCGTCGTTAAGTCCCGGTCTCGACGAGCGCCTCGAAGAAGCGTTCCATCGCCGCTTGTCCGGTCGCGGTGAGCCTGACCATCACGCGGCGATGATCCTCCGGATCGTTCTCGCGAACCACCAGGCCTTCGCTGGCCAGCACCCCCAGCCAACGCAGGCCGGTGGTGGAAGGCGCGGCCGACCCGATGCACGCGCTCGACACAGAGACGCTCTTGCCTTCGGCTTCTGCGATGAACAGGTCGAGCAGAATATCCCAAGCGGGTTCGCCGAACAGGTCGGGATTGCCGAAGATCGCCGCCCGCTTGCGCCGCAGAGCATAGGTCTTGCGGGCAAGGGCGAGGGAACTGCGGGCGGAACGGGGCGGGCGCGACTGGCTCGGAATCTCGGCGTCAGCGGCAGGCGGCGCACCTTCGGCGGCGCCGCGCAGGCGGGCCGCGATGGCCATCAGCTCATCCGCCAGCGGATGAAACAGCGACTCCGCGCCGGGAGCGCCCGCGCTTTGCGCATATTGTCCGGCCCCGTAATTCATGTTGCCAAATCCGCCACCCCTGGTGAAGCGCCGGCTCGTTATGCGAACGGCTCACCCCGACGCGCATCTTATGCGGGTCAAACCTGTCTGGCTTTACGGGGTACTACGCAGTGTCCTATTTTCACGAGAGAAATCATGCCAGAGCGCCGTCAGCGCCGCGCGTGATCGAGGCGCAGCTGCTGGATCGCGGCGTCGCAATGCGCCGCAGCGATATGCGACCCGATGCGGTCGAGCGCGGCGAGTTGCTCCTCCAAAGCTGCAAGAATAGCCAGAACGCCGGAGCTCTCCGGCGGCGTCGGGTCAGGGTTGTACAAGGTCGATTCCCAAAAAAGCGTGATCAGCTTGCTACCTGCACCCGGCGACCCTCGACAGCAGAAGCTGGTCGGATATCGCCTTAATGCCTTACGGAAATCTACAGAGGGAAACTACGTAGTGGCAGCAGTGCCCCGCAACGGGACGAGCAAGCCTTCGGGACTTACCGCCTAAAGCGCTCCTGCAGCGCCAACAGCGCGAGCGCCGCCTTGGCTGCTTCGCCGCCCTTGTCCTTTTGTGCAGGATCAGCGCGGACCAGCGCCTGCGCCTCGTTCTCGACTGTAAGGATGCCGTTGCCGATGGCGATGCCGTCCATCGTCAAGGCCATGATCGCGCGCGCGCTTTCGCCGGCGACGATCTCGAAGTGGTATGTCTCGCCGCGGATCACCACGCCGATGGCGACATAGGCGTCGTAGCGGTCGGCTTCCGCTGCAAGCGCGATCGCGCCGGGAATTTCGAGCGCTCCGGGGACAGTCAGCACCTCGACCTTGTGGCCCTTGGCCTCAAGCGCGGCGCGGGCACCGGCGATCAGCATGTCGTTGAGTTGGGCGTAAAAGCGCGCTTCGACGATGAGGATGTCGGCCATGGGGATTACTCCGGAATGGGATGGAAGTCGGTGATGGTGAGGCCGTAGCCCTCGATCGCGATGAGGTCGGGGCGGCTGTTGGAGAGCAGCACCATCTCGGAAATGCCGTGATCGACAAGGATCTGCGAGCC
>JANNWO010000163.1:0-6910 GCA_031408395.1 Sphingomonadales bacterium | reverse complement strand
GGCGAGCTGCAATATCTCGATTACCAGTCGGGCGAGTGGCAGGGCATTCCGGTGCAGGTCGCGGTGACGCTTGAGGGCGACGGCAACACCCTCTCCCGCCGCGCCGCCTTCGACGACGGGCCTCGCGTGGGGCTGGTCTACATCACCTCGCTAGCGATGCTCGGCAAGGACGGCACCACCGAATACAGCACGTCCTTCCGCGCCGGACGCACGCCCGAGCTTGGTAGCGACACCCTTACCCTGGCCGCCGCCAAGGACGCCGAGCACTGGACGATCCTCTCGACCCGCGACGCCGCCGATGACAACCGCCCGGCCCGGATCCGCGAGACCACCACTCGTGACGGCGCAAAAATGGTCACGCTCAAGGAAGTCGATTTCCTCGACGAACCGGGCGAGCAGTGGTTCAGCCGCAACCGCACCGTGCTGGAACGCGCGGGCGGTTGAGCGCGCAGGGGTGGGCGCGCAGGGGTGAGCGCGCGCCAGGGGTTCTCCATGGTCTCCAGACTCTTGATCCCGCCGCGCTTGAGTCAACGCGCCGCAAACACCCCGCTGTAAAGCCCGGAAGGCTGATCGGGATCATCCGCGTCCGTCACGCATAGCAGGTGCACCCCGTCTGCCATGATCTGCGCGGACAGGCCTTCCACCTTCAACACCGGGTCCAGCGGTTCAACGCTGCGCACCGCAAGATCCGCGCCCAGTTCCACAATCGCTGCCCCCACCAGCGCGCCATCGGCATAGCTGTTGTCGGTCGCCTCGGCAGCGGCGGAGAGCAGGAAATGGCCGCTCTCCAACTGGCAGGCATCGGTCACCGTCAGGGGCACGCCCGCGACGTCCGGCAGACGAAGCTCCGCGCGCAGCCTTGCCGTGACGGGGCCGCCCTCCAGCACCCCCGCCAGCGGCACCGCGATCACCTGCGAGGCGGGATGTGCGCTATTGCCGCGATTGAATAGCAGCAGCTCCGGCCCCCGCAGCACCGCGCCTTCCAGATTGATCTCCGGCACCAGCGGGCCAATCGCGGTGAACAGCGCTTGCAGATCGATCTGGCGCACGTCAGCAATTGCAGCGGGGGCAGGCGCGTGATCACCTGCGACGTGGGGCGGCAAATCCACCACCGCGCCGCGCATCCGCTGCACCGTCGATCCAGAGCCGAGCGCGAGCAACCGGGTCCCGGCGGCGCAGGGCAGGGCGAGCAGGATTTCAAAATCGGGCTTCAGCTTCTTGCGCGCGGCCGTATCCCTCGGCAAATCGCCCGCGATCAGAGGGATCAGCCGCCCCGGCCCTGCCCCGCCCAGATCAAACACGCCAAGGCACTGCGCATCATCGGCGACGACATAGAGGGCTGCGCCGCAAACCACCATCCCGCTCGCCGCGGAGAGAAAGGCATGGCCGGACGGCAGCGGCGTATCGACCGCCAGATCGCGAAGATGGGTCAAGTGCATGACCCCCGCCATAGGCGAGGACGCCCACACCGCCAACGCTCACACCGCCAACGCCCACACCGCCAAGGCCGAGTGAGGGCCGACCGTCAGCCGTTCTTCATATTCTCCAGACCCTTGATCCCGCCGGCCTTGAGGCTCGGCTGGCTCGCATTGGTCTTGGGACCCTTGTCAGCCTTGGGCTTGCGGGTTTCCTTGCTCTTCTTCTGTTGGCCCTTGGCCATGAGGTGCTCCTGGCGGGCGAGATGCCCATAGCGTGAGGGTGGGCCGGATGGGGAGAGGTGTCAATGTGGGGCAAGTCGGAGTGGACTGGCATCGCAATCGCTATTTCAACTGGTCCAGTTCGACACAGGCGCTCTCGTCGTTGCCGCCATCGCATCTCGCTTTGAGTTCCGCGCGTTGTGCGTCACGGGCAGCACTATCTACGTAGTCTGTTGCTTGCGTATCAAAAGTCCCGGACAAAATGTTCCGATTGAGCGGAGTTGATTTTACGGTGCCGGAAAAGCGCGTTTGACTGCAAGGTCCTTCAAAAATCTCAGTGTTTTTAACATCGGTGAGTCGGCAAATTCCGCCGCGGACCAGTCCAGTAAGCCGCCTCGTCTCCATGCCACCGGTGCCGCTGACGTCGGCTGTGACAGAGGCGCCATCAAATTTCATCACCAGATTGAACGCGCCTTCATAGCGGGTCGCGTTGGCGTCCGATGTGATAGCGCTTTCCAACAGAGCTCCTAAGTCCAAATTTCTGGATTGCCGCTGCTTCTTGCTGACTTTGGCCGAAAAGGTTCCGCGGTAGGTGGCTTGGCCGCGCTGGGTTACGGCGTTTGATGGCCGGGAGGATGGCGCGGCGACCACTTCACCAGCTTGCTGCTTCCAATTGCCTTTCTTGTCCTTGCAGAACAGCGCGGGCTTGCCATCGGGAAGCGCGGCGGTGCGGCAGTCTGATTGAGCAGCGTGACTGCTCACAGTTAGTGCTAGGCATGAGAAACCCGACACAAGTAAAAATTGCACCCCTGTCCATATTCTCGATGTCATTAGCATGGCCTCTCTACAGCTCGACTTTGATTTGCGATCATGCACGCTTGCCAATCCCTGCTCCTGTCCCATGCATCACGATTGTCGCCTTGATTTAAAATTACCGGCGGTCGTAATGCTTGCTCGGCATTTGCAATATTTTGTTCTAACAATTCTACGGAGCCGCTGCGACCTTCCATCTTTGCAAGAGCTAACGCTCGCTTATACCAAGAGATAGCCGTTTCGTAATTCTTTTCAACATAACGCCCATCGTAATAAAAACCTCCAATATTACCAATAGAATTTCCTAAATTCTTATTGGCAGCCGCAATATAATAAGCATAGGCAAGCTCGTAGTCTTGCCTGTTTTCGTTAACCCATCCCATCATATGCATACAATAAGGGTCGTTTAAATGCAGCCCCATTCTCGCAAGTCGTTCCGCTTCGGCTAGATTTGTATCGCCAAACGTGTTCGCTTTAGCGCAGTTCGATGAATATCTCGCACGTGCTGGCAGTGAAGCTGCTGCTTTGGCCGCTCTCAATTCGCTATTCCGTGCCATAGTAGAATTTACTTCTTTGGACCGAACGCAGCCGGTTTGGCTGCCGCGCGAACACGCCAAATTGAAGAAGGAGGCGGCTTGACTATCGCTCTGCGCAAAATGCACTCCATTGACATACATGGACCCCACGCTTGAACATCCATCGGCAATCCCTGCCGTGCACGCGCGTTGATACAACGCTGCTGCCTGTGCGACGTTGGGAGCGGCACCCTGTCCGCTTTCGTACAGCCGCCCCAGGTTGTAGCAGGATGGCATATCCGATCTGGAACAAGCCCCGTTGAACAGTGTGAACGCCCGCACTTTGTTCACGCTTACGCCGTTGCCACTATCATACAGCACGCCAAGACTGCCGCAGGAGGCCGCTATTCCTGCATCACAAGCCTTGGCAAGCGGTCCCGCCGCGCGTGCGCCGTTTGCGCGTACGCCTTCGCCTTTAAGGTACATGCCGCCAAGCGCTCCGCAGGCGGAGGCGTTTCCAGCATCGCAAGCCGATGCATATTGCGCCGCTGCTGCGGCGAAGTCTCTGCGCGCATAAGCGGCGTTGCCAGCGTTGACGGCTGCGTCACTTGACACCGCTTGGTCAGGAAGAGGAGTCCCTTGGCCGCCGCCGCTAAACTGTGCGTGGGCCAAGGTTGTCATGCCCATTATCATGACCAGAAAGATCAGAAATTTCCGCATAAAAATCCCCCCGAGGCATTAGTATTGCGATAACTTTAGCGGTGTGACTTTGCAATGTCATTTTCCAACATAAAACTGTAGAATTAAGGTCATTTTTGATCTTTCGTTCAAGCATTGGGGCGGGCGCAACAAGAACACAACGGGGCGGGAACTAAATGTAAAGGCTGATGACGAACACCCTCTCGGGCTAGAGCCCTCAACCCCGCCCCATCCCCACCAGCACCCGGTCCAGCGCCTGCAAGAACCGCGAGCGGTCCGCCTTGCTGAACGGCGCGGGCCCGCCCCCCACTCCGTCCATCCCCGCGCGCAGGTCGGCCATGATCGCGCGGGTCGCGATCGCGCCGCCGATGCTGGCGGCGGTGAATTCCTCGCCGTTGTGTTTCAGCACCCGCGCGCCCACCTTCAGGCAGCGTTCGGCGAGCAATATGTCGCCGGTGATGACCACGCACCTGTCTTTGGCCAGCGCACCCGCCGCTTCCGCGATCCAGTCATCCGCGGCGTCGAAGCTATCGCTCACCACCACGCGCTTGATGCGCGGGGACACGGGGATGCGGAAGGGGGCGTTGCTGACCACGCGCACCTCGGCACGGAAGCGGCCCGCGACGCGGTAGATCTCGTCCTTGACCGGGCAGGCGTCGGCATCAATCAGGATGGTAATGGGCGTCATCGCGCGTGCCTAAAGCGTGTCCCGAAAAAGTGGTATCCGGTTTTTCGATTCTGACACGCGGCCACAGGCGTACCGAGCGGGGGCGCGCGGCGTAAGTCGCGATACGCCTTGCCCGCGACCGGCTGCATCTTGTTACCCACCCACTATAGCGCGCCCCCGCCCCCCTCGGGCGCACATTCTCGGCTCCGAAACGAGGAGAGACCATCATGACCGATCGTGACACCACCCCGCAATCCGGCGTGCGACCCGAGGGGGTCAGTGCCGAGGAGGACGCCCGTAACCGCGCCAATCAGGAGGCGGCCCGCCGCCCCGGGGTCGATGCCAACAATACGCTTGACCTGCGCGAGCATATGACCGCCACGCCGCATGAGGGTAGCGCCTTTCAGCCCATGCGCGAAGGCTCGGACGAGCAGCGCCAGCTGGAAGAGGACAGCGACTATGTGCTTGATCAGGGCGCCAAGCCGGATGACGGCGCGGGCGTGAGCCGGCGCGGAGCGGAGCGGACGCATGGCGATGAACGGCGCGAGACCGAGCCTGGGCCAGACGGGGGGAGCGTGTTCCAGCCGCTGTCGGACGATCCGCGCAACCTCGAGGACCCTGCCGACAAGCAGCGCGGCAATCCCGCCGGGCAGAACCAGCAGGGTCTCAATGACGACAGCCCGGGCGAACAGCTGAGCGAGCGCCGCCGGGATGACGGGACACGCGGGTCGCCGGACCAGAACACTCGCCGCTCGTGAGGCATTTGGGAGGGGGCGGCTGCGGGTCGCCCCTTTCCTACGCCGCCGCGCTGCGCCATGCTTGCAAACAGCCGCGCTCTATCGCGCCGGCCGCCCGATCGGCGGTCGGCGGGCAGGCGAAAGCACCCGGTGCGGCAAATTTCCCCGCGTGAAACATCATTTATTGAGCTATATCAGAAGGTTGAGCGCGAAACACTTGCGTTCCAGCCCCTCTTTAGCGCGCTTTAGACCCCGGTTAGACCCCTGTTAGACCCCCTCTAGGCCCCGATTAGACCCTGTCGTGACCCCCTCCTGCAGCCCTCGTGTACGCGGGATTAGGTAAATGGGCCCGGGTGTGGTATCACGCTTGTGCTGACGTCGAAATTTGCGACGGACTTCGAAATTTGCGCTCCGCCGCTCGGCCCCAAGCCCTGCGGCGTCTACCAGACGACGACTTCCTTTCATCGGACGATACGACGCACTCCCCTCTCGCATATCGCGTTAGGTAATTGATTGTTCTTGAAAGGAACATCGCATGAGCAAGACCGGAACCGTTAAGTTCTTCAACACTGAAAAGGGCTACGGCTTCATTCAGCCCGACGATGGCTCGGCTGACAGCTTCGTCCACATCACTGCCGTGCAGGCCGCCGGCATGCACAGCCTCGATAAGGACCAGCGCCTCAACTTCGATCTCGAGCGTGGGCGCAACGGCAAAGAAAGCGCGATCAACCTTTCGGCCGCTTAAGTCGAATAACCAAAGGGGCGGGATGCGGATCGCGTCCTGCCCCTTTTTGCTACCGAATCCCGCCTAACCCCCTCCCATGGCAGGAGATTCCCGATGGCTCAGACTTACGAATTCTACGTCGAGCGTGCTGACGAAGCCGCTGTGCTGGCCGACAAGGCGACCCTCGACAATGTCCGCGAGCGCGAGCTGCGCTCCGAGAAAACCTGGCGCGGGCTCGCCGAACAAGCGCGCAAGACCGCTGAAGAGCGGGTCAAGGCCGACATCGTGCGCGCAGAGAAGCGCGCGGCAGAGAGCTTCGATATCGAACGTTCCGCCTGATCGGACTGCCGTCTGGGCGATCCGGACGAGGCGGCTAAACCCCCTTGCGCCCGAATACCTGAGACCTGAGGCCGCGACCGCTTAGGCTGGGGAGGCCCGGCTGGCTCGGCGTGGGTGCCACCACCGGTGTGGGCG
Source organism: Sphingomonadales bacterium (assembly GCA_031408395.1). GTDB lineage: Bacteria > Pseudomonadota > Alphaproteobacteria > Sphingomonadales > Sphingomonadaceae > Erythrobacter. The sequence goes on along the minus strand of JANNWO010000163.1, from coordinate 644 downwards.
GAGTGGAGGGCGGCGGCGGCCCGCTACCTTCTTCCCCCTTGGCGCGCACTTCGAAGCGACCGCCGATCCCCTCGGCGAGCTTGCGTTTTTCGGCCCATTCATTGGCGAGCGCCATCTTCGCGTCCTGATCCTCGGGCATGATCGTCGCCGGAAAGGCGCGGTCGTCGAAGGCGTTGCTGTCGGGCACGTGCTCATCGGCGACGAAGCCATGGGCGACGTGCTTCAGAGGCACCAGTTCGTAGAACGGTACGTCCGCCGGCTCGGGATCGCGATAGCCGATGTTTGCGCCGACATCGTGGTGCAGCACGCGGTAGGAGAGGCTGCGATCCTCCGGACCAAAGGTGTCGTCGTCGGGAATGATATACCCGCCCGGCATGGTCGCCACCTTCAGGAAGGCGAACAGGGTCTCGAAATTGGCGGCCCAGGGCAGTACGTTCGGCTGGATGATGAGTTCGCGCCCAAGCCAGTGGCGGGCGCCGAAAGTGCGGATGCCGACCAGCGCATCCTCGCCCGGCGCGGCGCGCGGGCCGAACAGGAAGGGGTGGATGTGCAGCGGTCCGGGCGCGCCGTCGCCTGCGGCAAACCCGTCGAATTGCTCGCCGCCCATCAGGATGTCGGACTGTGTCCAGTGCACCGCGAGCGGC
>JANNWO010000162.1:0-2174 GCA_031408395.1 Sphingomonadales bacterium | reverse complement strand
CATCTACGTGCCGCCGCCGTTCGCTGCCGACGCGATCTGCGAAGCGATCGACGCCGAGATGGAACTGATCATCTGCATCACCGAGGGCATTCCGGTGCTCGACATGGTCCGCGCCAAGCGCGCGCTTTCGGGCTCCAAGTCGCGGCTGATCGGCCCCAACTGCCCCGGCGTGCTGACGCCGAACGAATGCAAGATCGGGATCATGCCCGCCAACATCTTCAAGAAGGGCAGCGTCGGCATTGTCTCGCGCTCAGGCACGCTCACCTATGAAGCCGTGCACCAGACCACCATGGCAGGCCTCGGCCAGACCACGGCGGTCGGCATCGGCGGCGATCCGGTCAACGGCACCAACTTCATCGACATGCTCGACCTGTTCCTGGATGATCCGGAAACGGAAAGCATCATCATGATCGGCGAAATCGGCGGATCGGCCGAAGAAGAAGCCGCCGCCTTCATCAAGGCCGAACGCGCCAAGGGCCGGGCCAAGCCGATGGTCGGCTTCATTGCCGGCCTCACCGCCCCTCCGGGCCGCCGCATGGGCCACGCAGGCGCGATCGTCTCGGGCGGTCAGGGCGGCGCTGAAGACAAGATCGCGGCGATGGAAGATGCGGGCATCCGCGTCTCGCCCTCGCCCTCGCTGCTGGGCGAAACGCTCGCCGCGATGCTGAAAGAACTGGCCTAACCGCCGTTTAGAATACCGGCCCCCCGCGACCCCGCGCGGGGGGCCACCTTTCCTCCTCCCCAGGAGTCCCATCATGGGCAACGAACCGCAGAACTTCATCCCCGCCTTCAGCGATCAGGAAGGCCCGCAGCCCGGACCTTCGTGGGCCAAGCGCGGCTGGCTCGACACGGTGGCAGACAGCGGCGCTGATCTGACCGCGGCGATGGACCCGACCGAGATGACGCTTGCGGTCGCCAAGGCGGCGAAGGATGCGGGCAAACCGGCCGATCCGCAGGCGGTCGAAAAGGCCGCCAAGCTCTCGATCGCGGGGATGCAGCTGGTGCGGCTTTATCGTGTGCGCGGGCACATGGCGGCCAACCTCGACCCGCTGGGCCTCGTCGACCGCGAGGGACCGGCCGACCTCACGCTCGAATGGCATGGCCTTGCGGGCAAGGAGAACGAGGACGTTTATGTCGGCGGGGTGCTCGGCATGGAGTGGACCACGGTCGGCAAGCTCCACCAGCGCCTGCGCGAAGTGTACTGCGGCAAGGTCGGCCTCGAATACATGCATATCGCCGACACCGAGGAACGCCGCTTCCTGCAGGACAAGTTCGAAAAGCCGGGCGAGACGATCCAGTTCACCCCCGAGGGCAAGAAGGCGATCCTCGCCGCGGTGCTGCGCGGCGAACAGTTCGAGGAATTCCTCGCCCGCAAATATGTCGGCACCAAGCGGTTCGGCCTCGATGGCGGGGAATCGATGATCCCGGCGCTGGAAGCCGTGATCAAGCACGGCGGCAGCTCGGGCGTACGCGAGATCATATACGGCATGGCCCACCGCGGGCGGCTGAACGTGCTCGCTAACGTGATGTCCAAGCCTTACCGCGTGATCTTCCACGAGTTCTCGGGCGGCTCGGCCAACCCCGATGACGTGGGCGGTTCGGGCGATGTGAAGTATCACCTCGGCACCAGCACCAACCGCGAGTTTGACAACATCTCGGTGCACATGAGCCTTGTGCCCAACCCGTCGCACCTTGAAGCGGTGAACCCCGTTGTGCTCGGCAAGAGCCGCGCGCAGCAGGCGATCCGCGACGATCTGCCCAAGAAGGAGCAGGTGCTCCCGGTGCTGATCCACGGCGACGCCGCCTTTGCCGGGCAGGGCGTGGTGTGGGAGAGCCTCTCGCTCTCGGGCGTGCCGGGGTACGATACCGGCGGCTGCATCCACTTCATCATCAACAACCAGATCGGCTTCACCACTTCGCCGAAGTTCGCGCGGTCCTCGCCCTATCCGAGCGACGTGGCCAAGGGCGTGATGGCGCCGATCCTCCACGTGAACGGCGACGATCCGGAAGCGGTGACCTTCGCCTGCAAGCTTGCGGTCGAGTACCGCCAGACCTTCCACCGCGATGTCGTGATCGACATGTGGTGCTACCGCCGCTTCGGCCACAACGAGGGCGACGAGCCCAAGTTCACCCAGCCGCTGATGTACGATGCGATCAAGGCCCACCCCAAGGTC